>JBGVED010000098.1:0-37728 GCA_045119835.1 Bacilli bacterium | reverse complement strand
GCAAGTATATAAAAGTAAATATAAAAAAGGAGGTGTAATTAATGCTAAAGGAAATAAGAGAAAGAAAAGGTGTTACTATTGCTGAGTTGTCAAGGAGGAGTAATGTTAGTAGGTGGATGATAAACCTGATAGAAAAAAAAGGATACACAAAAGCAAAACCTGAAACTTGGAGTAAATTAGCAATAGCTCTTGGAGTTGAAGTAAATGAAATTAAATAAGAAAGGAAAGGTAAGAAACAATGGAAGAAAAGAATTATTTTGAATTATTAAATTCAATAAATGTCAATGACAAAACAGAAAAGAAAAATGGACTAACTTATTTAAGTTGGGCTTGGGCATGGGGAGAAGTGAAAAAGAAATTCCCTGATGCAACATATATTATCTATGAAACCACAAATCCACAAGGTTATGTATGCAACTATTATACGGATGGAAAGACTTGTTGGGTTAAAACAGGAGTAGTTATTAATGGTATAGAACATATAGAGGAATTGCCTGTGATGGACTACAAGAACAAATCAATACCTTTAGAAAATGTTAATTCGTTTGATGTCAACAAAACTATTCAAAGAAGTTTGACAAAAGCAGTTGCTAGACATGGTTTAGGGTTATATATCTATGCAGGAGAAGATTTGCCTGAAGAAGAAAGCAAAGACAACCGAATAGACCAAATGGATGAAAAACAACTAGAAAGAATAGAACTAGAGAATAGATGTAAAGTTCTTGGAATAGATTTGAAAAGTGAAAAAACTAAAACATGGATAGCAACCAAACTAGAAGAAAGTAGTGGAAGAAAAGAATTAGATGAGAAGTTTAATCTAGGACAATATAATCAAATATTGGCTTTCTTAATAAGAAGCAAGGAGAAAGAAAATGGCTAATAGATTAAGTCAAAAAGATAGAGTTTTGGCTCATTTATGGGATTATGGAGAAATAACATCATGGGAAGCCATAAAAGAGTATGGAATTACTAGAATAAGTGCTGTTATATTTAACCTTAGAAAAGAAGGTTGGAATATAGAAAATGAATGGGAACACACAACTAATCGTTATGGAGATGCGGTTAAGTATGTTATATATAAGTTGATTAAGGGGGATAAAAAATGCAACAATTAGAAATTATTAATGAAATAGAGTATAAAGTAGGAGAAGTTAATTTTAATAAAGAAAAAGTTAAAAATGAAGTTGAAGAATATATTAAAAAATTTGATAACTTAATAATTACAGATTATGAAGAAATAAAAGATTTTAAAGAAATAAGAGCAAATCTAAATAAGGTTATTAAAACCATTGAAGATAAGAGAAAGTTAATTAAGGCAGAGTATTCTACACCTTTAACACAATTTGAAAAAGATGTTAAAGAAATAGTTTCTATTATTGATAATGTAAATTCAAAAATAGATATTCAAATAAAAGACTTTGAGCAAAAACAAAAAGATGCAAAAAAAGAACTTATTATTAAATATTTAGAAAAATATAATTTAGCTGAATATTTGGATTTAATTTTTAAAGAAGAATGGCTGAACAAAACTTGTTCAATAACAACAATAGAAGATGAACTTATTGCTATTGAAGAAAAAATAAAAGGGGAACTATTGGCAATAGAAAATTTTTCTACAAGTAATATAGAAAAAGCGGAATTATTAAATGATTATAAAAAATCTCTTGATTTAGCAGGAACAATGCAAAAATATAATGAAAGAAAAAATGTTATAAAAAGTGTAGTAAATAATGATGATAATACCAAACATAATATAACTTTAGAAATTTGTGCTACTAAAGGCGAAATGGAAATGATAAAAGACTTACTTGAAAAACTAAATGTAGAATATAAGAGGGTTAAATAATGAACAACATAACAATTAGTGGGAGATTAACAGATAACATAGAATTGAAGAAAACAAATAATGATAAGCAATACGCAATTAATACATTAGCAGTTAGGAGAGATGAAAAAACTACGGATTTTATTAAATTTGTGGCTTGGAATCATCAAGCAGAGTATTTATCAAGATATGCACAAAAAGGAGATAAGGCAGTTATTAGTGGCTCTTTGCAAGTAAATAAATATGAAACCAACGGACAAAAGAGAGAAGATTATAGAGTAGTTGTTAATAGCATAGAGTTAATGTCTAATAAAAAGGAATTTAAGCAAGAAGAAGTAGTTAATAATTCTAGTAATGATTTTGAGATACTTGAATCAGATTTGCCTTTCTAATTAAATGAAATTAATAGGTGAGTTGAAAGACATAGTAAAAGATGGTAAGGGAAACACAATAGTTTCCTTTGCTATTACTAACTATTCACAACAACAATTACTAAACCAATTAAAAGATGATAAATACTCGTTAGAAATAAAGAAATATAGAGATAATAGGACATTAGAACAAAATAGGCTATTATGGAAGTTATTGAGCCTTATAGATGAAGAAATAAACGGTGTAGCAAGTCCTGATGGGGAGATGAACTTGTACATTACGGCATTACTAAAAGCAGGAGCCAAGTATGAATATATCTGCTGTAAGAACGATATAGAAAAAGCGTTAAGAGAAAACTTTAGAGCAGTACAATATGTTAAACCTTATAATGAAGAAAAAGAAACTGCTATTTATAGAGTTTTTTATGGAAGCAGTAAAATGGATAAAAAAGAATTTGCTTTATTGGTTGAAGCAGTTAAACAACTAGGATATGAAGCAGGAGTTGAAATGACTTACTGGGAGGAGGTTCTAGGTGATGGATACAGATAAACTTATAGTTGATAATCACAACATGATATACCACTTTGCAATTAAGTACCATTTAGATATTGAGGAATGGTATGGAGTTATAGCAACAGGACTTATTAAAGCAGCAAGAAAGTTTGATGCTACATTAGGTTATACCTTTTCTTCCTTTGCCTACAAGATAATGAGAAATGAAGTGTTAAGAGAAAAGATTAAACAAGATAGAGATTGTTTAACTCATGCTCTTACTTTAGATGGCTACGAAGATGATACTCCTTTAGTGGAAATAATACCTAATGAAGAAGAACCAAAATATAATATCAAACTGCCAAAGGAACTAACTGAAGAAGAAAAAGAAATTCTTGTATATAAGGCATGTGGTTTTTCTAACAAAGAGATAGCATCATTTATGGGTATAAGAAAAGAAAGGGTATCAAGAAAAATGGGAACAATAAGATGGAAATGGCAGGAGGCTAAAGATAATGCAGAGTTTGATTAGCAAAGAAAAGAAATGTTATGTTTGTGGAACAACTTTTAATATACATAAACACCACATTTATTTCGGTGCAAATAGAAACAATAGTGAAAATATTGGTGCATGGGTATATCTATGCTACAAACATCACAATGGAAGTAACGAAGGAGTGCATTTTAACCCTAAACTAGACCAAGAACTAAAACAACTTGCACAACAAAAATACGAAGAAAATCACACAAGAGATGAGTTTATGAGCATTATTAAGAGGAATTATTTAGATTAATTTCTCTTTTTTTACACAAAATTAATCAAAAAGTACATTTTTCGTTGACACAAGTTGCAACAAGTTGTAATATTTAATTGTCAAGGAAAGGGAAAAGGTGAGGACAAATGAAGAAGGAAGAAATTATTAGAAAGTTATGGAGCGTTGATTTTATTAGGAAGCAAGTTGAAATGATTAAATCTTTTAAGGAAACAAAAATTGATTTTAGTAAAGAACTTCAACAATTATATGGAGCAATAAGAGTCGCAAAAGAATTATTGAATATGGGATTTTATGGGATTTATATGGAAGATGTTGTTGATTGGTTGATAGAAGAATAAGAAAGTGAGGGAATTAAAATGAACAAATTAAAAAGTTTAGATATTGTCGAAGCAAATTTAGAGTGGTTAAGTATGAATAACGAAGTGATTACCTCGTTAGATGAATTTGCATTGAAAACAATTAAGGAAGATTTAGAGAATTATCAAAAATTAAAATTAATCTTGAAAAAGAAAATGGGATTTAATTGTCAACCAGTATCTCATAGAGAAGAAGAACAATTTACTTTTTATTGCAAAGGGCTATTGAGTAAGAAGGACAAAAAATTATTGGAAAGGGTGATAAACAATGACAACACTAAAACTAACGATTAAGGATTGGCAGGACATACTAGACAACACGATAGAGAAGTCCAAGAGCAAAGAGGAATGTGCGAAGTTCCTGAAAGAGTTTGCGAAGAAGTTTAAGATTGAGTTTGTGGGGTGATGATGTGAAACTAGGAAGATTTGAAACTAACAAAATTTACAATGAAGATTGCTACAATGCTATTAAAGAATTACCTGATAAGTGTATTGATTTAGTTTATATTGATATTCCGTATTTGATTGAAAGTGGTGGTGGAGGAACTAGCGAAGTTGCTAAAAGAATCCAAAAATTAAATTATGAAACATTAGCGAATATAAGAGATGGAATTGACTATTCTATATTCGATGAATTATGTAGAGTCATGAAGAATATATATATATATATATGGTGTAGTAAGGAACAAATTTTAGATATTATGAATTATTTTATAAAAGAGAAGAATTGTAGATTTAATTTATTGGTGTGGTGTAAGAGCAATCCTATTCCATCTACAAACAATACGCACTTACCAGATTTAGAGTATTGTTTACTTTTTAAGGAAGAAGGAACACCTAGATACAATGATGGTTATGAATTAAAGAGCAAATGGTATGTAAGTCCTATTAATAAAGGAGATAAAGATTTATATGAGCATCCAACAATTAAACCACTTGATTTAGTTGAAAGACACATACTACATTCAACGCAACCAAACGACATAGTGCTAGATTGCTTTCTAGGTAGTGGAACTACTGCGGTTGCTTGTAAGGAAACAGGTCGACAATACATAGGGTTTGAGATTAACGAGAAGTATTTTAAGATAGCACAAGACAGGCTCAACGGAATAACTAAAGATGGGCAAACCACTATATTCACGGACTTTGAGCAAACTGAATTGGAATTATAGAAGGGGGAAATTAAAATGTTAGAATTTGTAAAAGACAATAAGAAAGTTAGATTATGGTATCAATTTAATAGCAGATTTGCTGAGGAAGAAGGATGGGAAAAATACGATTTTGATGAGTTTCACTATGATATAGATATAGATGAGGTTAAAGAAACAATAGCAGATGAATTGATGAAAATTATAGGCAGGGATAATCAAAGTAGTTTAGTGCTATTGGAAATTATAGATGAATTAGATGGTTGGGAAGTCTTAGATTGGTTTAATTTGATAAAGAAAGCAGAGGATATATTAAAAGATTATTACGAAACTGATGCGATGGAATATTTCATTGAAAACCGCTACGAAGCAACTAGAGATGATATTGATGATATGGAAGTAGATAGGAGTTTATGCGAGTAATGAAGAAACTATTGATAATCGCCCTAATTTTATGCCTTACAGGGTGCAAAAGCGAAAACAAGGGGAATTATACCCCAAAGGAAGAAACAAGCAAAATTGAACAAATTTACGAGCCTAAAACGATAATTGAAAATGAGCATGGGCAAATGGATAGTGAGTTTGGAACTTATGAACTTATCTACAATGGCGAATTGAAGTTTGAAGTTGACAACGACTACCTAATAGATATGTTTGCGATTAAGTTTGAAGAACCATTGTATGCTAATAGCGAGATAGGAACTGCACATATTGAAGGTGAGTTTAGATATGATAATTGCGTAGTAAAGTTGAATACCATTGAGGCTAACTTCTTCTACATGGGAGAAACTGGCAAGGATTGGTTTCAAATTGATGTTAAAGATAACGAAATAAAATATTGGCTATATAGCAATGGCAAGGCAGAGTTAGTGATAAATAAGATATGGAGGTTTGTGCCAAATGAATGATATAAATGATAAAAATATAGATGATGATATTCCAGAAAACTTTTTAGATAGCAGTCATTATGTTTATATAACAATAGAACAATGGGCGAGAATAAAAAAAGATTTAAGTGTTTTGGAAATATTAAGAAAGAAAAAAGTTGAGATAATGTTTATTAGTATTATGGGAGAAGTTTTAGAAACAGAAGATTTATTGGAAGATTATAATAGTGCTTTAACAAATGAAGAAAGAAAATTAACATTGGAAGAACTTATTTTAATTAAAGAATGGTTAGGAGTGGAACAATGAATAAATACAAGAAAAGGCGACTAGAGTTGGGTTATAGCCGATTGCAACTAGAGAAAATGACAGGGATTTCAAGGGAAACAATAAGAAGGTGGGAAAGTGGCGAAACAAAGCCATACCCACATAAGTTGAAACAGTTGGAGAAAGTGTTGGGTGATTTGAGTGAGAAATGAGGAAGAAGTATTAAAGGATTTTGAGAAGTTGGGGTATGAGGCGAATATAGAAAAAGCGTGGTTGGGTCTTATACAATTAAAATCTAAAATTGATAATAAGATAAGTATATATATTGATAAACACCAAAAAACATACAAAAAAGAAGAAGATTGTGGTGCTTTTGAGGAATATTCTTCAAAGTATATCACAATTCAAGAACACCAACTATTAAATGAATTATTTAATCTATGGGGGTGGATTAATGAAGAACACTAGAAACCTACTAACCACCTACGAAATCAACTATGCGAATGTGCCTAAGTTCGTGCAGAACTACCTAGATGGCAAGTGCGAGTTGACTAGGCGAACGGCGATTTACTTGGAGGACTTCCTGTTTCTTCCAAAAGGCACGATTGAATTTTATGAAAAAGAATATAAGAAGTGGATGAACGAAATAATATAGAGGTGAAATGACAATGAAAAAAGAGTATAAATGTAGTTGTTGTGGGGAGAAGATAAAGTTTAGTGGGAACTGGAAAGAGTACGCCTACCAAGTTGACGGGGAGTTTCAATGCGGTTGGAATTGCTACTCACAAGAATTTGACAAGAGGCACAAGGCTTCAAAAACCAATATCTATGGTGCTTGCATTAATGGGAACACTAGGGGCAAGGTTATTGACAAGGGCTATGAGAGGCACGGTTCAAGATGAAATTGAAGTTTGATTTTAGTAAAATACCCACTAAATGCAGTAATTGTGGGAGCGACCTCATTAGATACACCACAAATGATGAAATATACGGCAAATTGTATGGTAATGGTGGTTGCTATGTTTGTGATTGGTGTGGGGCTTATGTAGGAGTTCATAACACTAAAGATAAAATTCCGTTAGGTAGATTTGCAGATAAAGAATTAAGAGATTTAAAAATGCAGTGCCACAATATATTTGATAAGTTTTGGAAAAAAGAAAAATTAAGCAGGAGAGATTGCTATGGCTACTTGGCTCATAAATTAGATTTATATGTTAGAGAAACACACTTTGGTTGGTTTGATAAAGAGTACCTACTAAAGGCACTAGATATATTAAAAGAAACTACCACTAAAGATATTCTCATATACATAAGAGATAGGGAAATAAGAAAAAGCAAGGAGCAAGGTTTATGAAACCAATGGAGATTAAGTATTACCCAATGAAAAGACCAGTCTATGCGTGTCCTGTGTGCCTGCGGAAAATCAAGAAACGAGCAAAGTTCTGTGTGAACTGCTTTGTAAAAAATGGGAAATTGAGAGAGTTTGAATGGGAGAGTGATGAGTGATGGAATTTTATTGGTTAATGATTATTATAACTTTATTTTGTATGGAATTTGCTAGTGGTTTGAGCCATATTATTTTAGGAATTTTATTAATACTAGAAATTATAATGATTTTTGCAGATGCGTTTATGCCTAGAGAATAATAGATGGGAGTGATGAGTGATGGAAAGATTAACTAAGAAATTGAAACAAACACTAAGTGACATGAAGCAAAGATGCTACAACAAAAATTGTAAAGCATACAACAACTATGGTGGCAGAGGAATTGTTATATGTGAAGAATGGTTAAATGATAGTGATTCATTTTACAAATGGTGTATAGAAAATGGTGCAAGTTTAGATTTATCAATAGATAGAATAGACAACGATGGCAACTATGAACCTTCAAATTGTAGATGGGCTACACCAAAACAACAAAGCATAAATAAGAGAAACACTAGAAAAATAGAAGGTAAAACTCTAGAAGAAATATCAAACGAAACAGGTATTGATTTGAAAACTATTCAATACAGATATGATAATGGTTATAAAACATTAGATAACATATCAATAATAGTTAAAGATAGGAAACCAAAACTTAATTATGAATTAGCATGTGAAATAAGAAATAAATACAAAAACTTAAACATATCTCAAAGGGGTTTAGCAAAAAAATATGGGGTTTCTAAAACCACAATAAGAGATATAGTAAAAGGAGTGAGATATAATGAAAACAAAAGAACAAATATATGATGAACTATCAATGGAACTAGGCATACCATTAGAAGTGCTATTTAAGGCGTTGAAAGATGGGATTTACTATGACGATGGAGATAATATTGATTTTTCTTATACTTCCCTTTTTAATGATGAAGATGATTGTGAATGGTACTTTACAACAGATAGTGCCACATTTGTTGAGTTAAAAGACTATGGCAAGACTTGGTGGCTCGAGAAACCTAATGAGAAAGTGAGTGATTAGATGAAAAGTTTGGAAATTGTGAATGAAAAAATTGATTACATAGAAATATCAAAAAGCAATATAAAAGAGGTTAGTCCTTATTATTATGAGAAAGTTTTATTAGAACAATTAAAAGAACTAGAACAAATCAAACAAGATTTAGAGGTTTTGGAGATAATTAGGAAAATCTTTGATAAAGCAAGATTTCGTTTTTATGATAAAGTAGCCGAAGCAGATATATTGTTAGAAGATAATGATATTTGTATAGAAGCAGTAGATAGGTTAACTAAACTAAAAGTAGCAGATGTGAAAAAATTAAAACAATGGTTGGAGGTGAATGAGAATGAGAATGATTAAAAATCCAAGATTAAACTCTTATGTTTATATTTTAACTTATGTTGATGGAGAGCCTTTTTGTGTAAGTAAAGATAAAGTATATATGAAGAGTAAAGAAACTTTTATCACTGAATCTATATTTAATACTAGTTACATTGAAGAAATTAGATGTGAACATTATTTTGATGATTATGGAATTTGTTGGTTTTCTAAATTAAAAGATGCTAGGAAATATTTGAAAGAACGATACGATAACAAATTTAAGTTAGTTAAATGCTATGGAGATGAGTGGAACATAGAAGAAAAGGAGTGATGAGAATGACAACTAAGAAACACAAGAATAATAAAAGTTATTGGGTAGAAGATACTCCCGAAAAATTAAGTTATATATGTGAAACTTTACATGATGAAAACATGAAATTAAAAGGAGAACTAACCAAATACAAGATGGCTTTTGAGATTTTGAAATATAATTTAGAAATTACTAAAACAAGTAACATTTGCAATCAACCTATAATTGAAGTTAGTTGTAATATGTTTGTTACACCAGAACAAGGAGAACTGCTAGAGGAGTTGATGAAGGGTGGATAGTTTAAAGTATATCAAAGGTGAATTAAATTGGTTGAAAAAAGGTGGAAATAGACAACTTGACCAAGATGAAGAAATTAGAAATCTTGAGAATGTTAAGAAAGATTTAGAAATATTGTATATATTTAGAAAACATTTAGCATTCTATTCTAGCGATAACCCAACTAGTGAATGGTGTGATTTAATTGGTTTAGGAAATGTTCCTACTGGAGAATTAGACAAAATAACACCAATGGAATATAAGAAAGTGAAAAAGTGGTGGGAAAATTACAAGGAGGAGATTTAAGTGAGTTATAAAGATAAATTAAAAGAATTGCCACAAGAAGAATGGGAAAAGACACAAGGATTAATAGTCGATACAATTACCATAATAATAACAAATAGAAAGCACGATAGTGGTTATAAAATATACGAGAGTTATGGTTATAGAGCAAAAGATGGATACCACAAGAAAATAGGGTGTCATGATGTTATAGACTTTGTTAACTATGGCGAAGCAGAATATACTGATTATTCCATTGCTATTGATAGCGAAGAAACAGGAATGTTTAGAATATTCAACCATTGTGGACAATTCAAAATAATTCATAGTTTAAGTTCATTGGTGATAATGCCGATAAGAGGAGAGAAATAATGAAAAAATACATAGCGGAACTAACTGAAAGCGGACTATACAATTTGGTGGTAGTCAAGGAAGAATTGGCAAGCACTTGCTATATGCTCGATGGAAAGAAAGTCTTTGACAGGTTGATAGTTGATGAGAACGGCGAGCAACGAATATTCTGCCCACGAGTAATGACCTACAAGGAATTTGATGACTTGGATGAGTGCAGTAATTTTATTGCTTATATGAATAGATATTAGAGCAACAATTAAGTGAAAAATTGATATACTAATAATGAGGGAGATAGTAGACTCCCTTCTCAATAATATGCTTTGTTATCATGAGGACAAATAAAACTATCTCATGAAGTTATCTATCATCTCAAATAGAAATATTATAATTGTTTCTTACCTTTTTTCTTTCATTATACTTTTAGAGATAATTATAATAATACTTGGATGCCTTAGGGTGTCCTTTTTTATTGACAAAAATGATATACTATTTATAGGAGAGTGATATTATGGAACTAGGATTTCAATTTAATGTAGATTGTTGCAATACACCAATAGTTATAGGATTTATTTGTGTTATGGTTATGGTGGTTGTGTTATTTGTTTGTATTAAGGGTGTAATACCTACTATAATTAACAAAGACAAGAAGAAAGAAGAAAAGAAAATCGAAGATATTAAATTAATAGAACAGAAACGAGATGGTGAGTAATGGCAGAAGAAAAGAACAAAGGCGGTAGACCTAAGAAACAACTTGACTATGATATGATAGAGAAGTTAGCACTTATTCAATGTACACAAGATGAGATAGCCTCATGCTTAGGAGTTAATGTCAAGACACTAAGAGCAGATGAGAGGTTTGTGGACTTGTATAAAATGGGGCAAGAAAAGGGAAAAATGTCATTGAGAAGATGGCAGTATGATTGTGCTAAGAAGGGTAATAGTTCGATGCTTATATGGTTAGGTAAGCAATACTTAGGTCAAAAAGAAAACTTAGATATTACGACTCAAAAAATGGAAGATGACGGTTTAAGTACTGCTATTAAAGAAACAATAGAAAATTTAGGTAAGAAATAATGTTTAGTGAGAAACAATTAAAAATATTACAATTTCCATACACGGAGTATAATAGTTTAATTGGAGACGGAGCAGTAAGAACAGGAAAAACTATGGTAATGGGCGTTTCTTTTATCTCTTGGAGTATGAATACATTTAATGGCAAAAACTTCGGTATTTGTGGAAAGACCGTTAAGAGTACGGAAAGAAATGTCATAAAGGAATTAATGAAAATAAAGTATCTAAGAGAAACTTACGACATGGTTTATAGTTCTAGCAACAATCTATTAACTATTAAGAGAGGTAATATAACAAATTACTATTATGTATTTGGCGGTAAAGATGAAAGTTCTTATCAGTTAATTCAAGGTATTACATTGGCAGGAATATTAGTAGATGAAGTCGCTTTACAACCAAGAAGCTTCGTAGAACAAGCAATAGCAAGGTGTTCTGTTCAAGGTAGCAAGAAGTTTTTTAACTGCAACCCAGAAAGTCCTGAGCATTGGTTTCTTAAAGAATGGATAGAACAAGCTGAAGAAAAGAAAGCGTTAAGAATACATTTTGATTTAGATAACAATCCTGCATTAAGTGAAGAAACAAAGGAAGAATATCGCAGAAGTTATACAGGTGTTTTCTACAAGAGATATATATTAGGTCAATGGGTTAGAGCAGAAGGGTTGATATATGATAAGTTTGCAGACGAACCTGATAAATATATCTATGATGAAGTTCCAAAAAATTTAATGGCAATAAATATAGGAGTGGATTTTGGTGGAACTAACTCTAAACACACATTTGTCTGCACAGGGTTCACAAATAGGTTTGAAGATGTAATCGTGCTAGAAGATAAGAAGATAGAAACAAATGTAAGTCCTGCCGAACTAGATAAGTTGTATGTAGAGTTTGTGAAGATGTGTTATGATAAGTATAAGAAACCTATAACAAGTTATCCAGATAGTGCTGAACAAGTACTTATAAGAGGTTTAAAGATAGCAAGTCAAAAGGCAGGATTAGTAAATCAAATATTTAATGCTAAAAAGAGAGAAATAAAAGATAGAATATTATTAGTGCAAAAGTTAATGGCTCAGGGTAGATTCCATTTGATGCGAAGGTGTCTAAATGTGCGTAAGGCTTTAGAAAATGCGGTGTGGGATGATAAACATGCAGATACAAGACTAGATGATGGCACAACAGACATAGATACAATAGATGCTATGGAATACTCAATAGAGCCGTTTATGAATAGTTTATTACAGACAGGAGGAGGAAAAGAATGTTAGATATTACATCATATATAAGCAAGTATTTTGAGGGGAGAAAAATTGAATCTCAAAGTGAATATTTAAGTTTGTGGGAAGAATGGTATAGAGGATATGTTAAAGACTTCCATAAGTATACGATATATACAGGTAAGACCTATGTTGATGTAAACAGGAAAACTTTAAGAATTGCTAAAAAGTGTTGTGAAGATTGGGCAAACTTGCTATTAAATGAAAAATGCTCAATTACAATTAAAGACCAACCGAAATTAGATGATTTGTTACTTTCTAATAATTTCTGGGTTAGGGCAAACTCTTTACTAGAAAAAACATTTGCTTTGTCTATTGGTGCAACAGTAGAAAGTTTAGAAAATTTAACAATTACAGATAAGGGAGTTATAGTTAAAACCAAAGAAGCAAAAGCCAAGTTAGATTATATAACCGCTAAAAATGTATATCCAATAACATATAGGAACGGAGAACTGGTGGAATGTGCCTTTGTTAAAGAAGATACAAATGCTACAAACATATCAATACACAAGTTAAACGAAAATGAAGAATATGATGTTATTAACCTAGTAGTAGAAGTCAAAAACAATATAGCAACAACAAGCAAAGAATTTACATTTCACACAAAGAGCAAGAAACCTTTGTACCAAATATATAAACCAAATATAGCAAATAACATGGATATAGATAGCCCTTTAGGCATAAGTATATTTGCAAATGCTATTGATATATTGAAGGCAATAGACACAAATTATGATGCTTTTGATATGGAAGTTCAATTAGGAAGAAGAAGAGTAATGGTTAGTTCATCTTTAATAGATACTGATGAAAATGGTAATTTTATAGGTGCTTTTGACCCTAATGATATTGTCTACTACACTATTCCTAGCGATGCAGGTGGAGATGAACAATTAATACATGAACTAGCAAGTCAATTAAGAACAACTGATTTGTCATTATCTCTACAAGAACAATTAAATTTATTTAGTGCAAGTGTAGGATTTGGTAAGAACTATTACACATTTGGAGCAGGTGGTGGAGGTAGACCTATTCAAACTGCCACTGGAATAATTGCTCAAAATAGTGATTTATTTAGAAGTATAAAGAAACATGAAATAATACTAGAAAAAGCACTAAAAGATATGGTTGAAATGTTAGTATACTTAACAAATGAGTTTACACTAGACCATATTGAAATAGGTGATGAAATAGTAGTAAACTTTGATGATTCTATTATTGAAGATACTGAAAGTAAGAAGAATAGCGATAGAACAGATGTAACCAATGGAATTATGTCTAAACAAGAGTACCGTGCCAAATGGTATGGAGAAGAAATGGAAAAGGCAAAAGAAAACCTAGATAGTTTTGGATTAAATGACCTAGACACAAGAATTAATGCTTTACTTCCTGCACTACAAAGTGGAGCTATAACAGTCGAACTATATGTAGATAATGTATTCAAAGATGCTCCTAATAGAGAAGAAATAATTGCATACATCAAAGAACAATTATCTAAAACAAGTGAGCCAATAAATATTAATGAGATTGCGTAGGTGATATATTATGGATAAAGACACAATTAATGATATAGCAGAGTTAATTAGTGCTAAAATGGAACAAATCTATAATACAGCAGTTACAATGGCTAATTTAAGGCTACTAAACCATTACAAAGATAAACCTACTGAATGGGCAAAGAAACAAAGAAATGAGATAGGAGCATTAAAGAGAGATGTTAACGCGCTTGTAAAGAAAGAAGTTAAACCTCTCTTTTCTACTATTGAGAAAGCATTGTTGTTAGCATACGCCTTAACACGCTCCAATTCTAAAAATAAGGATTTAAACGATGAAGAACTAGCAAATATAAGGGCAGAACTAAAAGAGCAAAAAAACGAGAATTTTGATAGGCAATTAAAGGCTTTGCAAATGGAGAGTGTGAAAACTCTCAACAAGTTACCAAACACAATAGAGCAAATGCAAAAGAAGAACATTATACAAGTTGGTAGCAAGTACTCTATTATGAAAGAACCTGATGTTAGTAAGTTCTATAATGAAATAGTGGAGCAAAGCAAAAATGGTTTACAAAATGCAAAAGTAACATATAAAGACAAAAGAAAAGTTGCATTTACAAGTTATGCTGATATGAAAAATAGGACAATGCTACAAGAATATACTAACAAGGCACAATTAGAAGCAGGAAGAAATGCAGGTTTAATATTTTGGTTGGTGTCAAGTTTTGGGGATTCCGCTAAAGACCATGTAGATTATCAAGGTAAAATATACATTGATAGAGATTGGGAATCTATGGTAGATGAAGAAACAAGAAAGCAAGTACAAGATTATATAAGTACCAATGATATAAGGGTTAAACAAGATGTTGAAGAAGGAGAACCTTATTTGACTACTAGACCTAACTGCCGACATAGATGGATGCCTATGAATACAGAAGAAGTGCTAGGTGGGAAGTCAACAAATACTATGCTAAAGGAAAATGACATGCTCTTAAATGGTAAATATGAACAAGACAAGGCAAATGCTAGAGATAAATTAAGGTATGAAGAAAGATTAATAAGAAAATACAAACTCCAAGCAGAAGAAACTAACATAAGAATAGATAAAACTCCAACAGGGGAATTAAGAGAAGAAGAAAAGAAGAAACTGCAACAAATCAATGCTAATATCAAAGTGCATCAACGCAAAGCAAGAGAGTTGGTAAAAGATAACAGCACATTCCTTGAAAGAGAATACACCCGAGAAAACCCTAGATTGATTAAAAGCGATTTAGGGTATAAATACTATTCAAAATACTATAAAACCTAAAATTTGCAATTTTTGAGCCGTTTTTTGATATACTATTAATGATAGGTTACTAGAGCCATAAAACTAGGTGAGTTACTAGAACTTTAAAACTAGGATAAATTACTCATAGGAGGACATAAAATGGATGAAAACTTAACTGAATCAGCAGTAACTGATAAAACTTCTGTAAATCCAACAGAAACACAAAAGACTTTCACTCAGGAAGAATTTGACCAAAAATTAAGCAAAAGAGTTTATAAAGAAAGTAAATGGTTTTTAGATAAACTTGGGATTGAGAGCAAAGAAGAAATAGATAGTCTTTTAGAGCAAATTAAAAGATTAGACCAACTAAAAGATTATGATAATCTATTAGAAAAAAATAAAGTTATGGGGGAAGAATTAAACACTTTAAAAGCAGAAAAATCAAAGAGTGGGTATTTGAGAATTATTGAAAAAGCAAATGTGGATGATGAATTTATTGAGTTTGTGTATTCAAAAGTTCAACCTAAAGAAAATGAAAAGGTTGAAGAATACAAAACAAGAGTAGATGAATATATATCTGCTCACAAAAACGTATTAAATTCAACTACAACTACTATTAACACTTCTGTTGAATTGAGTGGTAAAACAAGTTCTAAACCTCAAACCATGTTAGAAGCCATGAAAGAAAAATATAAGAAATAAGGGGGAATATTAAATGGCAGTTACATTAGAAGAAGCTAAAGTTGGAATGGCTGATAAAGTTGACCAACAAGTTATTGACACATTAAGAAGAAATAGTGCAGTATTGGATGCTATGACATTCGATGATGCAGTAAGTCCTGGTACAGGCGGAAGTACATTGACATACGGATATGTTCAATTGAAAACTCCTGCAACAGCAGCAGGTAGAAGAATTAATGAGGAATACACACCTCAAGAAGCAAAAAGAGAAAAGAAAACAACTGATTTAGTTGTAATGGGTGGTTCTTATGAAATTGATAGAGTTATCGCTCAAACAAGTGGAGCAGTTAATGAAGTTGCTTTCCAAACAGAACAAAAAACAATTGCAACAGTTAGTAGATTCCAACACCTATTAATCAATGGAGATGCTTCTATTGATACAGAATTTAACGGTTTGGCTAAATTAGCAGAAGGAACAGATAGCGAAATTGATGCAAGTGATGTTGATTTGACTATGGTAGATGAAACAAGTGCTGGTGCATTAGTAGAAGCTTTAGATGAAGCTATGGCACACATGTTAAGAAAACCTGACATGATTCTAGCAAACTCTAAAACTATCTCTAAATTAAAATCAGCAGCAAGAATTTTAGGTTATAAAACATCTAGTGAAGATGCTTTTGGAAGAACTACTGATGGTTATGATGGAGTTAGATTTGTTGATTTAGGACAATACTTTGATGGTTCTTCAACAAAAGACATTATCCCAGTAACAGGTGGAGCATCAAATATCTACCTAGTTAACTTTGGATTAGATGCTTTACATGGTGTTACACCAAAAGGAGATAAGATTATCTCTGTTCACACTCCTGACTTTACTGAAGCAAAAGCAGTACATAAAGGAGATGTTGAGTTTGTAGCAGGTGTTGCATTAAAGAACTCAAGAGCTTTAGCAGTATTAAAAGGCGTTAAAGTTACTGCTTAATTAATAAATTAAACACAAACAAGAGGGTGTGGGTTATGAAACCCTTGCCCTTTTTTTATAAGGAGGAATAAATATGTATCTAAACAAGAGCGATTATTTAAAATTTGATGGCATAGACTTAGAAATAGAACTTCCTAATGATGACAATGCAAAAGGTAAAGTAGATAGATTCCTAAATGAAGTAGAGAGATTTACAATTATGGAACTTAGAAAATATGGATTTAGTGAAAATATGGTTAATGATAGCAATTTACAAGATTTCAAGTATGGTTTAATGTATCAAGTAAGGCATTTCTTAAATAAAGGTCGAGATGGCAAATTAGACCCTATTGCATGGAATTATTTTCATCAAACTGGGTTTATTCGTGCTATAAGGTATTAAGATGGGCGTAGATTTAAGAATAGGCAGAGACCAAGACTCATACGAGAGGTTTCTTGTATATCCTGCTGATACTAATACTGAAGAAATATTAAATCATAGTGCAGTTCCTAAATATGCCTTTAGAGGAACTGGAGGAGCAAATCCAACATACGAAGAAGATGAACATGGAAATATAGTTAGAACATTTGCAAAAAACGATACTATTATCACTACTGATAATATTAAAATTAAGGTAGGAGATTATATCTACAACACTTATGGTGAAGAGCTTAATGTTGTGTTGTCATGGGAAGAAGAAGAAATCCCTAGTAGTTTACAATTTAGTCGTAGACCTATCACTAGAAGAATTATAAGAGTTAAGGGTAATTTGAGTGGAGAATAGCGGAGTATTTGCTAACATGTTATACGCAAACTTATTAAGTGCATGCCCTGTCGATACAGGTAACATGAAAGCAAATATAACATTTCAAGAACTAGAAGATAGGTATATAATAACAATATCAAATGCTACAAATAGTAAAGGTGTAAATTATGCTAGATATGTTAACTATAACTGGGGTAATAGAAAACCTAGTAGCCAACAAAGTTATGAAAATAGAAGAAAAAACAAACCACAACAAGAGAAGCAAAACTATTTGTGGGTAGAAAAGACAATACAAAGAACTGCTGGTGTAATAGCAGGGAAAGATGGTGTAATTAATGAATTATAAAGATTATATTAAGAACGCAATACAAGAATTAACTGATAAATATATAATAAAGGTAGTTGAAGAAATAAACTTTAACTATAATCCAAAAGATAACGAAATATTAGTTGCTATCAAACATTTAACAGGTAGCATAGTAGGAGATGTTAAGTTTGTTCCTATTCAATTTAATGTGTATAGTGCTGCTAACGAAGTAAATGATACTTTATCTATATTAGATTTGTTTGTTGCTAAATATAGCAATTCTCATACAATGCTAGGGTTAGATTATATTAAACAAGATTATAGCACACCAGTTGATGCAAATAACTTCTTACAAATAGGTCATACAAAACGAGCAGAAATATTTATGAGTGGAACTTTGTTAATTACTCAAAATATATGCGATGTTACAAAAGTTTTTATCAACGGCAAAGAAATAAACTATACATCTCTAAACATTACTTATTCTGCTCAACCAAATCCTGCTAAAACTACTAAAGACAATTTGCAAAAGGCGATGATGGCAAATGCTAATGTGCAAATATCAATAGGTTCTTTTTCTCAAATAGGTCCATTTAATACTATGTTATCTTTATTACGACAAGGCAAAAAATTGTTAAATGACACTTACACATTGAAATTAGAATATAATGATGGAACAGAAGAAAATTATATTTGTAGGATACTTTCGTATAATGGTGTACATGATAGAACTAATCCAGCAACAAGAAGTGTTGTGTTTATAGCGTGTTAATTATGTACATATTAGTAGGTATATCATTATTTAATCAATTATGTTTGAGAGGTGATAGGAATGGCACAACCAATAGAAATAGTAATTAGAAAAACACAAGAAACTAGCACACAAACAGAAAATGCTATTACTACCAAAGATAAGAAAAGTGGTGGCGAAAGTTTAAAAGACAAAGCAATAACAAACGCACTAATAAACGCAGGTAAAAGTATTGCTAATTATGGTATGGCTCAATTTGGTAATATGACTGGGAACACAATAGCGCAGAGGAATATAGAAAATGCTTTAAATGTAGCAAGTTATGTAACACAAATTGCTACTACTGGTTGGGTTGGTGCAATAGCGGTAGGAATACAACTTACTACACAAGGAATAAGTAATGCTGTTGCAAGGGATAAAGCAAACCAACAAGCAGCATTGTTGTATCAAAGAAGTGGAAATGTAACAATAGACGGAGGTAGAGGAACTTATGACTAATTTAAAGATAAATGGTGTTGAGTATGATTTGGTAGATGGATTTCTTTTTAATAAAATCAAAGGAGAAGAATTAAAAAGTGCAACTATCACAATACCTTTTAGCGATAAGTTAAATCTATCTCCTTTTGACTTTGTTGAGATAACTGATGAGAGATTTGGAACGGAGTATTTTTTAATCGACACTTGGGTTGAAACAACAGTATCATTTAATCCATTGAAGTATAACTATGATATTAATTTAATAGATGAAACTATTAAATTGCAAAAGGTAGTAATGCCTAATTTAAAAATAACTCAACCAATAGGAAAAGAACCGAAAACTATATATAAAAAATTAGAAGAATACTACTTAACTTACATTTATCCACAATACAATGAGTTAACTTTAGATGAAAGCATTTCTACATTATTAGAATCATGCCCTGAAGAAGAATTTAATAGACCTACTGCTTTTGAAGTGTTTAATACTTTGTTAGGGAAAATTAACGCAACAGTTAAGGTTGTCAATAATAAAATAGGCTTTATGAGATTAGATGATTATGGTGAAGAAATAGATGAAAGCAAGTTATACTATAATAACGATACACAAACCATTAAAGATTATGCTAATAGGTTAGATATTCAAGTGGCAAATGGCGTAACTGAAAGCAAAAACTTTTCTACTATTGCAGGAATAAGCGTAAGAGCAGGTGAAAATCAAGCAGTTGTAAATGATGATAATATGATTATAATGTTAGAAAAACCAATTTATGACATAGGTGAATTATCAAATATATATCTTTTCGTGCCTTATAAAATTGAAGATGAAGAAACAAGTGGTATCGCTAAATTAGATATAACAGACAAAGTAGTAGAAAAGGCTATTTATGATACATATAAAGTATCTACTGATGCAGGAGAAGTTGTTGGAAGATATAAAAGAGCAGCACTTTATTATAATCGAGGTGGTAATACTATTGAAGGCTTGAGTTATAACGAAACTGCTATATTAGGCAGTAATACAAGTACTGCTTTATTCAATATTATCAAAACTTCTCTTAAAACAACATTAGGTAATAAGGCTATTCCTGACTTCACCGAAGCAAATATAAGAAATAATGTTTACTTCAAATTGGAGTATAGAGCTAATGAAAGTTTTAGATTTATTGTAGAAAAAGAAAACGAGTACAACGCAACTTTAATAGATAACCAAGCAGAAACGCAAGTAGATGTTTTGAATTTTGGCAAAGTAGAACAAGATAAACTTAATAAATTAGGTAATAAAAATCAAATAATAACTGCAACATATATGTATGATGAAAAAATACCAGAATTAGGGGATTACATAGGTAGATATGTATTAACACAAACTGAAATTGTCTATTATAAAGATTATTGCTTGTTTAAAGGCTATTTGTACAAAGATTTCGTTAGAAAAAACATGTTCTATGGGTTAAATTCAAAGAAAAGGAGTACACAAATATCAACAGAAAGTGTAATAAGAAATGATGTTTTTAACTATGATGTTACATTTCATTTAGAAAGACAAGGGTATGACGGCTTAATAAGATATATATTAATGCCTTTATCTTTGAGTGGTATTAAAAATCATGAAATACTCGTAGGATACGATTATTATGAATACCCTAAATATTGTATATGTTCAACTTACAATCGTTTAAGTTCAAATAATTTGTTAGTTGATGAAAGTGGAAAACCTTATGAAGTACTATTAAGCCCTAGTTCATTTATTTGCGGTAAATCAAATGTTATTCAATTTCAATTTATGGATAACTTTAGTGCGGGAATTAGACTAAATGGAGAAGCTACAGGCGGAACTAAGCAAGAATATGTTAGATATACTGACGATTTTGGTGAATTTGAGGGTATAAATTTTTCGATTTATACAAACAAAAGGGAAGAATATGTTGAAAAAGCAACAAGCAAAGAAGAATTGAATAATTACAAACAGTTTTCTAATGATTTACCTATGGTAAGACAAAGCAATAGAAACATGATAGAAGGAAATTATTTGTTATCACAAACGAAAACTTTGTATAAAGATAATGGAGAAACAACAGCTATTACTTTAAATATAAATTATAAAGATAGTGCAAATGTAATAGTTGGAGATTTTGCTAAATATACAGGGATAGGTTATAGATACAATGTTGCTTATTATAATATAGGGATAGTATATTCAACCAAAGAAGAATACGAAATAGGCGATGAGTATGGAATAGGAATATTAGATGATACAATTTATTTGGATTTTACTGATGGTTCGTATTGGTTATCATCAAATGGAGTAGCAAATACACTAGACAATTTAAGCCTATATTTAAGCGGAAAAGATACTAGCCAATGGAAATCATGGGCAATAGTAGAAAAGAACACAGGAAGGCTTATTTTGGGCGTAAACAAAGGAAAAGAAAAAACAATACCAACAAAGATTTATTTAAAAGTAGAAGAAAAACCATATTAAAAAAAGATATACTATTGATAGGAGGGAAAATATGAATAATAACTATTTAAAATTTAATAATTTAGGGATTTTAGTAGATTCTACTTTAAATCCTGTTAGTCAAGGCAATAATAATGTCGATTATTACTATGTTGCTTATGATGTTTATGATTACACTAATGGCTTTGTAACTATTTCGGTTACTTTGCCAGACGGGACTATTCATCCAGAATTAGCAACATCACCAAAAGATTTTGAATTTAAAGGTAGCGAATACAAAGGTTTTTTCTTTAAATTAAGCGAAACTTTGACTTCTTTGAGTGGTAATTTAACAATAACTATTAACTTAATATCAGCAGAAAATGATACACAATTATGTAGTTCACAAATAACTATTCCAATAAATAAAAGTGATACACATAGCGAACCTACTATAACTGATGCTCAATATCACCAAATGCAAGAAACAATAAGAGAAAATCATGCAGAATTAATGCAACAATACGAAAATACATGGGAACGTGTAGAAGATAAAATAGAAGCAGAGGGATTGAAAGGTGAGGCAGCTACAATTAAAATAGGAAGTGTTGCTACTGGAAAAGAAGGAACCGATGTTATTATAACTAACACAGGAACTGAAAACGATGCTGTATTTAACTTTGTTATCCCAAAAGGTAGCAAAGGAGATAAGGGTGATAGAGGAGAAACTGGACCACAAGGTATTCAAGGAAAACAAGGTGAGCAAGGTGTTGCTGGTCCACAAGGTCCACGAGGTGATAAAGGCGACAAGGGAGAAAGTGGAACAAGTTTTGTAATAACTAGAGAAGTAGATAATATATCTAATTTACCTACACTAACTGAAGGTGATTTAGGAACTGCTTATTTCGTAGGCACAACAATACCTAAAGATGTGTATGTTTGGTTAAACAAAAACGGAAATTTGGGCTGGTACAATCAAGGTAAATTACAAGGTCCACAAGGAGAAAGAGGTCCTATTGGTGAAGCTGGTCCTATCGGTCCTACTGGTCCTCAAGGAATACAGGGTGAAACTGGTCCTCAAGGTCCTAAAGGTGATACAGGTGAAGTTCCTGATGACTATGTTCGTTGTAAAGATGCAGAAGCAAGTCCTAAACCTGATATTGACCCATTTGATAACTATTATAAGAAAAGTGAAGTAGATAGCAAATTAGCAGATAAAACTTCAAGAGAGTATGTAGATATAGGGCTTGGTTTAAAACAAAATAAACTAACTGCTGGTAATAACATTAAAATAGAGAATAATATTATAAGTGCAGTTGTAGGTGAGGTGCTATATAATAAAGATAAAGAAAGCGCATCAACTTATATAGGTGCTACCGAAAAAACAGTAACACTATATAGCCCAATTAAAGCAGGAGACATAATTTTCATTTCAATAGAAAATAGAACTATACCTCTACAAATATATTCCACAACATCAACATATACTATTAAATTAAATGGTAGTGAAGGTATAAATGAAGAATTGTTTGATTATATATATTTAACAATTAAATTTACAGCAACAGGAATTACATTTAGTTCAGCATCAAGAAAACGTATAGAATTTACACCGCAAGTGAACTGGGTTAAAACTGACAATTACGATGCAGGACCACTTCAAAAAATTGTAAGAATATACAAGGAGGTTGAATAAACATGGCAAATGCAGATAAGACATTACTAAATAAAGATAATTTAGAAATATATCCACTCACACGAGAAGGAAATGTATATGATGAAAATAATGTAAATTTAAAAGAGAAATTTAAAACAGTAGTATTCAAAGACAACGAAGTTCACCAATTTGCAGAGGAGTTGTACGAGGATAGCAAGAATAAAATTAGTTTAATTAATTTAAACTCAGAAGCAAAAGGTTTAAAAATATCTAAAAATGAAAATGATATAATAAATCTCAAAGGTCAAGCAAATCAAAGTTATGCTACATGGATAAGTAAAACGCCTATTGACTTGGAAACTGGAACATATACGTTTTCAAGAACAACATCACTTAATTTTAGTGTAATACTTAAATTATTTAATTCTAGTGGTGTTAGCAAAAACTATTATATACAACCAAACAATAGAATAACATTCGAAACAACTGAAAAAATGGTTGCTTATGAGGTGTGGAGTGAAGGAATACCAACAGGTGTTGAAATAGATGTTTCTTTTGGTGTTCAACTAGAAGAAGGTAGTGTAATGACCACTCATGAAAAATACAACCCAAACCGCCACATAACGAATAGTGAAGCAGAGTTTTTGAAAGAGGAGTTTGGGAAAAGTGCAAATGAATTAGATTTTAGTGATGTTGAAGAAATTATTTATAGAGGGTTAACTTATTCTTTTAAAGATAATGTTTTAACTTTGAATGGTACAACAGAGGGTATTGTTGATAGAGTATTCTATTTGAATAGTCAAGTCAATGCAAATGGCAATTATGTTTTTTCTGGAAATAATAGCAATATAAGTAGTGGCTCATATTTTACATTAAGCACAGGCACTGATACACCTTTACAATTAAATTCAACAGTAAATAAAAGCGATAAAGCAAATGTTTCTAATTTAAGTATAAAAAGTTTGCACATGTATCTTGATAGTGGGGTTACATATAACAATTTTAAAATATCTTTTTCATTAATAAAAGGTGATTTAGAAGGTTATCTCCCTTACAACTCAAGTTCACACATCACAAACGAACAGGCTGATTTGTTGAAGAATGAGTGGAAAAAGAATGTGAATTTAATTGATATTAGTAAAATGAGTGAATATTACATAAATGTTTCCACAGGCTCTTTGACATCAAATAATTGGTGGAATTTAAGCGATTACATTGAAGTAAAAGGTAGCACTCAATATACTATAAGTTGTTCTTATATACCTAATAATAGGTATTGGCAAAAATCAATAACTTATTTTAATGAAAACAAAACTTTTATTAGTGGTTTCACTCATAACAATGAGTATGACACTATTCCAAAATTAACCTTTACACCACCAAGTAATGCTAAATATGTGCGTATAGGTTGGGCGGTTATACAAGGTGATGGTATTAATGTAGAAATAAAAAATGTAATGCTAAACGAAGGACCAGAGGCGTTGCCTTACCAAGAGTGGAACGGTCAAATAATCCACGAAAAAGACATAGAGCAAATCAAGGTATGGGAAAACGCAAATCCATCTTTAGAGATAGGTTATGGTGAAAAAACACTTAATATTAATAATGTTTTCGATTATAAATATGGTTATTTGGCTTATTATCTATCTAATAATGTTACCAATTTAACTCCTGCTTTTTCTAAAATTAAACTAAAAAAAGGTGGTTCTTGTTTTTGGCGAATCACACAAGCCGTTGATAATAATGGAACTATTGCTAGTAGAGTTTTTGGCGTAGGATATGATGGAAAGTTAATAGTAGAAAATTGCTTTGTGGGTGGCAATGGCGATAATACAAAACTAATACCTTTAGAGTTCTATGTTAGTAATTATTAAAAGGAGGTCAAAATATGGAAAATGAAATTATAAACGGAAGATTAGTTCAAATAAGAGATATATTACATTGTGATTTCGTGGAATATGTTGCTAAAGAAGAACTAGATACGAGCAAACAAATCTATATTACTGATGAAGATAGATTATCAATAGGCAAAACCAAATGCTTTGATTTAGAGAATAATAGAGTTGTTGATTATGACAATACTATTGACAAGATTATAGAGCATAAGAACGAGTTGAGGGCATTAAGAGAACCTTTGTTAGTTGCTTTTGATAAGTACAAGTCTAATGTGAATTATGGTGTTGAGTTTGAGGGAGAAGAACAAAGGGAAGAGATTGTTAAATGGTACAATGCTATCAAAGATTTAGATGAAGATGCTATTAACAATGTGCCTGAAAAAATCAAATATTATTTATAAAAGAGTATTAATTTACTCTTTTTTTGCATATACTATTAGTAGGGAGGGTGAGAAATTTGAACAAGAAAGTTTGGACTGCTATGCTAGTCTTAACTGTCGTATTTTTAGGTTTTCTATATGTTGCAAAGATATTCTTTCCACAAGAATTTGTAATGTGTATAGAGAACGAAAGATTGATACAAATAGGTAGTTTTATAGATAACCATAAATGGGCATATTATATGATAAATGTAGCAATAGGTATATTAGGCGATTATTTATTCTTTGGTGCAGTAACAAGAAAATTAAAATTGGATTATAAGCTCATAACAATTATAATTTTATATAATGTTATATATTTAGGAATTTATGCTTTTGCAAATGTTGAGTTTTTAGTTGAATATCAATCAATATTTGTTATGGCATCAACTTGTTACATGATATTTGTTCCTTGTTTATTTACAAAAGAATTGTTACCTTTATCAATAACATATTGTGCGAGTTATATATCTCAAACATTATCTTTAGAAATTAGAGATTTTGCTACACTATTAACAAATGTAAATTCAATAACTATGATATGTTTTTCTGCGGAAGCTTATTTATGGTTGGTATTATGTTTTATAATTTTTAATTATAGAAAAGGAGATGAAAAAAATGGGTGCAATTAAACCACTATATGGTACAAGCAAATTTTGGGAAATGGAAAAAGAAAAGGCATTAGCAAAAATTAATGAATTAAATGAAAAGGTTAAGATTTGCGATGAAGAAATTTCTAAAATTAAAAACCAAACTAAAAATTAAGAAGTTTTTTAAAGAAGAATTATGGCAATACACATTAGTTATTGCCTTTCTTTTTACTGTTTCTTTTATATTTGATAAATATTTTGAAATGATTATGTTTTGTGTAGCTCATATAGTATTGAGACCTTTACATGAAAAAGAATACCATAAAGATAAAACCAATAAATGTCTATTAGTAACATTTGCAGTAATAACTATTGGCGTTCTAAATTGTTTACCAAAATCAATAAGTCTATTATCTTCTCTGCCAGTAGCAAGTTTTATTTGTTGGTTTGGGTACATAATGCAAGATAGAATAGACCTGCAACACAAACTTTCACCAAATCTTAAAAGTATGACATTAGAAGAATTTGAAAAATTTTGTAAATTAAAGAATCTCACCAATGATGAAATACAAATAGCAAAGAAAATAATAAGAGATGAACTCAAAGGATATAACTTATACAAGGCAATAGGTTATTCAAAACCTCAAACTGCTAGAATAAGAAAAAGAATATTCACAAAATTAAATTATGATACCAACATGATACCTTAACAGGTATCTTTTTTATTATACGCTATTGTTAGAAGGAGGGATTAACATGTACAACTACAACAATAATCCTTATTACAACACTTATGGAGGTTATACACAACCTTATACGCCAACTCCACAATACAATAATTATCAAACTCAACAACAAACACAACCTCAACAAACTTATATTCCTTTAACTTTTGTTAATGGTGAAGTAGGAGCAAAGGCGTTTATTATGCAACCAAATTCTACAATCTACATGCAAGATAGTGATAGTGATAAGTTGTTTATTAAAAAAAGTGATGCTCAAGGAAAATCTACAATGAGGAAGTTTAAATTAGTAGAACTAGATGACAATGACCAAATAATTGAAAATAAGGCTCAAAAGGATATGAGCAGTAACTTTATATCTAAAGAACAGTTAGAAGCCTTAAAACAAGAATTTGAAGGCAAATTTAGTGAATTAAACGCTAAGTTTGATAGTTTAACTACAAAAGAGGTGAAATAACATGAATCCAATTGATTTATTTAAGCAATTTATGGCTATGGGCAAAGACGCTAAACAAATTGAACAGATGATTTATAAACAAAATCCACAAATGCTAGCACTAGCAAATCAAATGAAAGAGAGTGGTTTAACACCTATTCAATTTGCTATGCAGTTAGCAAAACAAAATAACATACCTATTCAAGAAAATGCTCTTTTAAATATGTGTCAACAAATGCAAAGTATGACACCAAATAACAATGGTATTAAATCATAGGTCGACATGTGATTTGATATAAAAATTTAGGAAAGGAGAGAAAAAATATGGCTTACTTTGAAGGAGAAATCCCAGTAGTAACAAATGGTTATGGAAATAACGGAAACAACGGTTGGAATGACTGGTCTTGGATTATAGGACTTGCTCTAGTTGGAGGTTTATTTGGCGGTTGGGGTAACGGAGGCTTTGGCTTTGGTGGAGGCCGTGGAGGTTATGGTTACACAGGTATTCCTGAAAACTTTGCACTTCAAACAGACTTCGCAACTATTGAAAGAAAATTAGATTCAATATCAAATGGTATTTGTGATAGCACATTTGCTTTAAACAACACAATTACTACGGGTAACTTCAATACTATTAATGCAATTACTCAAGCAGCAAGTGGATTAAATACTGCTTTAGTTCAAGGATTTAACGGTGTTGATAATGCTATCTGCACTCTTGGATACCAAAACCAAGCAGGATTTAATGCTTTAAGTAGAGAATTAGCAGATTGTTGTTGTACAACTCAAAGAGCAATCGATGCAGTAAATTACAACAACGCTAAAAACACTTGCGACATTATAAGAGCAGGACAAGACAACACTAGAGCAATTTTAGACTTCTTAACAACTGAGAAGATTTCTAGTTTACAAGCAGAAAACAGTGGTTTAAAAGCTCAAATATCTAATGATAGACAATCTCGCTTTATAGTGGATTCTTTGAGTCCTAAGTGCCCTGTAAGCGCCTATGTCGTACAACCACCTCAACAAGTAACATTCCCTACTAACTGTTGTGGTAATGTAGCCTATGCAACTAATGGTTGTAGCGGTTGCAACAATTTTTAATTAAATCAAACACCCTCACCTTCCTACAATTATGTAGTGATAAATAATTAAAACTAATAGTTTTGGGCAAGGCAAACTTGCCTTTTTTATTTGAAAGGAGAAAAAGATTATGGCATGTAATAATGTATGTAGATTGTGTGATAGATTAATTATATCAACAGATGTTACATTTACTGCTGGAACAGGTTTAATCATTGATTTACCAGCAGGAACATATTATAACAATGAAAAATATTGCATTGTAGTTGCTCAAACAATACCAGCCGAAACTACAATAACTGCTCCTGTGTTTATTAGCATAGGTGGAGATGAAACAACATTATACCCTTTAACTAGAAGGAATTGTGTACAAGCAACTGCATGTAATATAAGAACAAGAACTAAATATAGTGTTTGCGTAGCAACAAATACTACAAGTGGAACATTTAGATTATTAGGTGATATTGGTTGCTGTGGTGCAGAGGTATTGCCTAGTTTACCTGTTATAGAAGGAGGTGCAGCATAATGCCTAGAAGAATGGATTTAAGAATGATGAGAGATATGGCTAGAAATAGAAGAATGTCTCAAGATGGAAGAAACCCTTATGGAAGTCGAGGAGGTTATGTGAGTAGCCGTAGACCTCGTAGAGACCGTGCTATGAACGAAGATATGGCTAGAGGTATGAGCAGAAGTAGTCGTGGTGGAAATAGAGGGCCAAATGATTATGGCTCTTATGATACAGAATATGATTCAAGAATGGATTATGACTACGGAACTGGCGAGTACAACACTAGGGATAGCGTTTATGGTAGAGAATTATACGGATATTATGGAGATACTCCATTCGAGATAAGAAGAAACTACCCAATGCGTGATAGAGAAATGGATATGAACTACGATAGAAACATGGATTACGCAAGAGGTGGTAGAGGTCGTGGAAGAGACTACGGATACGACTATCGTATGGACTATGGAGAAGATGAAACAATGTTATCTAAAGAAGAATTGGATGAGTGGATTGAAGAATTAATGCAAGATTTCGATGCTCGAGAAAAAGAAATGTTTAAGAAAGACAAAATCATGAAAAGAGCAGAAGATTTGAGCATTAAATTTGACCACTTTAAACCTGAAGAATACTATGCAACAGTAATTATGTTGTACAAAGACTATAAGAAAACTTTAGGAACAGCAAATGTAGACATTTATTTGAGATTGGCTAAAGATTGGTTAATGGATGATGATGTTGAAATGAAACATGGTGAAAAATTAGCAGCATACTATGACAATGTAGTAATGGCTGAATAATGGCAGACTATATCTATCATAATGTATCTCCTAACGGTCAAAGAAGAAATGATTGTGTTGTCAGGGCTTTATCATTAGGGCTGGACATCGACTACTTTGATGTGGAGGACTTATTAATAGAAATAGGAGATTACTACGAGTGCGAAGAATTATGTGTATGTTGTTACAAGTATCTTCTCGAAAATATAATAGGTCTTAAACCATACAACGGCAATAATAGAACAGTAGATGAAATTGTAGAGGCAAATCCTGATTGTATATTAATTATAAGAGTAGAAGGGCATCTAACATGTGCTATTAACGGTGCTATCTATGACATCTTTGATTGTGGCGATATGATTGTCGATAGGTATTGGATTGTGGAGAGGTATTAAGCCTCTCTGTATGGTACTTTACTCAAGTGGCTTAAGAGGAACGACTGCAACTCGTTTATCATGCGTTCAAATCGCATAAGTACCTCCAATGAAAATAACCTTATATTTAATCAAATCTTGTTTTATAAGGAATTATACCAAAAACACAAAAACTCTTTAAATTTAAAGAATTTAGCGACAAAAATAAAAAGATAGCGTTTAACTATCTTTTTTTATTGGTATAAACCTTTGCGTTGGCTTATCAAACACCATTTTCAAACTTCCTAACTTACCGCTCCTGTTCTTTGGAACTAATATTTTGACTTCAGGAGTTTGATTGTTTGGGTTGTCTTTGTCTGGGTTGTGAATTATCATAACACAATGAGCAGTCTGTTCTAACTCACCACTATCTTTTAAGTTAACTAGACTTGGTGCATCGTTTCCATCTCTGTTTATTTGAGCAACTATGAATACTGTAATGTTTAAATCTTTAGTCATTGTTTGGATTTCTCTAACAACTTCACCTATTCTCTCTCTATCATTTTGACCATTTGAGCCATAGACATAGCCTATATAATCTATAAATGCTATACAATGCTCTTTTTTAGATTCCTTTGTTAAGATAGTTCTTAAAGCCTTAACATTCTTGCTCCCGTTGTATATTTTAATATTCCTTTTCTTAACTTCTTCTATACCCTTCCAAATTCTATCGTTATTGTTTGAATTGATGTTGTAGAAGTCATTTATAGGTATACCACAATTAATGCTTGTAAGTCTTTGATATAACTCCTTTTCTGTCATTTCCATATTAAAGTAGAGACATTTATATTTCTTAGACAAGTCGTTGCAGAAATTCAATGATAATGCACTCTTACCTTGTGAAGTTCTTGCTGCTATTAGATTAACAGTATTAATAGGTAGTTTAAGTGTTTGTTGCATATTTGCGTAATAATCAAATACTAATTCGTTTGAATTGGTTGTAATCAAATCAAATATTTCTTTACCACTCAATAACGAGTTTTCATCACTTGATTTATTAAATTCGTTGTTTATCTTATTAATACCGTCAATCATTTCTTGATAACTTATTTTTTTGTCTTTAAATTTATCTGTTATTGATGATATTTGATAACCTTTGTATCTTTCTTCTTGTTTTTCCTGATACCAATGAAATCCACTTGTATTAACTAGGTTAACTACATAATCCATAGCTATTGATTGCAAATAAGTATCCTGTAATTTTTCACAAAGTATCACTATGTCTACTTTGCTTCCTTCTTTCTTCAAATCTAATATCTTTCCTATAATAACTTTGTTGTTATCATTTAGGAAATGTTTTGGTTGTAAATAAAACTCGCTCAATAATTTGTCATTTGTTAGTAGACAACCTATAATTGTTTCTTCGACAATGCTAGGTTCTTGTTGATTATACATTGTTTCTTACCTCTCTTTTCTTCTTTTAATATACCACTTGTTTATTTGTAATTCAATACTTTAAATACTCCCATCGCTAGTTATTGAGGTGTTTCCTTATCTACTAGTTCTTGTAAATCTTTTATAGCGTTTTCAACTTCTTCAACAGTAGGGAATTCTTTTTTACTTACTTCGTTATAGGCATAATCTCTTTTTATAATATCCAATGCTTCTTGATACTTATTACTCATTTTCTTCACTCTCCTTAAATGAAATTCCATATTTTTTTAAATAATCTAAAGTTGGCATAAAGAATATTTTAGGGACTTCCATAGCAGGAATATTAGTTTTCGCCCATTCATATAAAATAGGAGATTCTTCTAAATTTTTATCTAAAATACAAAATTCTTGCAATAAATCTAAATGTCTATCTTTAGTTTTGTTAACACAAGGTATCCAAATTTGAGCATATTCTAATCTATCTTTTACTTTTTTTAATTGTGTTTCTGCAAGTTTAGATATAAGTTCTAGTCCTGTTGATTGCATATCATTCTCAATAAACCATCTCTCTATAAGTTTCAAATCACTTTCTTGTGTAAATTTAGCATTTTCAACTAATTCTTTTAGACTAATTTTCATTCCCGCATTCCCCTTTCAATAGTTCTTCTATTGAAGTTGGCTCTTTGTCAGTACATTTGATAAATTGGAATAAGTGATTATACATATAGAAATTTTCATAACCACAAGTGAAATCCCAATATAAACCATTCTTTTTAGTTGGTTTTCCCCAACAAACACGAAGTTTGTTATTTTCTTCTCTAGCAATCCACTTATACATTTCTTTATCCAAATTCCTTAAAATAACTCTCTCATCTTCGGTTAATATGCTTGGTTTTGGTTCATTTTCTCTTTTTTCTACGGTGCTTTGTTCCATTTTTTCAAAATTTGATACATTTTCTTTTCTATCAGTAGCATATTTGCCCATACTTGCATATTTTTCCAACTTTTCTATTCTTTGCTCTAGGTCTTCTAAAGTCAATTTTTTACTTCCTGCTATAAGTTCTAATTCATTATCGGCAATGTAAAATTCAATCACTTCATCATTACCAAGATAAAATCTAACATCATAACAATCATTTTTTTTCCCTTTTACTTCTCCAATATGACCTTTTAAATAAGTATATATAAATCCTATATAGCTAACTCTATCCCCAACTTTAAACTCACTCATCACTATCTCCTCCGCCCACTTTACAACAGCACCAAAACATAAACACAATAAACAAACACATTATTATTCCTAGTATTATTAATATTGTTTTCATGTTATTCCTCCTACCATTCTTGGACTTTTTGGTGTAAAGTTTCTATTCCGTCATAATCATCTATCATATAATCTAAATCATCAGGAATTTCTACTATAACTAACTTTGAATATATAGAGTTGGCTTCCTCTCCTAATTCTTCAATAACTTCTATTAAAGTTGCATCTTCTCTATAACCCCAACTCAAATGCAAAGAATAATTTTCGTAATCTTCATTAGAAATTAACACATTGTCGCCAAAATCTTTAGTAAAATATTCTACTAATACCTCACTTGTTGGATATTTTAATTTTGTGTAATAAAAATTCTTACTTTCATAATCATAATTTCTTTTATATACAATAAGTTCAAAACCTTTTTTCTTTGCATATAATTCATAACCCTTTTGAGATACTCCAAAACCTCCATAAGATTTGTTTAATATAACTTTTTTCATTTTCTTTCCTCCTTAATCAAATTCAGGTAAAGAACATTCTTGTTTAACTGTTCTTTTGTTTTTATTTTCCCAAGTTCTAACACATGCTTTCCAATCTTTCATTGGTGTAGTTCCCACTTTCCAACCTTTACTTTCATAGAAATCATAGAATGTTGTAGCATCTACATTATTATTTCTTTCTTTACAATATAACTCTACTTCTTCTATTGTAGGTTTGCAAAATTTTTTCTTTTCTTTTATATTTTCTTTTTCTTTTTTTATATCTATATCTTTCTCTATCTCTATATCTATCTCTTGTGTTACATAACTGTTACATTGTAACAAATTCTTTTTCTCTCTCCATTCTCTAATTCTTTTAGCTCCATTCGTTTCACTGCCAACCATTTCTTCATAATTAGATATTCTCAATAATTCATCATTTCCTTCATATACTAATCCTAAACTTTTATAAAGTGATAATGCTACTCTTATTGTATCTATATCAAAATATTTACACTCTCTTTGTATTTTTTCTTCATCCCATTTTAGTAATATATCTCCTATTTTAGAGCCTAAGCAACCATTGTTGTTAGCACTCTTCAAACACAGGAGTTGATATAACACAATGTATTCACTTCCGTTTTTTTGACTCATTATGAAGTCTATCTTGTCATCTTCAAAAAAGTCCGTTTTTAATTTAATCCAATAATACCTTTTGCTATCCATATAAACCTCTTTCCTCATGCTTTTTTGTAAAATGAAAGCACATCATTAATTAAGTTGTCCGGCTTATTAACAATGTGCTATTTCCAATAATTGGTAGCTATTCGGTTGTTCTTGGTAGTGCCGGACAAACTACCAACTATTTTCGTTCATTTTACTACGGCTCATGACTTCCGCATCTATATAATACCATTATTTGTCAAAATTATTCAATAAAAAGAACCATATTTTTTTACTTTGCCATATTACTAAATAAATTTAGTAAAAAAATGATATACTATTATTAAGGGGGAATATTATGAAAGTTGATTTGAAACTATCATCACAAAAGACTTTCAATAAAGGCGATTTGCTTATATGTAATGGAGACAATACTTTTATTCCTATATCAAAGGAAGATTTATTGAATGAATTACAAAAAGAAGTAAATCGGCTGAAAGATGAAGTAAAAGTGATGAAACAATTTCTAAAGGTTTATCAAGGAGAAACTACAAAATTATTGAAGGGGGTATTAAATAATGGTTAACTTTATAGAACAAATAGCAAACGGAGATTTTAGTGCAATTACAACAGCATTAACAGTATTATTTACAGGAGGCTTTGGAACTGCTTTAACAGTATTGGCAGTTAAATTTTTGAAATATAAAAAATCGACTCAAGATATAACAAAGGGAGTTAAGGAAGAGGTTGTTCCTGCAATTAAAAATAATTTTGATAAAATGAAGAAAGAAATTATTGATGAAGTAACAAAAGATTTCAAAGTTATTGCAGAAAGCATGGCTTTATTAGTTGCAAATAATCCTGAATCTAAATTAGCAGTAGTAGAGAATATATCTAAAATAGGTATTTCAAAAGAAGTTAAAGAAGAAGTCGTTAAGGTTATTGAAGAAGAAGTACAAGCCAAAGAAGAACAAAAGCAAGAAATTGCAAAAGTAGTAGAAAAATTAGAAAGTAATATGATAGAGACTTTATAAGATGAAGAAAAAAGAATTTTTTATTAAGTTAATTCTTTGGTTGTTCTTTGCTGCTGCTGTTCCTATTATGACAATAGTAGATAAATATGACATGATAAAGAACGGAACTTTAAAATACACAGGTTGGGCAATTTTGGTATTTATTATAGCATTTATCTTTATAGCAGTTATTTGTAGTTATATTTCTAAAATATTCAAATGGAGCATGGCATTACAAATATTCAATGGAGTTAGATTAGTTTTAGTTCCTTTGTTGTTTATGCTAATAGGTGTAGATTTAATTGTTAGTAATATAGCAAATGTGAAGTATATTTTGGTTGTGTCATTTATAAGTGAGGCAATAGCTATTCCACTTAACCCATTTCCGAAATGGCTTTATATGAAGAATATAAGCGATTTGAGAGAGGCACTTAAATAATGTTAAAAGGTATAAATCGTGTTAAGATAGTAATGCCTATACTTATAACGGCATTTCTATTAGTATTACTATTCTTAACATTACTAGCAACCGTTCACTATTCAATAGAAAGTGTAAATTGGGGAGACTTTGCATTTTCTATATTTTATTGGATAAGTGGTAGGATGACTTATTTCTCATTAGGAATGGAAATAGGGGAGTTAAATGCTGAAGTTCAAATGTTAGAAGCAACTATATCAAAATACAGGAAACAAATCTTTAAAGCAAAAGCAAATAAACCAGTAGCAGATAAATTTAAAATTAAAAATCTATGTAGCAAGGCTAATGCTTATATTGATAAGTTAGATTTAGAATTGAGTGCATTGAGTAATAAGCAAAGTAAACGCTCGCAAAAGAGATGTAATGAAATAATGAAAAAAAGAGAAGAAGCGATATTATATTTGGATTGTTTGGAAAAGGGAGAAACTTACAAAGGTAAATTTAATATAAACAATGTTAAAGTTAAATATGATATATTAGATTTCGGCACATGTTTCTCTTATGGTAATAAAGCAAGGAATGTAGGACACAAGTACAAGATTAATGTGCAAGGAGAAGGTATCAAGAAAAGTGTGCCTTCATTTATTTGGTCTGTTGCTATGTCATTTATGAGTGCATCATTGTCAATTATGACTTATGGTTTTACTTGGATGGCTTTAATGACATTTATTATTAAGTTAGTATTATTCTTAATGGGTTGCTACAATGGTATTACTCTAGGAAGAAGTGTTATTGAAACCGATAAATATAATGTATTACTTAATATAACTGAAGCAATAAAAGAAACAATAACAGAAGTAGAACAAGAACAACAAATTAAAATAGATGTTCCAGAAAACTAAGAAAAGAGCATTTTATAGATGTTCTTTTTTTATTGCAAAAAACATTAAAAAAAGTGTGTTAAATTGTTGAAATAAGATTGAAATAGTGGTAATATTTAATCAACGAAAGAAAGAAAAGAGGTAAAAAACATGGAAACAAAGATTAAATTAAGAAAGGTAGAAGCAGGAGGGTACGAAACCAAAGCAACCTACGAATGGGAAGGACATACCATTGAAGGAGATGCTTATAACATAGGAGCAGGATGGGGTTCTTATTGGTACTGTGATACCTTATTCAAAGGTTCAAAATTTAGAACACTAAGAGGCTTAAAACACGCAATACAACTAAAGTTAGATGGAACACTTAACAAATGGAATCTAATGCTTTGTGAAGAAGAATAGGGAAAAAGGAGGTAACTCAATCGAGTTGCCTACCTTATTATATGTATTGAGAGGAGAGAAAACATGTATTTAATGATAGGATTAGTTGCATTGAAAGTATTGGCTGATTTATTCAAAGAGGAGGTGAAATAGAATGTTAAGAGTAGTAACTCAAGGCGGGACAACTAAAGTCGATGTTGTGGAATATTCTTGTTCAAAAGGAAAAATCGAAGTAAACACAATCGGAGGTATTACGCAATCAAATAAAAATATTATGTTGGGGGAATATGACAGCCCAGCTAGAGCAAAAACAATTTTTTTATCAATGGTAAATGCAGAGGAACAAGATAAAATATTTTTTATGCCAGACAAGATATTAAGGGTGGCAGATAAAAAAAACAATAGGTATCATGGTAGGAAATCCAAAAGTTATGGAGGTAGTTAAATGTGGAAAAAATAGAATATTTTAAAAACAAAGGTGTAAATGTTTTATTGGAAATGCCTAAAGGGTGGAGAAAAATAGAAGGAGCGGTTAATGCTCCATGTGGATACATGTGGATTTGTAATAATAAATCTTTGTTTAGTGGTGAATATAAACAAGCACTATTAAAAATATGAAGGAAGATTAAAATAATGAAAAAAGAATTAGAAGAAAAGCAAAAAGAAAAAGCTCTTAATACATTAGCAAGAGAAACAATGAAATTAAAACTTTTAAAAGATATTGCAGTAGATATTCAAGTATGTAAACTTGCAAATTTAGACTATAAACAATATTTAAAAGAACTCAAAGAAATAATTGATAGTTTTTTAATAGGAGGTAAATAAAATGAAAAAATATAAGAACATTTTTAAAAATCATATTATTTTAATGGTAACAAATGATGAACTAGAACTTCCTATAGCTGTATTTGAGAATTGTGAAGAAATGAGGAAGTTTACAGGTAAAAGTTTAGGTTCTTGCTATAATGCTATTTGGGGAGATAAAGTTGATAAAAAACATGATTGCAAGTATATAAAAGTAAATATAAAAAAGGAGGTGTAATTAATGCTAAAGGAAATAAGAGAAAGAAAAGGTGTTACTATTGCTGAGTTGTCAAGGAGGAGTAATGTTAGTAGGTGGATGATAAACCTGATAGAAAAAAAAG
>JBGVED010000097.1:0-43375 GCA_045119835.1 Bacilli bacterium | reverse complement strand
TTGAATTTAATATTAAAAAGTGGCAACCGGAAGACATTGTTAAAATGCGTGAAGTTGTCGGACAAATGGCGATTAACGGAGATAGCAGAATAACTATTGCTAATTATATAGAACAACGGTTTAAAGTATCACAAAAAAAAGCAAAGTTTTTAGCAAGGAACGAAAGTAAAATTGCAGTAAATGAGTATCTATTTGCAAAATACGAAAGTGAAGGGTTATACGAGTTTAAATGGGTTGCTAATTTAGATGAAAGGGTAAGGCAAGACCATAAAGACTTAAACGGTGTTATATTTACAAAAGATAATCCTCCAATAATAAACCAAAAAACAGGCAAAAGAGGCTTACCGGGCGAAGATTATAATTGCAGATGTACTTTTGTTCCTGTAATACCTAAAACTTGGCTAACCCAAAGAAAAAATAGTGTATAATTTAATTAAAAGGTGTGTAATAATGGATAAAACAAATTTAATACTTAATTCAACTATTGAACTTGTTGATGTACAAGAAGAAGGAAACGGCAAAGGCAGACCGTTTGTTTCAAGGTTTATTGAACCGGGTATTGCTCATTATAAAGAACTGGGTGATATTTTAATCACAAAAGAAACTTTGAATAAGTTTATAAATACAATGGTTGGATGCCCTGTAATAATTGAACACGAAGATGTTACAGACGCTAATGCTGATAAATTAAGAGTTGGTGTTGTTTCTCGTGTATGGTTTAATGAATCAGACGGGTATTTTTATTGTGAAGGTATATTAACAGACCCTGAAGCAATAGATTTAGTTAAAAACCAAGGTTATAATGTATCTTGTGCTTATAGCTTTGTATCAGATAATACTAAAAGAACTCATAACGGTAAAGAAATTAATATGGAATTTATAGACGGTGAGTTTTTACATTTAGCGCTAGTTAAAGACCCAAGATACGAAGGAGCAAACATTGTAGTAAATAAAAATGATGAAGTAGAAAATGCAAGAAACTTTACCGGAGAAGAAGGTGATTGGATAACAGTACACGGAGTTCATATTTTTATACCCAAAGGCAAAGATGTAAAAGAAGTATTAGAAGAAAAATTTGGGAAAAAAGAAGAAAAAAGACAAAAAAGAGAATTGACAGAAGAAGACAAAAAATCATTAGGACTTGAAGAAAAAAATGTTGAACCTGTACAACCAGCATCGCCTGCACCTAAATATCCAGATAAACAAAGAAAAGAACAAGAACCAAACAAAAAAGATAAACAAGGTGATAGTGAATTTGAAAGAATATTAAAAGAGAAGAAAAAAGAAAAACAAATTGAAGATGGTATTACTGAAATAAAAGATGAATATGGTAGAACAACATTTAAAAAAGGCAATAAATGGGCTAACTTTTCATCTAATGGTGGAAGGCAAGATAGCTGGATAGCAAGCTACGGGCTTACTCACCAATCGGGTGTTTCTTGGGAAAGAGAAAAAGGTATAACCGAAGAACAGCTTTTAAGTTCTAAAAGTTTTAAAACGGAAAAAGGTGCAAGAAAATGGGCATTAGAACAAATAAAAAGATTAACTGCAAATAACAGTATAGGAGATATAACAATGCAAGTATTAAATGAATTAAAAGAATTTATCAAAAGCGTAGTAAGTAACGAAAAGGAAGAAGAAATGAAAGAAGTAAAAAATGAAGACAAACGCAAACTAATCGATGAAGTTGGCGGAATCTTAAAAGGCAAAGTTGATGAAGAACTTTGGAGAACAGTTGTTGGTAAACTTGAAAAAATAGCTTATGAACCTTCTGAAGATGATAAAGCTGATAACAAAGCTAAAAACGAAGAAGACGAAGAAAAAGAAGCTAAAAACAAATGCAAAAACGAAGAAGATGAAGAACCTAAAGAAGACATAACTAAAAATGAAGACAAACCCGAAGATGACGGCAAAGACAAAGAAGAAGACAAACCCGAAGACAAAGCAGAAAACAAAAAAGTTAAAAACTCTATGAGAGATATGGTAATGGGTGGTTCTTCAAATGTTCAAGAACAAAAACTATATATATCTAGAAAAGAAAGACTAGAAGAAGGCAATAAATACTAATAGAAGGAGAAATTAAATGACTCAAGCATTTTCTTTAACGGCAGCTGGTACAAAACCCGCAGAAGGTATGTACGCACTTATGCCAAACAAACCTCACGCACACAACTGCGAATTTTACTCAGGAACTGCAAGCGATACAGTTACAGCAGGTTCTTTTGTAAAATTATACAGTTCATCAACTTCTACTGTTAGACCTGTAGTTCAAGCAGCGGCGGTTACAGATGTACCTTATGGTATGGTTGTTTATGATGCAGTTAAAAACGTTCACGGTGTAGGTGATTTAGTTGCATTAGCTCAATCTGGTGATTCTGTATTTATGGTAGCTGGTGGAGCAATTTCAGTTGGTGCTAAATTACAATTCAATGCTTCAACAAGAAAAGTTGATGATTCAACTACTGCAACATACGCATACATTGGTGTAGCAGAAACTGCAGCAGCAGCAGACGGTGATTTAATCCAAGTTAAATTAGACTTTAACCTTGGTGTTCAGGCAGCAGGTTAGGTTATAAGGAGAAATAAATAATGGAAAAAATGATAGGTATTTATTCTGTAGAAGAACATAAAGAAAGAATGAGAAACAATCTTTCTGGCATTGTTCGTAACTCAGGAATCGGCACATCTACAGGTTTAGAACAAGTTATTACTACCTGCACAGATATTATTGCAGGAATAGTTGATACTCTTTACTACACAGTAGACGGAAAATTATCAGACTATTGCCCTATTGAAGTAGGTAAAGGCGCATATGCTACAAAATTATTGCAATATGCAATTAATTACAAAGCTAATGCTGGTAAACAAGGTATTGTAAATCCATTCTCTAATGGTATTGCAAAAGATGCTAATTCAACTATTGAAATTGGCACATTGACAATGAATAACAACTTCTGGAGATGGACTTATGAAATCTCTAATGAACTTGTAAACATTGGCAAAATAAATGATGAAACATTCTCGTTTATTGACGAAAATGAAAAAGCTCGTAAAAAAGTTTGGGATTTAATGCTACAAGATGCTTGGTTCTTAGGCTTGGGTGATGGCAAATCATACGGTTTATTAAATCAACCAAATGTAACAGTAAATACAACTTTAATTTCTGCTAAATTATCAGCTATGACAGATGCTCAATTTGATACATTCTTAGCAGCAGCTCCTAATGCGTTTGGTGCAAATTCATCATATACAGTAAAATTCAATAGATTGTTAATTCCTACATCTGATTTCTATTCATTAACTAAACCTTATGGTACTTTTGGATTGAATAGACTTCAAGTATTAGAAGACGCTTTCAAACGTGTAGTAGGTGGCGATTTCAAAATTGTTCACGCTAAATATGGTGAAACCGCAAATGCTGCAGGAACTGGCGCAAGATATATGTTCTATAATGCTGATGCAGACAATATCTGTTCTTACTTGCCTGTACCTTATACTCCAATGCCTTTATTCCCACAAGGTGCATTAGATTTAATCTCACAAGCACACGGTCAATTTATAACTCCGTATGTTAAGAGAACAGGTGCAGTATTATACGCAGACCAACAATAATTACAACCTCTTTTCAAAACTAATATATGTAAAAAGACAAAAAAGGGGAGTAACTAACTCCTACTCCCCTCTTTTTTTAAAGGAGAACACATAATGAAATTAATAAACAATTCACCTAGAAACTATATAGCTTTTGATACTGTATTAGAAGCTGGAAAAGTTTTAGATATACAAGACTCAAAAACAATTAATATATTAAAAACACAACCAGGAGTTGAAGAATATATTGATAAAGAAGAAGTTGAAAAACTAAAAAAAGAAGTAGAAGAACTAAAAACCAAAAAAACCGCAAAAACTAAAAAATAGTTTAACATATGTGATTCTCTTCGGTAGTACCTCTAAGAGGGGGAGTAATTCCCCTCTTTACCTAAAAGGATTAATATGAGCATATTATTTTAAAATAGGAGTTGTGAGCGCTTTTTCTATTGACCATCCACGTTCCAATCTATGACAGATAGCAGACCTACTTATTTTTGTTCTTTCAGCCCATTCAGATATACAAAAGGTTTGATTATTAAAAGTTAGCATAACGTTATTTCTTCTGTTTCTTGATTGTTGCTTGTTATTTACCCATCTACAATTATTTGGGTTGTAGCCCTTATCATTATCAATTCTATCTATTGTGCATTGATAAGGATTTTTAGAAATATAAAATCCGTTATGAATAGACCAATTATAAAAATTTTCAAAATCTAACCATTCTCGGCAAACAGTTATTCCCCTTCCGCCATATTCTGTAAAATTAGGACATTTAGGATTTGTACACCTATCTAAAATATGTCCCCACCTACGATATAAAATTTTATATTCTTTTGTGCATTTTAAATTTTTATTTTTTCTATTCCCATATTTTAACTCTTTAGCTAAACACCCACAAGATTTAGTAAAACCATATATTAAAGAACTTCTACAAACTACTGTTTCGTTTCCACAATCACATTTGCATAAGTAATAATAATAACTATTTCTTTTTTCATAAAGTCTTATTACTTTTAATCTACCGAACTTTTTACCTACAATATCATTAACATCCATAAAACAATACTCCTATTGCTAAACTCAAGTGATATAATGTGAGAAGATAGTTGAGTATTCTATCTTGTCGGTCTGCATAACCTATCTCACAAAAATATTGTATAATAAAAATATATAACTGTAAATAAAGAAAGATTAAAAATGAGCATATTTGATAACCTAGTAGCTTCAGATTTTCGTTCCCAATTCCCTAGATTTACTCCTCAATATTTATCAGATATAACCTATGTAAACGGTAAAACGTATTTTAGGGGTAATGTGGTTTATTACGAGAATAATTTCTATATTTGCAAAAAAGAAACTACAACAAATGCGCCTACAGATACATCTGATTGGCGAATTTATGATGATAGCGTTTTAAATTATACGCAAGATAATGACATATTAGAAGCTTATGCAGAGGCTAAGGTTAATTTTAATGAAAGCTTATTCTCAGACGAAGCAACCGCACTAAAAGTATTTTTATTCCTAACAGCTCATTATTTAACAGTGGACTTTCAAAACGCATTAGGGGGCACAAATATCGGTATTGCAACATCTAAATCAGTAGGCTCTGTTTCCGAAGGTTATACAATACCACAATACATACAGAATAGTCCTGCATTATCTGCATATTGTACTACTGGTTATGGTGTGAAATATGCAAGTCTAATGTATCCTTATACTATTGGTAATGTTATATTGTTTCGTGGAGGTCCGACAATAGCATAATGGAACACAAAGATAGCAATCAAATTTTAATAGGTAAAATGAAACAGATAGCTAAAATGCTATCTAAAAAATATACTGTTAAAATCGGATTACTAGCAGATCAAGGGGGTTCAGACCCTATTTCAGAAAATTTAGATTTAGCCGGCTTGGGTGCAGTTCAAGAGTATGGCGCAGAAATACCTGTTACAGATAAATTGAGGAACTTTTTTAGATATAAATTTGGTGTAAATCTTAAAAAAACTACTACTCATATTAAAATACCTGCCAGAAGCTGGTTATATGAACCAATTAAAAATGAAGGTTTTAAAAAATATATATATGAGTATGTGGGCGACCAAAAATTATTTGAAGAGTATGCAGACGATGATATGATGCGTAAATTAGCAGACATAATCGGAAATTCAGGTATATTGCAAATACAAAAAGCCTTTGATAATGGCGGTATAAGTGGCGAATGGAAACCAAACAGTCAAATAACAATAGATGCAAAAGGAAGCTCAAAGCCATTAATTGCTAACGGCGATTTAAGAGGAAGTGTAACCTACGAGGTAGAAAATGCTTAATTTTAACAAAAATAGAAGTTTAAAAAACGGAATGCCAAATATGGCTTCAACTCTTAACGGCTGGGAAGTACCGTTATCATTAATAAAAATTAAGCAAGAAATTATTGACGGGGATGCTGTTAAAACAGAAACTCTAATTAATTTTATGGGTGTTTGGCAGCCATTAAGAGACGAAGAATTGCAGTCTAAACCCGAAGGACAAAGGTCTTGGGAGTGGTATTGGATACACGCCAAAAGTGGTAGTCTAAATTTACAAACACAAGACAAAATTAAATTTCAAGGCAGAAGATTCAAAGTTATGGCAATTAAAGACTACAGCTTAAATGGTTTTATAGAATATCAAATTATCAGAGATTATGAGGAAGATAATGCAGATTGAAGTTGAAAAAATCTTTGTTGACTTAATACAAAAATCATTAGATTTACCCGATAACTGGGGTACAGATTCACAAGGTAATGAGATTCCTTGTGTAATGATAAAATCGCAAAATATCAAATTATTTAATACTCCAAACATTCAAATTACTGTAAGCACTTTACAAAATAGAATATTTTCAAACAGAAAAGAATATAGAGAAGAAACCGAGATAGACCCTGAAACACAAGAAACAATAACTCATTATTTTGAGGATAAGTATATAAACGAGAATAGAACAATGCAAATTGATATTTACTCCAAAAATAATGATGCAAGAATAAGATATCCAGAGATACAAGCTTGTTTAAATAGTACTTATGCAGAACAACTACAAGAAAAATATCAATTTAACATAAGCAGAATATCGGATGCGGTTAATTTATCGGGTTTGGATGGCGGTTCAGATATTAACCGCTATACAATTAGATTTCAATGTTTGACTTGGAATAAATATACTAAAGAAGTTGACTACTATCAAACATTTAGAACTCAAGCAAGAAATACAAATAGCAATATATTTGCTGATTTTACTATTGAAAACAATCAAATAATAAATAATTAAAAATTGTTATAATAAAAATATATAAATATAGAAAGGTGAAAAGATGACAAGAACGGTACCTCTTAGTTATACAATTAATGTAAGTGTGTCAACCGCACCTCAAGGATTAGGCGAATATAATACAAACACTATTTGCTTGTTTACTAATGAACAACCTTTAAGTGTAGAGCCTTATATTTGGGCGGTAAACGCACAAGATGCTATTAATGAATATGGTACAAATTCATTAACGGCTAAAATGGCTCAAGCCTTATTTACTCCTGTACCAAATTTAAGAACAGGTAATGGACAAGTCCTTATTTTCCCATATACTGCAACTAATGCAACAGCCGGATCAACTACAACTATTGCAATCACCGATACTATTATTACAGCATTAAAACTAATCAATAATGGTGATTTAACAGTTACAATAGACGGAACAGATTATACTGCTACTGGATTAGACTTTACTTCTATTGCTTCGGTTGCTGATATTGTTACAGTATTAAAAAATCAATACTTAGATTGCGATATTGCCGTGGTTGATACAAATAAAATTAAATTCACATCAAGAAATTACGGAACAACCTCAGCAGTAGCATTAAAAGCAACAACAGGCGGAAGTGGTACAGATTTATATGGTGCTTCATATTTTGACGGTGCTAACCAAGTAACCGCAACAGGTACAGCACAAACAGGAACCACATTATCAGAAGCAATAGCTCAAGCGGAAGAAATTGCATATTTTGGTGGAGTTCTGACCACTCAAGTATTAGATAATGCAGGAATTGAAGCAGCAGCAGCTACAATCCAAGCAAAAGACCACGTTTATTTTGAAGTGGTTCAATCACTAAAAAATATTGGCACACTAGGTGCTTCAATTAAGACAGCAGGTTATAGAAAAACAAGATTAATGGCAAAAACCGACGAGGGTGCAAATATTGCAAAAACAGCAATTGCAACTTATGCAACAATTGCACAATCAACAAATTACTCAGGAACCGCAACAGCCTTAACAATGAACCTAAAAGAATTAACAGGAATTAAACCCGATAGCAATATTAATTCAACTTACTATAATTTAGCTAAACAAAACGGAGTTGATGTATATGCTAATACAGAGGGTTTAAGCTGTGTATATAGCTTTGATAATGGTTATTATACAGATGATGCAACTAATTTGTTATGGTTGAAAAAAGCATTGGAAGTTAGCGGATTTAATTATTTACGCAAAACAAATACTAAAATACCTCAAACCGAAGCAGGAATGACAGGCTTGAAAAATGCTTATGAATCAAGATGCTCGCAAGGTGTAAGAAATGGAGTAATAGGTACAGGTTTAAAATGGAATGATTCAATCCCATTTGGTGACCCTGATGACTTCCAAAGAAACATAGAAGAAAAAGGATACTACATATATTCTTTACCTATTGCGCTTCAAAACCAAGCAGAAAGAGAAGAAAGAATTGCCCCCTTGGTACAGATTGCGATTAAGCTATCAGGAAGTATTCACAGCTCTAATGTTGTAGTCCAAGTACAGCGGTAAGCAAAGGCTTTAAAATAGGGGTTTATGCCCCTATTTTTTTGTCATTGCGTCTTCCAATAGCCAGCCCCTAGATAGTCTAGATTGTATTTTTTTATAATCTAGTTCTTTTTCTTCACACCATTCGGATAAAGTTTGTGTTCTATTATAAATAGTTATTAAAAAATTATTTCTTTTATTATTTTGTTGTTTTTTAAGTGTAATCCACCTACAATTTTTTGGTTCATAATTGCCATTATTGTCTATTCTATCAATAGTTAAATTTTCCTTATAGCCATTGTTTAATGCCCAATTATAAAAATTCAAGAAATCATTTTCCCATTCTTGACACATTTTTATTCCACGTGCGCCATAATCTTTATATGCTTTACATTCCTTTTTATAACACCTTTGTTTTATATGAGCATATATATTGTATAGTCTATGGTTTGTTAAGTTGTGTTTTGAAAAATTAGTTTTCGCTTGTTCTTTTTTAAGGCAGCCACAAGATTTTGTCGTGCCTTTTGTCAGTGCATAATGTTCGACTACTTTATAGTTGCCACATATACATTTACATAGCCAATAATGCCTATGCCCACTTATGCTTCCATTAGGGTAGTATCTTGGTACTGAATGGTCAAATTCAATTACTTTTAATCTGCCAAAAACTTTATTTGTTAAATCTTCCATAAAATTACCTCCCAGTAATTAAATCCAAGTGGTATAAGGTGAGCAGGTAGTTGGATATTCTACTTTTCGAATGCGCTATTCTAGCTCACAAAAATATTGTATAATGAAAATATATAAATGTAAATATTAAATAGAAGGAGATAATAATGGCAGGAAGTTCATACGCATTAACTGGACAAGACGTTATAATCTTAAATGATATTCCATTAAAAGATTTCGCCGATGGTGATATTGGTACACTAGAAGTAAATAATGACTTGTTTTCTTTAACTACAGGAAAAAATGGAAATAGTATTTTTGCTTATGATGAAGCCGGAAGAAATGCAACTTTAACCTTAAGAATTTTAATGTCATCTAATGATGACAAAAGATTAAATGGTCTAGTACCAAAACACGAAGGATTTGCTTCAACTATTTTAATAAATGGCTCCGTTGTTAAAATGGTTGGTGATGGCGAAGGCAATATTTCTTATAACACCTATTTATTAAAAGGTGGAATGATTCAAAAGAAACCTAATATGACGTCTAATGTAAATGGTGAAGCACAACAAGCAGTAGTTGAATATGTAATTCAATTTGCTGATGCTGAAAGAAGTATTGCATAATTTTATAGTTCCAGTCCGTATCCAGTTTAAGGGGTAAAACCCTTAGGCTGGATTTAACTGGCAAGAAGAGGAGAAACTACTATGAAAGAACTGACAAGCGCATTAACAAATAATAAAATAGTTATTAATTGCGCACCGATTAAAGATGTACAAAAATTAAAACAAGTTATTTTTGCAGAAATTAAAAAATCACCAATTGGAATAAAATTAGTCGGTGGAGATAAATCCATTTTAGAAAAAGATTTAGATTTTACAGGGGTGATAGATTTTATAAAAGATACATTGATTGGTATTGATACATCGGAAGATTTTAATGAAGCAATATTCCAATGCTTGCAATATTGTACTTACAAAAAAGTATATAAAATAGATGAAGCCTTATTTGATAGGGAAGATGTACCAGAAGCAAGACAAGATTATTATGAAATTATATTTGCTTGCGTGGAGGAAAATTTGCGCCCTTTTATCAAAAGCCTTATTTCTACTTGGAAAACCCATATAAAGGAACAGAACTTCATCCAAAAGTTAGGTATAATGTAGATAAAGAAGATGTTATAATATATACTATATGCAAGGCAGGCTGGTATAATAGCAATCCTAACATAGCATATAATTCACCGATTGATGAAGTAATAAAAGCATATCATTTTGAAATAATGACAAGGCAATACAAAGCGACTGTTTTTGAGTTAAATAAGGCAAAAAGATGAACTTAGGCGAATTTATAATTAAAATAGGCACTCAGGGGGATGTAAAAGCACTTGATGAAGCCATAAAAAAAATGACCGAGGCTGAAAAGAAAACTCGAAAACAAATAAAAGTTATGCAAGATTTAGCCAAGGCAACAAGTAATGAGGAAAAAGCCTTAATACAAAAAAACGCAGCTCAACAAGATGAATTAGATGGATTGAAAGCATCAAAAGCAGAACACGAAGCCTTAAATAGCTCAATACAAAAAAACATAGGTACAGCCTTAAAATTTGTAAGTGCAATAGGTGCAACCGCCGTAGCCTTAGATAGAATGGGCAATAGCTTATTAAAATCTAATCAAATGTATATAACCTTTGAAAAACAATCAGGTATTTCTATTTCAAGACTAAACAGAATGGCTGGAATTGCTCAAATGGCTGGGACAGGTTTATCGCCAGAACAAGTTGCAGGGGATATACAGAGTTTGCAATCTAAAATATTTAGGTTTGAACGTTTTGGCGAAAACGCAAGAACCTTTGGTATGCTTGGAATTAATCCTCGTGGTATGGATAGCGATAAATTAATTCTGTCTTTGAGAAAATCATTATCTCGTTATAGTGGCAGAGTTAAGTCTGAGATATTATCAGAACTTGGATTATCGCAAGAATGGTTGAATGTTCTTGACCTATCAAATGAACAATTTAGCGAATATATGAAAACCGCTAATAAGCTACAATTAACAGAAAAAGAGCGTAAACAGTTAGCAGAATATACAGCCAAACAGCAACAGAATAATATGCGCTGGGAATTAGCCAAAAATAGATTAATAATTGCTACAATGCCATTGATTCAAAAAATAATGGAATGGACATCAAAAATAGCTTTAAGTATAACAAGCTTTTTGGAAAAGAAACAACCAGAATGGATGAAGCTATTAAGGGATATTTTAGTAATTATGGCAGGTGGAGCCGTATTAAAAACTATATCTGCGTTCACTAAATTATTATCACTTGGTGGAGGATTAGCAAAACTTTTAGCACCTATTGCGGCAATGTTTGGAGCAAAAAATATAGCAAACAAAGGTTTAATCGGTGGCTTATTTGGTACAGGTAAGGCATTAGGTAGGGTTGCATCTAAAAAAGGTATGGGTACAGCTTTGGGTATGGTAGGTAAGAGATTATTAGGGGGTTTTGGCGGTTTTGCTTTCGGACCAGTAATAGGTGCAATATTTACTATTGCATCAAGTGTCTTGTTAATAAAGGATATTTACGATTTAATTGCTGATTGGTTTGGTAAGAAAAATGAGGAAGATAACGAAATATCACCAGACCCAGATGAAGGCGGAACACGTTATCAATACCATAATGTTAAAAGCAATATGACAAATAACTTTTTTAATAATCCTCAACCTGCAAAAGAAGCTATACAGCAATTATCAAATTATCACAATTTAATATTAGCGGAGCAATATAGATGATAAATACACCGTTACAAGGTAAAATAACAAAAACCGATGACTTTACTTCAATAATAACTCAAATTGAAGATAAAGGAATTGCGATTTTATTTACTTATGTAGAAGACGAAACAAGTACTGTAGAAGCTGCTATAACGGATAATTTTGTTGAAACAAACCACTCAGTACAAGACCATATTGCAATAAAACCAAAGATTTACAGGTTGCGTGGATGTGTGGGAGAAGTAGTTTACAAAGGTAGTTCAGAATGGCTCGAAGCTATAACTACAAAAATAAATAGTCATCCAGTATTGCAAAAAACGTTAAATAATTTAAAACCTATTGCATCAATATCTGGAATCGTAAGCAATGCAACACAATCAGCTATAAATGTAGTAAATCAATTAGAAAATAGCTACAATCGTTATAAAAAAATGATAGAAAATAACTTTATTCAAGCAAAACAAAGACAATTAACAGACAAAATGCAAGAATCTATTGTAGCAGATTTAAACAGGGTTTTGGAATTAAGATTACCAGTTAATTTAAAAGGTTTAAAATTTGAACATACATTAACAGCCGGTGATAATTATAAAAGACTTTATTATTTGCAATCAGTATCAGCACACCAAGGTAATAATAATTTTATAACAGATATTGAAGTAACGATTAAAGAGTTTAGAATTGCTACAACTAAGGTAGTTGATGTTGATAAAAGTCAATACGGTGCATTAGTGCCAAGTAAAATTGAGGAAGCACAAGAAAATAATTTAGGTGCAGTAAAAACACAAAATATAGATACCGATAAAGCTGAGCTTGCACCGGGCACAAAATTAATTAAAAATACAATAGATAAGCTCGACAGCAAATATCCAGGTACTGCAAACGTTATTCAAAAAATAAATAATGGTATTACAAAAACTCTTGTAAATGTAGCTAAAGGTAGCATACAAGCGTTCTTTCCATTGGGGTTTAAATAATGAGATTAATTACGTCTATAACAGCTTCTCCGAAGCAAAGAATGGTATTAAAACTTGATAATAATGAATCAGCAATTTTAAGATTATATTATTATCCATATCAACGTTCTTGGTATTTTGATATAGAATACAAAGATTATATTAACAATGGAAACAAAGTAGTTTTAACAATGAATGCTTTAAGACATTTAAGAAACAAATTGCCTTTTGGGTTATCTATAATATCAGCATCTAATGCAGAGCCTTTTCAATTAGAAGATTTTGCAAATAATAACGTCTTAATGCTATTGTTAAATGAGGATGACGTTCAACTAATAGAGGATACTATTTATAATGCAGAATAAATTTCAATGTCATTATAGAATGTTAATTAACTGGATTGATAGTAATGGTCAACCAAAACAAGAAATACTAAAAGACCCTATTACTATTGAGTTCAATGTTACAAAAACCACTCAATCGGAAAATACATCAAGAATAACTATTTATAACTTAGACGGCTCTACAAGAGAAGCAATTTATCAAGATAGACTTTTATTAGATACTAACCCATATATTAAATGGGTAACATTAGAAGCTGGCTATGGCGATGATTATGAAAAAGGCTTGCCGTTAGTAACGTGGGGATACATACAAGAGTGTCATTCATATAGGTCTGGTACTGATTTTATAACTGTTATGGATATAACAGACCCTGATATTTTAACAGAGTATTGCGGTGTTACGTTCGCCGCTGGAACTACATTTAAAGAAGCCTATAATTATTTGGTGAGCAAATTACCAAACTTAAAATTAGGCGAAACCGGAGTTTTAGAAGGTGCATTTAATATACCTACTGTATTTGACGGAAATGTTTTTGTATTGGTTAATAAATTAACAGGCGGTCATACTTTTGTTGATAACGGGGTAGTTCATAATTTAAACGATAATGAAACATTAAGCGATTATGGATGTTATTATATAGCAGCCGATACTGGATTACTAGAAACACCAAAGAGATACGACCATATTTTAGAAGTATCAATGTTATTTGAACCTACAATCAAAGTAGGACAATTAGTAGAAATAAAATCAAGCACTCAGGCACGTTTTGACGGGCAATATAAAGTTTTAGGTATAAATCATAACTGCTTAATATCTGGTGCGATAGAGGGCACTAGAACAACCACTCTACAATTACAATATATTGAAGAGATTGCAAACTCAAATGAAAATTTAACTGCAAATCCAGCAGGCTCTCCGACATCAACTGTAAAAAATAATGAAGTTCAACCGATAAATTCAAAAGTTGGTTCTGATGTTATGTCTGTTTATAAATATGTTTCAAAAAATAACGGAAGTATGCCTAATACTTTTATTAACAAAATTATATCTTGGAAAGATATGATAGGGCATAATAATACATCAAGCGAAAGAAAGCAGGATTTGACAGTTGGAAAACTGCAAGGATGTAAAGAAATTGCTAACAGAGTTATGGAATTTTGCAATACATATTATCCGGGTAAAAAAGTAATTATAACAAGTGGCTGGCGGTCTGTTGCAAATAATAAACGTGAGGGTGGTGTTTCAAATAGCCAACACTTAACAGGTCGTGCAGTTGATTTTAAAATACAAGGAGTTAATGCATCTCATTTAGGAGCAACTGCAAAAAAATCAAGGATGTTTATGTTTACAAAAACTTATACAAGCTGGGTACACGTTGATATAAGGAGAGGTTAATGCCGTTAAATAATCAACAATTATCTCATCAAACAACAATTTATGACTTATTACAAGCCTTAAAAGATACAATTAATTATAATATGAATTGCGTTAAGGTTGCTACTGTTTTAGAGTTTGACCCTGAGTTAATGACAGTTAAATGCCGTGTAAACAATAAGCGATTAAAACAATTAAAACAAGACGGAAACCAAGTATTAGAAAATTATCCAGATATTTATGCAAAAGCTCATTTTTTTGGCTGGGGTGATGTTGGAAGCGTTTACCCTATTGAACCGGGTATGGAGGGGTTATTATTATTTAATGATAGAGAATTAGAAACTTGGTTTATGACAAGTGAGCCGGGAAAATTAGCTTATGATAGGAACCACGATTTAACAGATGCTTTATTTATTTGTGGTTTACATAGCCAACCCAAAATACCCTTATTGCCATATTTAGAGGCTTGCTTACATATTTATTATAAAAATAGCGATATTCAAATCAGAGATACTTCAATTACAACGAATACGACTGATAATACATTAAATTGCACAAATAATACTATTAATACAACAAATCATAATATAAATAGCACAACAAATACAATTATCAGTACAACAACAAATATTACAAGTTTAGTTAATATTGTAGGCAATACAACTATAGAGGGGAATACTATTTCTACCGTATTAGAAGATGCAACCGCTGCCACAGGTCAAATAATTGACAGCGAGGGTAAAGTTCTTGCGGATGTGGTAAAGGGAATTGTAAGAAAGATATACTAAAATATAGTATAATAATAATATGCTGGTACGTACTATAAAAAAAGATGAAGAAGGATTTGAAGAATGGCTTTTTGGACATTCTTTAGCTGATTATCGCAAAGAACAAAGTCAGATTGCACAAGATATATATACGAGCCTCATGGAATGGAAGTACGATTGCTTTTTTGCATTAGAAAACGGGATTGATTGGTACACAAGATTAGGTGCAAAAGGACAAAAAAATTTATTAGATGAGGATATTTTAAACACCATTCAAAATAGAATCGGAGTTCTTGCGGTTTATGATTTTTCTAGTGAATTAGTAGGCAGACAATATAGTTGCAGGTGTAGTGTTTTAACAGAATACTCGAACAAAGAAATTAATATTGAATTTACAATATAGGATAATATTATGGCAGACAATGACGAATTAATATATACAGGGTTACAAACAAAAGATAATAATGTTTTAGTTAACGATTTAGTAACAGGTTTTAAGGACATTTATGAACAATCGGGAGAAACATTAAACTTTGATTCAAATACACCAGATGGACAATTAGTTCAATTGCTTGCTTATATGGGTACTATTATCAGAGAAATGATAACAGAGGTTTATAACTCCTGCGACCCTGATAAATGTGTAGGTGCTATTCAAGATAATCGATATCAGATTAATTATTTAAAACGTAAAAAAGGCGCATATACAATTCAAAATATTGCTATTACTACAAATCAAACAGTAAGCTTAGAGGGTTTAGACGGTGCATACAATGAGCCCGATGTCGCTTCCTATACTGTTTCTGATGATGCCGGAAATATTTGGTACTTGGTTGATTCTGTTACATTGTTAGCAGGGACTACTACGGTAGAATTTAGAGCAAAAGAAAAAGGAGTTGTTATTCCTACTATTGGAACTATCACTACACCAGTAACAATTATCCCCGGCGTTTTATCGGTAATTAATAATGTAGGTGCTACATCGATTGGTTACGAAGAAGAGAGCGATAGCGATTTTAGAATAAGAAGAGAACGCTCAGTTACAAAAGCAAGCAAAAATAATATTGATACAATGGTAGCTAGTATATTAGAATTAGACGGAGTTATTGATGTTAAAATTCACGAAAACAGAACAGATGAAGCTGATAGTACAGGTACTGCTTCTCATACTATTTGGGTTATTGTAGAGGGCGGAGCTAATACAGAAATTGCCGATATTATTTATGGTAATTTAGGGGGAAGCGAAACAAGGGGAGATGTAGAAGTACCGATTACTACAGCAAGTTTAGAAGAAATGACTATTAGATTTGATAGAGAGGAAGTAATTCCTTTATATATTAAATTTGATGTTAAAATCATTACAGAGCTTGGTGAAATTAATATGAATGCAATAAAAGAATATATTGCAGAAAATTTATCATACAACATTGGTGAGCCTGTAGAAACTTCAAAAATTACAGAAGTTTGCGCAGATGCAATGTTAGCGGATGGCGGAAATGGTTATGCGTTAAATGTAGAAGTATCAACTGGCGGTTCTGCAAGTGCTTCTATAAGTGGAACAGGCATAACTTCGGCAAGTGTTAATTCAACAACCTTCCAAGATAAAAACGGAGATGAATCAGGAAGTTATGTTTTCGATTTTACAGAAAATAAATGGTATTACAACGGAAACCAAGTAACTTTAACAGATTATGGGATTACTGTTATAGGAACTCCAACCGAGGGCGATTCTGTAACCATAACTTATGTTTCAGGAACTTGGACAGATTATTTAAGTGTTGCAACTTTAGCAGATAAATTTACTACAGATGCTAACAAAATTTATATAACGGCGGTAGAATAATGGATTATATAAAGGAATTAGAAAAAACTAAAGAATGGTTTAAGGATTTAATTATAATCCAATATCGTCAATCGCCTAAAAATAGAGCATTAATTGATTTAATGGTTGAGTTAATTTTTGCAAATAATTTAATTTTGCAAATAAGAGATGAATGTTTAAGCGTGGATAAATCAATAGGTGCTCAGTTGGATGTAGTAGGGAAATGGGTTGATTTAGACAGGTTCTTTAATGGTATTGAAAAATTTGATAGACCTTATTTATCTTATTTATACGATACTACAATAAGGGATGAATCTTGGAATAATTTACAAGGAGGTTTTTCTACATATAACAATTTTGCCGATAATAACGGCGGTTTTTTAATGTATAAAGACTGGCAAGATGTAAGATTAAAAGATAACAAAATGGAAGATGATGATTTTAGAAGACTAATAAAACTAAAAATAATTAAGAATTCGATAAATCATACTTGTAAAGAAATTGATGATGCCATTTGGGATTGGAGCGAAGGTAATGTTTATACAACTTGGAGTAAAATGGAAGTAACATATAATTATGATAGTGCGTATCGTAATATAATAGAATTAGCAGATTATAAAAATATATTACCCTATCCGACAGGGTGTAATGTAGTTTTAAAGGAAATAGAATAAAATGCCAAAATTAACAAGAAAAACAGGAAAACTATTTGGGGAAAATGCAAATCCGTCTAGCGAATTAGCACAAGGTCCAGAAATTGGACAATTTGGTTCAGCATTAGCAGCTACATATATAGGAACAGCAGATATAGACACCATACAAGCATTGCCCGCTTGGGGGCAAGGTTTTATTGGTGCTGTAACTCCTACAAATCAATATCCTCCATTACCCGAAATGACAGGTTTTGGAAAAGTTTTATCTTACCAAACAAACTATATACTTCAACAAGGTCTTGCAGAATGGGATAGCGGAACTACATATTATGCCAATAGTTTTTGTCAATTAGACGGTATTGTATATATATCGAACACAAACCAAAACTTAAATAACAATCCTGTAAATGATAGAATTAATTGGCGCATATTTGAAAATGGCGGTAGAAGCCATAATTTATTTGACATTGTAATAAAAGACCACGTTCTAAGCTATGCAGATACTCAAGGCTTTACATTGCAAGGTACTTATGCTTATAAAGATGCAGAATCAGGAGTACATTATGGCTATCCTACATTCTATAATAAATGTATCTCTGAAAGAGAAGCAGGAACAGCAACAAGAATTGTTTTAGGTTCAAGTCAAATTGATGTAAGCATAAGTGATAACGGGCATACATACTATGATATTGCAGACAAAGATATAGTTGATGCTTACTATAGTACCTACGGGGTAGCTTGGTTATATGGGGTTGACACAACGAATGAAAGAATATTAATGCCCCGTAATGATTATTTCTTTAGAATGGCAACTTCAAACCCCGGTGGTTTGAATTTACCGGGAACACCAAGCATAACACATAATCATATATTTAACGGTACAGCTTCGACTGGTTCGGCTTTTTGTTTAGCAAAAACTTCTACCCCGTGTACTGGTGTATTTTCAAACTCAGGGGTGCAATCCACAACTTCTCAAGGTGATACAAATGCTGGTCATGATTACCGTATGGATTTTTCAATGACACCTGCCGGTACGATTGGCAATAATTCAAGCGTTAATAATATTTTTGGCAGAGAAACCAATCAAATTATGGTAACAAGCCCTAACGCATTGTTATATATTTGTACTGGTAACACAGTTGATGAAAATGCAATAACAATTAATGCAGCTCTACAAGATGCTATTGATGCCTTAGAAGAACAAGAACAAACAAGCATTAATAATATTGGCGATGCCGGAGATGATGCAATAAATGATATCGGGGATGCCAAAGATGATGCAATTCAAGATATCCAAGACGAAACAGCAACTGTAATTAGTGATGCTACAGAACAAGCTGATAGAGCAGAAAGAGAAGCAGACAGAGCGGAAGAAGCGGCACAAACAGCAGTTGCCGGACAAATGCAAGCAGATTGGACACAAACAGATACTCAAGCTGTTGATTATATTAAAAATAAACCGGTAGGAGTAGTAACAGAAACAGAAACTCAAACTCTAACAAATAAAACAATAAATGCTACAGATAATACAATTACTAATTTGTTAGTAAACACTTTTGCATCATCAGCTATTGCAAATTCAATTAGCGATGCAGAAAGTTCAAGCCCGCAAAAATTTACCACAGAGGCGGCGGTTGCTTCAGCATTAGAGCCAATAAATGAACAAATAAACCAATTACAATTAGCAAAAAATCCTAATTTATTAATAATTGGCGATTTAACTATTAATAGTGGTAATGTTAGCGGATTTAGTGCAAGTGATTATTTACAATTCCCTTACGAATGGAACTTTGGCAATTATTCTTGGGAGCTTAAAACTCAATTTATTACAAGCAATGATGTAACAACTCAACAAAATATAATCAATTCAAGTTACGGTATTGCGCTTGCAATAATTAATGGTAAATTTGTATTATCAATTTCATCAAATGGCACCAGCTGGGATATCGCTAACGGATCTACTGGTACATATACCATAGAAACTGAAACCGTATATACATTAAAATTATCTTGGGACGGCTCAGACTACGTTTTGGCTTATTCAACAGATGAAGAAAACTTCACAGATGATATAACCGTTACATCCTCAACCGTTCATAATGCGACTCAAGAGTATGTTGGAGCTTCTCCTAATTTGTTTGGTGCTGGTACGGCATATCCTTTTGACGGCACTATAAACTTAAACAAATGGTCTTTAAAAGTAAACGATTTATTAGTTTGGCTTGGTATGGATGATGTCGGTTTATCATCTCGTGCTAATGTTTCATTAAACAATCTTGATTCGATAGGGGAAGCGAGATTCTCTAATATACAATCAAGTTTAAATAATAAAGCGCCTTTGGATGTTGAAACAACTCAAAATATTGAAACTTTATCAGACGGCACTATTGCGCTTGAACAAAACAAATCTATTTATAAATCAACTCCGGCAGCGAATACAACATATACATTCAGCACAACAAGCTTGAATTTATCTGCAAGCGTTTCTTATACTTTTGAGTTATTTGTTGATATGAGTACTACAGCTTACTCTTTGACTTTTCCAAGTGGTGTAGTTTGGCAAAACAATACAACTCCTGATTTAAGTACAACCGGTAAATATTTCTTAGTATTTAGGACAATTGATGCAGGTACTACTTGGTTTGGTAGTTTAGAAGGCAAGTGGTAATGAGTATAAGGACTAAATTAAAACCTTTAGGCGGTACTGATAGATGTACAATTACGGTTGTAACAACTCCAAGCGATGCTGTTTGTACTTTAACTTATGACGGAAATACATATACATCAAAAACCGCAACCGTGCCTTATGGTACAGTAATTAATTACTCTGTATCTTACACTAATTACGATACTCAAACTGGAAGCTGGACGGTAACGGGTAATGATACGAAATACGTTAATTTATCGCCCGTACAATATACTTTAACCGTTAATGTTGTTGATTCAAGTAGTAATCCAATGACGGCAGATATCACGTTAAACGGTACGACATCAAGCAATGTTTCTACGACAACATTAACCGTAACCAATGGCACTACAATTAATTATTCGATTTATAAAGCAAATTACGGAACTGAAACGGGTTCTGTTGTAATGGATTCAAACAAAACCTTAACTTGCACGGGTGCATACAATACAACTACTACAACGAGCTTAAATACTACTAATTTTTCAAATGTAGGTTCATTATCAATAGATTCAAATGGTTATGCAAGCGGATTTACCACATCAAAATATCTTATAACAAACAGCAACGCTTCAAGTTTAATGAGTACAACAAACTTTGAGGTATATGTAAGGTTTAAATGCTCAAATGTTTCAGGAAGCAGTGAACAGTTTGTTATAGGAAACAAAAAAACAACATCAAGCGGTTATACTAACGGTGTCGGTGTTTGGGTTGAAAGTAGTAAAGTAAAATGCAGGGCTTCAAAATCAAGCACGTCATATATTTCATATAACGGGAATATCAGCAATAACTCTTGGACGACTGTAAAGGTAACATATAACGGCACGACATATAATTGCTATGTTAACGGCATTAATGTTGATTCCGCAACAAAAGGGGCGCTTTCTTGGTATGCGACACCAATTTGTTTTGGTGTGTGTCCATATAACGATTCTGGCGGAATGACAGGCGCTGGTACTTATGTAACTCTTGATATAAAAAATTGTTATTTAAAAACAGGAAGCACAACATATAATCTAGGTGTTACAAATACAACATATACTTACTATTGGACATCCACAATCACATAAAGGAGTAAATAATGACAGATTTATATGTAAAACTTGTTGACGGGCAAATTGTATTACCGCCTAAAAATGCAAACGGGGTTATAAATTATAACTTAAATATTGAGTTATTAATTCAAGACGGTTACAAATTATTTGTTAAAGCACAACCTCCAGAGCCTACAAACAGGAAAAATCACATCGGATATAGAGAAACAAAAGACCAGATAAGAGAGATAATTGTATGGGATGAAACACAAAAAGAAGCCGATGCAAGAGTTTTAAATGAATTAAAAGAGCAAAAAATTCAAGAAAATGACGACAAAAGAGATGAAGCATTAAACCAAGGGGTTTTATATAAAAACGTTTTATTTGATTCTGATACAGACCAGAAAGTTAATTTAATAGCTATGGTTGAATCAATGAATGCAAGCCAAACTATTATCTGGTTTGGTAAAGACAATCAGCCCTTAACTTGCACAAAACAAGATTTACTTAGCATTGGCGGTTTAATAACTCAATTACATTCATTTTGTTGGGGTAAGAATTACGAAATTAAGCAAGCAATTAACGCTTGTCAAACAATAGAAGAGTTAGAAAATATTATAATTGATTATAAGGAGAATTAATAATGCTAGGAACTCAAATGTTATTCGATAGAACTTCAACAGCAAATACCGAATATATCGGAACGGCAGCGAGTGGAGTTGGTACAGATTCAGAACAATGGCAGATTAAAGCAATTACTTATGATGCAAACGATAAACCGACATCTATTAAATTCGCCGGCGGAAGCGCAGATTATAAATTTGCTTGGGATGATAGAACTACTTTAATATATTCATAGGGGGTTATAATGGGCTTTGTTATAGATAAAAATGGAGAATATTTACCCGTCTTTGGTGAAACATCAGGCGGTGGCGGAAGTTATGTATTGCCCGTAGCAACAACAAGCACTTTGGGTGGTGTAAAAATAGATGATTCAACAATTACTATAAATGACGGAGTAATTTCTTTAAAAGAGTCATTATTGGAGCAATTAAATTATAAAGTGCCTAATGTTGAAATTACTGGATTGGTACCTATAAGCCAAAATAATATTATTAATAATTTTCATTCTGGAAGTTGTGCAACGGTTTTAAAAAACACAACATTACCTACTAATTTTGACTTAGTTATTGATTGCTTGCCAAAAGCACCAGAGGGTACAGATGCAGAATCTATTTTATTTGCTTCAACAACTACTAATTATATTGCCATTGGTGTTTTGCCTGATTCTAAATGGACTTTTGTAACAGGAAACGGTACATCTTGGTATTCAAGCTCTACTGTTTGGGTTGACCAATCAGTTAATTTCGGTATTGAATACCTAGTTAAATTTTCACATACTCCGTCAGGTGTAACTTTATATAGTTCAAACGATAACGGTACTACTTGGAAAACAGTAGCTACAGCACCAGCGATACCTTCGTTCGGAAGTAGCAATTATCATTTAGGCAATAACAGAGTTATTTCAAGCGTACCTTGGCGGGGTGCTATTAATTTAGAAAATAGTTACATAAAAAACACAAGTGATAATACCTTTGTTTGGAAAGGTACTGTAAATAAAATAGGAGAATAAAAATGAAATTTAGCGAATTTATTAATGATTTTGCACAAACAGTTAAAACCTACATTGCAAAATATGAAGAATACTCAGAACTTACAAACGAACAAAAAAAGCAAAGAGTTGACGAGATTATTACTAATTATTTAGAAATGGCATTAGACAACCTCGGTTTGAATTTTGTTTTTAAATATGTTGTTAAAAAATTGATTCTTGCAAATGTACCCGTTTTAACACAAGTTATTTTTGATTTGATTAAAACAAAAGTCAAAGGAATTACAGAATAATGCGAATTGCGTGCATTAACAATAAGATTCCTTTTAAATATAACAATATCCTAAAACGAGAATGGCTCAAGGGTAATATGCCAAGCGTTAAACACGACATAGGCGGAAACCTTTTAACAAAAGAAAATGTATCATTAGGACATATGCTGGCACGCTCAAAGGGCGGTACTAACGAACTAAGCAATTTTACATTAGAAACTATTGATTACAATTGTATGAAAGGCAATAAGCCCTTTTCTTGGTTTTTTGATGTTAAAAACTTTATGCAATATTGTGATGAAGTATCAAAAGTAAGATTGCCTAAATTTAATGGATTAGAATACACAAAATCAATAATTGCAAACGCATTTACGCTTTTAAAGGAGGGCAAATAATGAATTTATCGAGTGATATCTTACAACACTTTGCTCCATATATTGTAATTTTGCTTATGTTTATTTGGCAAAATAATATTTTCGTCAGACCGGAGCAACTTGAAAAAAAACATAGAGAAATTTTAGAAGACGTGAAACAAGATTATGTTGAATTAAACGCATACAAAGAGTTTCAAAATCACGTTTTGAGAGAAATTGCAAGCATAAAAGATGATATATCGGAAAGTATTGCAGAATTAAAAGAGATTCTAAAATGCAGGAGAAAAGATGATTAATTTCACGTTTAAAGAAATAATTAAATCTGATACGGCAAGAAAAAATAATATTGCTAATATACCGCAACAAGCGGAAATATTAGATAATATTTTATTTTTGATAGTAGAATTTTTGCAACCTTTAAGAGATAAACTAAATAAACCAATAATTATCACAAGTGGTTATAGATGTGATAAATTAAATAGCTTAGTAGGCGGTGTTAGCAATAGCGCACACAAAAAGGGTATGGCAGTTGATATACACGTTCCTAATATGGCAGTAAAACAATTGTTTGACTTTATTGTAAATAGTGGTTTAAAATGGACTCAATTAATAGAAGAACATAGCAAGAATAGTACTTGGATTCATATAGAGTACAATAGAAATAATTTAAAATGCGAAAAACTTAAATTTATAAATGGAAAATATACTCACTCTTACTAATTCCTCTTTTTTAAATGATGTAATCTACTACTTATTATTAAGTAGTATTTTTTTTAAAAAAATACAGTCGTTAGACTGCTAGAAAAAGATATTAGTATATGATTTATGTGAAACGATATTTAATATTTTTCAATTATAACTTCTGTTCTTGGATTTTCTTTGTCATATTCAAGTATATATTATAGCATATTATTTTTTGTTTGGGTAAATAATGCTTTTTCAATATTCCAACCCCTATCAAGGCGTTTTTTTAGAGTAATGTATTTTATATTAAGAACTTCAGACCATTCCTTAACTGTTAATGATTTATCTTTGTATTGCACAATACAATTGTTTCTTTTGTTGTTACATTGTTCTTTTTGCGATATCCATCTGCAATTAATTGGCTCATAGTTGCCGTTTGTATCTATTCGGTCTATTGTTAGACCTTCTTTGTAGCCATTTTCAATAGACCACTTATAAAAAATCAAAAAATCATTTTTCCATTCATCACAAACTTTTATACCTCTTGCGCCATAATGTTTATAGTTTTTTTGTCTGCTATTTAGGCATCTTGATTTTATGTCTATCCATACCCTATATAACGGAATATTACAAAGTCCGTGTTTATAATTAATTTTTGCACATTGTGATTTATTTATACATCCGCAAGATTTTGTCTGTCCGCTTATTAAAAGATAAGACTCCACAATTTTTTTGTTCCCACATTCGCATTTACAAAGGAAATAATATTTAAACCCTGATTTTTTATTATTTTTATATTGTTGGATTTTTTCGTGTAGTTTTTCTACTGTTAATTTTCCGAATTTTTGTCCCGTTAAATCAATAAATTTCATAAATCTACCTCCCAGTAGCAAATCCGAACTATAAAATGTGGGCAAACGGTCGGATACTCCGTCTTTCGTGTAGCTATTCACTAGCCCACATAATTTATAATAACAGAAAATTAATATTTTTCAATATATATTTCAGTACGTGGATAATCCTTATCATAATAAACTCTTGACCCATCTGTGCTAACTACAATAGAAAAGTCGTCATCTAGTAATACGTTGGCACGGACTAGGCAATCGTGTAAAGCAGAATGTAAATTTATTAAATCAACTTTACGTTTAGTAGGCATATAATAAAGGGCTTTTAAATTAATAGGATAATTAATTATAGGTATATTTGGACATAATAACAAGAAATCTTTTTCATATTGTTTGTAACTATCAGAAGTTGAAATAAATCTCTTGCCTGTTGCTTTATTAAAAAATATATTTGAATGATTCTTTTTAGTTACAGGGGGTAGCGGTATTATGAACCTATATATCTCTTCCATAATTTAATTATAATACAAATATAATTTTATAGTATAATACTTAAGTGGCTAGAGTAGCTCTCGAAAAGGTATATTCCGAATACCCTGCCACAATATAATCCGGATTACTCTTTGGAAAGGGTACTTATGGCGGTATTTATTTATTGTTTTGAATGCGTGTCTGAATGCAAAGTAAAAGATAGAAAATACATAGGAAGTACAGAAAACTTAAAACTTAGATATTTTTATCATTTAAAGGATTTTAAAGAACGAACACATCATAATCCTGAATTAATGAAATGGTACAATAAAAAGAATATAAAGTTTAAATTTTATATTTTAGAACGAGTATTGAATAAATCCCAAAGGTTTGAGAGAGAACAGTTTTACATAGATAAATATATGAAAAATTGTTTTAATTTAGTAGATGTAAACGGAAAATATTTAAAAAAGCCTAAAAAAATACCATTAAAAGATTTAAGATTAAATATCAAAAGAACTAATAAACAACAAAGAGCAATCAAAAAATTTATAAAAACTAGTAAACATATATGAGTTTTGTTTTATCAGGCAAGGTTTTATTTTAAAAGAGAGAAGTTATTTTTTTGTTTTTTGTTACTTTTTTATTTTTTAAAAATAAATTTTAAAATAAAGTATTTACAAATAAAAAATTTTAGTGTATAATTTAAAAAAAAGAAAAAGGTATTAAGATAATGACAAACTTTGATAAACTAAAATCTATGTCTATTGATGACTTCACAGCTTGGCTTAAAAGCAATAAATATTGTGAGCAATTTTGCGTGTATGAAGGTGTTGATTGTTGCGATGAAAGAGATTGTTTTACGGGGATAAAACAATGGTTAGAAAAGGAGAATAAATGAAAATATCAGCAATAATTAACTCAATAAAAATTTACGATTCCTACCAAGCAAGAATTCAAAACCATTTACGCAATTATCAAATTTGCGAAGCCTTTGATGATGAACTTGGAATGGAAAAATACCAACAAAAAATAATTAGCGAAAAAGAAAATCTCGGTAAGTTTTTGGATATGGAGATATAAATGAATAACTACGAAAAAATAAAAAATATGAGTATTGATGAGATGGCTGAGTTTTTGAAAAACAAAAATTGCGCAGATGGTTGTACTATACCAACACATATAAAGTGTGAAAATTGCATAGATTATCTAAAACAATGGCTTAAAAGTGAGGAAGAATGACAACCGAACTAGAACAAGAATTTTTTAAGATGTTTGGTATTGAACCAAAACATATAGACAATTGTAAAATAGCTGATGAATATTGGAATAATGAAGAATTAGCAAATAAATATTTTACTTTTGAAAGATATATGAAAAGTCATTGTCCTGAAATGGATAAAGCTTGCTATTCGACTTGTAAATATGCTTATAATTTAGAAAAATATCCCGAAATCACAGACCGTAGGCTATTGCAGATGATATGCTTGCTTGCACAATATAGAATGAATGAAGCAGAATTTTATAAAATTAAAACTTCAAGTATAGTAATTCTTAAAAATTATGTGTTGGGAGATTGTATTGATATATTGAGATATTTATGTAATAAAGAAGATTTTAAACACCAAATCCAACAACTATTTAAGGAGGGGGAATGAAAAATAAAATTACAAAATTGAAGGTTTATAATCCAATAAGAAATTTCTTTTTTGGTTGGACAAGACATATTCAAGACTTTTTATATAAAAGAAAAATTTATTGGCACAACTTTTTTTTAGACGAGTGTTGCCCGTTTTTTGAATGTTGCGCAAAAACAGAAGAAGATAAAAAAATTGCTCAACAATTTGGTAGAGCATTATTAGAAGAGCAAGAAACAGCATATTTGAATTTAAAGGATAAATAAATGACAAATAAAATCAACGGCATAGATGTAAGCGAAGAAATAATAATTGACGGGGTAAAAAAGAGAAAAAAATTAAACAAAATTATTGTTTATAAAGATTATTTTTTTAAGGCTTTTTAAAGAATGGGAAAAATAAAATTATGCTAAAGCAAAAAAACCTTCTGTTGATAGAATAAATAATAAAATTGGATATTTAAAAAATAATATTCATATAATTTCTTGGAGCGAAAATAGATTTAAACAATCAATGGAGCGTAGAAGCAGAAAGGGAAAAGTTGTTCAAATATTAAATAATAAAATTGTTAAAATCTGGACTTCTCAAAGAGAAGCGTATAAAAAATTAAATTTAAGCCAATCTATGTTAAGTTCAGCACTAACAGGAAAATGTAAAACCGCTTATGGCTATGAATGGAAATACATAGACGAAAATAAGGAATTATTGAATGAAAACAGTTGAAGAAAAAATAAGTTTAAAAACTTTAATAGATACAATTAATCAGCCTTGTATAATAAAACCATTTGAGATAAACGGACATATTATAGCAATATTTATAACTAAAAAAGGTGTAGAGTATCAATGCCGTTATTATTTGAATGGTGAACAAAAATCTGAATACTTTTTTAATTGGGAGATTGAAATATTATGAAACAAAAAGAAATAACTCTAACAATTACACAGTTAAAACTCATTGCAGAAGTTTTTACACACGCTATGAGAGAAATAGACGCTGATTGTGCATCAGTAAGACTAATTGATGAATTTGTTGAGAGAGTAGAGGAGTTTATAAAATGTCTGTAAAATCTGAACAAGAGATTAAAGAAAAGATTGAAATTTATAAAAAAATACAAGAAAAATCGGCAATATTTACAAGCGAATTTACACTTGCAAACGGAGCAGTTACAGCTCTTGAATGGGTTTTAGAGGACAGCGAAGATGCGAATACAGATTCCATATAAATGCAAAAAATTTAAACAAAATGATAATTTAAACTTAACTTGCAATAATCAAAAAATGTGCGTTATTTATTATGATGAAGTGTGCAGAGAGTATGAGGAAAAAGAGGATGAGAAAGAGTGATATATTTTTTGGGATGTGGCTAATAATAAGTTTAATGCTTTTAATGATTATGGGATGTAACACAATAGAATTATACAAACAAGTTAAAAAAACACCAAAAACAATAATTGTTGAACGTGATATATCACCGATTCCGTATGATGATTTAGGCGACTTTATTTTAACATTCTACACCCATACGGGCAATACAACAAAAACAGGTGTATATCCTAAAACCAAAAGAACTATTGCGGTTGACCCGAATATAATACCATTAGGAAGTGTTTTATATATTGAGGGTTATGGGGTATTTATAGCAGAAGATACAGGAGGAAAAATCAAAGGGAATAGAGCGGATATATTTGTAAACACAAAACAAGAAGCTATTAATTTAGGAGTAAAAAAAGCAAGAGTGTATAAGATTGGAGAGTAATGTGGAAGAAGAAATTATAAGCGAAGAAGAATTAATGCACGAGTATCAAGAGTGGGAAGAAGATTATGCAGAAATGCAAGCAGAATTTTATGAACAAAATTTTTAATTTACATTTTGTGTAAAATGTTATAATATAGAAGTAGGAACTAGATTAAAGCTAGCTACTTTAATTGAAAGAATGGTTCTTAGACATTTTGTTCCTACTTTTTATCTAAGATTAAATACAAACTAAGAGTGTATTATTTTTTGCTAATTTAATATACTCCTATATAAAGGAGAAAAAATGGAAGAGAAAAAATTAAACAAAAAAGCTCTTTGGATATTTGAAAACTTTAGAGAAACTATCAACGTAATACCACAAAAATATAGAGGGAGAGCTTGGGAAATACTCATAGAATATGGCTTCAATAATGAAATTGATATAAGTAAAGAAAATAATTATGTGAAATTAGCAGTAAAAAGTTTGTTACCTTTGATGAGGTTAAGGGGTGTAGGTGGATCACAGAACGGGAAAAGCAATAATCCTACCGGAAAAACAATAGCTAATATAGGTGCTAATATAGGTGCTAATATAGGTGCTACTCCTTTAATAACAAAAAAAGAAAAAGAAAATAAAAAAGAAAAAGAAAAAACTAAATTTACCGAACCTTCCCTGCAAGAAGTAGAAGAATATTGTAAGGAAAGAAATAATAATGTAGATGCTAAAAGATTTTTTGATTATTATGAATCTTCAGATTGGAAAGATAAAAACGGAAAGAAGATAAAAAATTGGAAGCAAAAAATAATTGCAGTTTGGGAACCAAAAAACAGACAAGAAATAAAAAAACCACAAGGGGATTATATAACTCAATTACAGGAGATGTATGAAAATGTCTAATATTGATATTGATTTAGAAATAAATATTCTTAATTTAATGCTAAATGAAACTAAACAAAGCTATATTATTGAAAATTTAGATAAAAAATATTTTGAAGATTATCTTAACCAAAGAATATTTGATTGTGCTAAACAACTTTATTACAATGACCAATTTGTTGATTTAGTGCTACTAAAAGAAACTTTACAAAGCAATGATACTACAATAAGACTTTTGGATATTTCTGAAGTTGCACCATTAAGTGTACAAGCAGAAAAGTTTTGTGTACAACTAGTGAACAAGTATCTAAATAAATTAATTAAATCCGCCAAAAATAAAAAAGATATTGAAGAAATAATCAAATTAAAAGAATCATTAAAATTTGAAGATACAAAAATAAAACATATATCAGAAGGTATAGAAACTTTTCCAGATAAATATTTGCAAAATGCAGAAACCGCAGTTAATACGGGATTTAAAAAATTAGATACTTATATAGGCTCATTTATGGGAGGAGATTATATAGCTTTAGGTGGTTCTACCGGAACTGGAAAAACTTCACTTGCTTTAAATTTAGCGGCTCAATTTTGTTTACAAGAAAAATCTGTTCTTTATTTTAGTTTAGAAATGCCATTGGAACAACTACAAAACAGATTTGTATGTATGTTAAACGGGTTAAATGCACTTAAATATAGAAACTTTGGATTTAATTTTGAAGAGATGCAATTGTACAAACAAGGTCTTGAAGATTTAAAACAATGGAAATTAAATGTAGTTTGTGATTATAATTTGACTTGCGAAAAAATGAAAAAGTATATAAAAGAACAAAAAAATAAAGAACTTGATTTTGTTATTATTGATTATTTAGGATTAATTCAAGGATATGGAAATAAATCCCTATATGAAAAATCTACAAATATATCAAGAAATATTAAACTCATAGCAACAGAACTTAAAATTCCCATACTGGTATTAGTACAACTAAATAGAAATTTAAAAGAAAGACAAGATAAAACACCAGTGTTAAGTGATATTAGAGAATCGGGAGCAATAGAACAAGATGCGGATTTTGTACTATTTGCACATAGAGAAGGAATTTATGACAAAGATATTGACCCTAAAATTCTCCAACTAATTATTGCTAAAAATAGACATGGCGAGAGTAATAAAAATATAAAGCTATTTTTCGATATAAACACGCAAAAGATCAAAGAGTTTGATAATTTTTAAAAAAGAGAGATATAAGAAAATGAACAAATGGTTAATCTATGAGCAAGAAAAAAGAAAACTACAACAAACTTGTAAAACATCGAAAGAATATGAAGAAAAAATAAAACAACTAGCAATTAAACTAAAAGTTTAACCAGAAGCACGAGGATTAATTTTAAGGTGGGTTAAATACAAAAAAGGTATAAACCCACATAAAAGATATTAACACGCCTTAAAACGCATCCTGTGCGCTCTAAAAATTATTTTTTAAAAAGTATTTACAAATAAAATTATTTAGTGTATAATTTAAACAAATAGAAAAGAGGTATTAGTTATGTTAGAAAAGTTTTTTAATAAATATCCGTGTATGATATGGGTGTTTGTAGTAGCATTATTTGTTATATGCAGTATATTAGAGGATTTAATTTAGAGGAGTTATTAAAATGATTTACGAAAAATTACAAAAATGTAGAGTAGAATTACAAAACTTGAAACTTAAAAAATCTGGAAAAAATAACTATGCAGGATTTGAATATTTTGAATTAAAAGATTTTTTACCTACTGTCAATGAATTATTTGCTAAAAATAAAATGTTTTCTAATTTTTCAATGACAAGCGAAATTGCCGAATTAGAAATTGTTGACTGTGAAGATAAAACAAGCGTAACATTTACTTCACCGATTGCCGAATTAGAACTAAAAGGATGTAATAAAATTCAAGCATTAGGAGGAACTCATACATATCTAAAAAGATATTTGTATATAAATGCTCTTGAAATTGTTGAAGCAGATTTATTTGATGCAGTAACCGGAAAAGAAGAACCGCAAGAAGAAAAAAAAGAAAAGCCAATATGCCCTGTATGTAACAAGCCGACTACAGAACAAGCCTTAAAAGCGTGGGGAAGATGTGGAGAATGCCGTAGAAAAGAGGTTGCAGAAAAAAGATAATTTTAGTATAATAAAAACTGACCACGAAAAAAGATTTAGTTGTAAAACTCCCTTACTTTTCGTCGTGGTCAAGTAGGGGAGTTTTTATAAGGAGACCACGACATGAAAAAAAATCATTCTAAAACACGACTATACGGAATTTGGAATCACATTAAAACAAGATGTTTAAAAAAATATGATGATAGATATAAAGATTATGGTGGTAGAGGAATAACCATATGCAAAGAATGGTTAGATTATAAAAATTTTTATAATTGGGCGATAAACAATGGATATAAAAATAATTTATCAATAGACCGAATAAACAATAATGGAAATTATGAACCTTGCAATTGTCGCTGGGCAACTCCAAAAGAACAATCACAAAATACTAGAAGAAACCGTTTAATAGAATATAACGGACAGAAAAAATGTTTAGCTTTATGGGCAGAAGAATTAAAAATGAGCTATGAATTAATAAGGTCAAGATTAAGAAGAAGCTGGACAATAGAAGAAGCACTAACCACACCAAAGAATGAAAATAGAGCAAGTAAGAAAGAAGGTAAATAATGTATATTACAAATGACGAATTATTAAAATTAACAAATAATTGTATAGAACAAATTCCTAAAGAAATTCCGCCTGAATGTTACAAATTATACTTTGGCATAGTATTTGGTTATTTAAAAACACAACAAGCTATATTAGAGAAAGAAGAAAATAATGACTAAAGAAGAATTAATAGGGAATAAGCAAGTAAGGCAAAAACGTATTGGAGGTTCAGAATTTGCAACTGTACTAGGAATAAACCCATATAAAAAGAGAATTGAACTTGTACTAGAAAAAGCCGGTGTAATTGCTGATATGTTTGAAGGCAACGAAGCTACAAAACGAGGGGAGTTTTTAGAAAATGATATAATCGCTATGTTTGAAGATGAAACAGGGTTAAGCGTAACAGACGAGCAAAAAGAGTTTAAGTATCAACCTGCATTATGTTTAGAGCTTGTGTGTCATTGTGATGGTATTACAAGTGATGATGCAATATTTGAAGCAAAAACTACTGATGTAAATGCAAAAACTTGGAAAGATGGAATACCGGAATATTATAAGGCTCAATTAGATTTTAATTGTGCATTAGGAAATAAGGAAAAAGCATATATAGCAGTTGGATATTGTAAAGAAAATGAAATAGTAAAGTTTGAATGGTTTGAATATAAACCACAAAAAGAATTAAATGACATTATTGCAGATTGTCAAGATTTTACGCAAGATGTTAAAGCTTATATGCACAAGGGTGTAGTAAATAACGGAATCACTGTAAAAGCCGATATTGATAGCAAACTAATTCAAGAATTAGAGGATTTAAACAGTAAAATATCCGAAATGAAAGCCGAAATTAAACCTTTTGAAGATAAAAAGAAGGCTATTGAAACAAAGCTAAAAGATTTAATCGGATGTAATAATGCTATTGCATCAGACCTATATAAAATAACTCTTGGCACAAGAATATCGAGCCCAAAATTTGATTATTCTATTTCAAGAGCTGGTATTAAAATAGAATATTTACAATAAGCATAGTTTTATGTATAATATACATAGAACTCTACAAAAAGATTTATTATTAACTTAATAATAACCTCTTGCTGATTAGTAGAGTTCTCAGTAAGGGGTTATTATTTTAGAAAAGGAACTCTACAATGGGAAAATTTCAAGATTTAACAGAACAAAAATTTGGCAGATTAATAGTAATAAAAAAAGTTGAAAATATAAAAGATAGAACAGCTTGGTTGTGTAAATGCGAGTGTGGTAATTTAATAAAAGCAACAGGGCGCAGTTTAAAAGGGGAAAGCACTAAATCCTGTGGGTGTTTGCAAAGAGAAAAAGCAAAAGAAATAAATTTAAAACACGGAAAAAGACAACACAAACTATATGCCACTTGGCAAAATATAAAAAGTAGATGTTTTAATAAGAACAATAAAAGTTACAAATTTTATGGAGATAGAGGAATTAAAGTTTACGAAGAATGGAAAGATAATTTTGAGAGTTTTTACGTATGGGCAATTAATAACGGATATAAAGAAAATTTATCAATAGATAGAATAGATAATAACGGAAATTATGAGCCTAAAAATTGTCGCTGGGTAGATAGAAAAATACAAGGGAGAAATAAAAGAAATAATTATCAAATAACTTACAAAAACGAAACACATTGTCTATCCGAATGGGCAGAAATTACAGGAATATTAAGAACCACAATTAAAAGACGTTATGAAGATAAATGGAAATTAAAAGATGTGTTTGCAACTAAAGATTATAGAGCAACAACAAATAAAATAAGCAGAAGCGGAATAAAAATTGAATATATAAATGAAAACAGTTAGTCGCCAAAATGACAAACTAACCGCTTATAAAAATTATAACATAGAAAAGAGGAGAATAAAATGGAATTTGAAGAATTTGAATTAAATTTAAAATGGTTTAGCGGTTATATAACAGAACCTAAAATAAACTATACAGAACAAGGAATATGCAACACTAAATTTGCAGTCCAATTAAAGAAAAACAAACAAGATGAAACAACATTTTTAAACTGCATTCTTTGGAATAAAAAAGCTGAAGAATTTGCAGAAAAACATAAAAAGGGCGATATGGTAACAGTAGGCGGAATAACAACAACTAATGAATATAAAGGTAAAACCTATAAAACACTTGATGTTAAGATTTACAATTAAGTAGTAAAAGAGGTATTATTAAATGGAGCAAACTGATTTTGTTAGCTTTGAACAAGAACTCTTAAATACATCAAGAGAAGCTATGGAATTTTCAAAACTTTATTTAGAAGCAAGAAAAAATTGCTCACATTGTTTCAATCAACTACAAGTGTTAATTAATAAAGCAAAACTTCATACTAGCAAAAAAGCCTTGGAAAATAAGATAATTGAGCTTATGGCAAGCCAAGAGTATGGTGAACAAGCGCAAAAATTAAATACAGAAATGAACAACCACGAGAGTACATACAAAGGACTTGAACTTGTAATTAAATCTTATTTAGCTCATTGCTCGGCACTCCAAAGTGTTTTAAAAGTACAACAAAGCGGAGAATTAAACGAGGCTTTAAAAATAAAATATAGAAGATAAAAAGTATTTACAAATAAAAAGTTTTATTATAAAATTAAATAAAGAGGTGAATATGCTAAAAGTAAGATTTAATAATAATGAGAAATTGCTAAAAGTTTTAAAAACAGCAGAAAATATATTAAATTCCATAACGACAGAAATAAAATTTATTAAGTTGTCAAATATAAAAAACAAATTGCAAATAACAGCTATAAACCCTACAATGCGATTATACTATTTAATGGATGTTGATAGTATAGAAGGAGATAGCGTATTATATGATTATAAAAAATTATTAGCATTATTAAATGTTATAAAAGGTGCGGTAATAATAGAAAATGGTGATATAAAAAGCACAAAATGTACATATAAAATACCATATGAAGTTAATATAGATTATCCGGATGACACCATTCCGGCAATGAATAATAAAAAGATTAATACAGCAGAATTTTTAAAAGCTCTTGAAAATACAAGTATAGCAACTGATAAAATCGCTTCGGGTATAATGAACGGAGTGCATATAGGTGAAAATAAATTAATTGCTTGTGATAGTAAACGAGTAGCGATAGAGAATATTGAAATTGATGAGAATATACAAAATACGACTTTACCAAAAGAATTAATAAAAGAGGTTTTAAGATTACCTTTTAGTGATGAAATAATGCTTAGTTCTTTCGGGCAAAGAATCATAGTACAAGATGACAATATTCAAATTATAAGCTTAAAATTAAGTGATAAATATCCGTTAGTGGAAAAAATATTGCCACAAGATATAAAGTATACTATTACATTGAAAAACAAAGATTTGTATGATGCTTTAATCAGTGTAGCACCTGTAATAGATGAAACTTCTAAAATGTGTTATTTAGAGTATGATAATAAACAAATGGATATTTATGTAGAAAATGGCTTAGAGAGTGCAAAAACAAGTATTGAAGTAAGAAGTAATGCGGAAGAAAAAATAAAAGTTAAATTTAATATCCAATTTTTATTAGATATACTAAAAGCAAATAGCGAGGATTTAAGCATTATTACGTATAACGATAACATTGGATATAGATTTAGTTCAACCGATAAAGGTTTTCAATATATAATGCCATTAATTAATTAAAGTATTTACAAATAAATATATTTATAGTATAATATTATAGACCTGCATTAACTATATGACACAAGTTATAGCTCAAAATACAATATTAATTCTTTCCACTCCGCAGGTCTTTTTTTAAAAAAGGAAACAAAATGTCAAAAAATTTAGTCTTTGGAGAAAAAGCGAAATGCGTAACAATGCGCTTATATTCTTGGGAGAAAGCTTTAGTTAAAGCATATATAAAAAAAATAAGAGATAAAAAAAGAAAAGAAATGAAAAGAGGAAAAGATGAACGAGCAAGAATTATTATTAACAAAGGGTAAGAACTGGGCAACGCTAGTAGCGCAAAGAGCAGATAAACTTTGTGAACTAAATGAAAATGAACCCGATTTATTTATTAAAATTTTAAGCGGTGAAATATTTGATAAAGCAGTAGAACAAATATCATTAGAAATAAAATGCGGTTTATACGATAAGATGTTAATGCCAGTGGAGTATAACAAATGAACACAGAAATAGAGCTACGGATTTTAATAAAAGAATCGGAATTTAAAGCTGATATTTTACCTAATGAATATTTTGTTGACTATTTTAAATATGATTTTATAAAAAGATTAAAAAAGATATTAAAAAATGTACAAGAACACGACAGAAGCGTTAAGTGATTACTATAGCGGATCCATAAGTTATTTGGCAACAAAACACGAACCCTTAAAATGGCAGATAACTGGAGATGCTCTAATTCATATTAAAAGATTCATTGAAACAAGCATAAAAAAAGAAAAAACAAAGTATTTACATTATACAAAAAAAATTATATAATAGAATTATGGAACTAAAGCAAGCGGATGTTTTTGGAGGATATAAGCTCGTTGAAAAAAGACACAAGCCAAAAAAACTTGTAAAAAACCAAGAAGTTAAAGAAAAAATAAAGCTGTTATATGAATTATACGAAAAATTATATGATAAACAAAATATAGATTTGTTTGAACAAAGAGATATAATAATAAAAGGTAATATAATTTGCTATCCAAACGATAGACAAGCAGAACCCGCAGAGCTAACAGTATTAAGCATAGAAGAAGTTGATAAAAAAATACAAGTAATGAAAAAAACACTAAATGACGGATTTTGAAATAGAACTTAGAGAATTGTTAAATAAATACAAAATGAAAGTACATAGTATAAGAATTTTGTTTAATAATTATAGTAAAAATATATTAGAGATTGTATTTGAGGATGAAGATGGAACAGGAAATAGAAGCGATACCGGCAGATAAATTAAGATTATCAATACACAAAGAACAGGTAAAGCTAGTGTATGCAAAAATTTTACAATCGGCAAAAAACTTTAGATTCGAAACATATATAAGTAGCGATTTTTTATTAAACGAAAATACAATGCAATATTTTAGAGAATTAGGTTATGAAATAACAGCATCTTATATAGAAGACAAAGAACCATATAAGTATAATTATTATATAAAATGGAATTAAGATAGTAATATAAAAAACTGTAAATAAATATTAAAGAACGTTGGATATTATGAATGAAAAATCATTAAAAAATTTAGAAAAAAGAAAAAAGTTTCCTAAAGCCCCTCAAGGTTTAGATGAAGCAAAAAGTGCTGGACAAATTGAACTTGCAAAAAATACAAACCTATTATGTACAGCAAGGACTTTATTTAAAAATGCAAATATTTTGCCAGATTTAGTAAATAACCTAAAAGAAGAGGTGCAAGAAGGTGAAACAAAAAACGCTATAAAGTTCTTTGATGTAATAAAAGAACCAGAAAAGCAAGAGATTAAAACAACTGTTGAGGGAATGCCTACAACAATAAATATACTTCCAGTAAAGGCTAAAGATGAACATTGAATTGCCTGATAAATTATTATTTTTCTTATCAGAAAAAAAGAGGTATAAAATAGCTTATGGTGGCAGAGGTTCGGCTAAGTCTTGGACAGTAGCAAGGTGTTTAATACTAAATGCTTTAAAATCTAAAGTTAGAATATTATGCACAAGACAATTACAAACATCAATAAAAGACTCCGTACATAAACTGTTATGTGATAGTATAAACGATTTAGGCTCAAACGAGTATTTTAATATAACAAGGGATGCAATAACTTGTATTAATGGCAGTGAATTTATATTTAAAGGTTTACAAAACCAAACAAATGAAATTAAATCAATGGAAGGTATAAATTTTTGTTGGTGCGAGGAAGCGCAAAGTATTAGCGAGGATAGCTGGCAAATTTTAATTCCTACAATTCGTAAAGAGGATTCAGAAATTTGGATAACATTTAATCCCGATAGAGAAGAGGATGCTACATACCAAAGATTTGTTAAGAATACACCGCCTGATAGTACAATTGCATTAATTAATTATTATGATAATCCTTGGTTTCCCGATGTACTTAGAAAAGAAATGGAGTATTGCAAAGAAGTTGATTATGGTAAATATGAACACGTTTGGTTAGGTAAAACCGTAATTGACACAGATGCTCAAATATACCACGGTAAATTTGAAATGTTGGATTTTGAAACACCCGAAAACGTAACTTTTTATTATGGTGCTGACTGGGGTTTTGCGTGTCTTGTTGGTAATACATCGGTACAAACCGATAAAGGTGAAATACCAATTAAAGATATTAAAATAGGCGATAAAGTATTAACCAGAGAGGGATATAAAAAGGTTTTATTTTCTCAAAGCAAAGGCAAAAAAGAGGTTTATGCTCTTGACTGCGGTTATGGATATAGTATAATAGCAACAGGCGACCACCGTATTTATACTAAAGACGGTTGGAAACGAGTAGATGAATTAAATGAATATGAAACTATATGCGTAACGAAGTTGAATTTAATGGGAAAATTTATAAAAGGTATCCACAAGGTAAACACCCTAATTACTTCTATTACAAAACAAGAAAAGAACATAGGATATATCACAGAGATTTATGGGAATACTATAACGGGGAAATTCCTAAAGGCTATGATATTCACCATATTGATGGCAATGCACTTAACAATGAACTTGAAAACCTTATGTGCATTACTAAAAGCGAACACGCAAAAATTCATTACAAAGATAAACTCGGCTCCCTCCCCAAAAAACTTACAGCAAAAAACGGGTATACAAAAGAAAATTGGACAGAAAGAAGAAAAAAATCACTTCAAACAGCACAAGAAAGACGGGGAATATGCCAAGAGTGTGGAAAAGAATATACCGTTACTAATGTTCATCAAAAATATTGTTCAGCAAAGTGCAGAAAAAGGGCAAACAGCAGAGCAAGCCAAAAAGAATATATTTGTGAAATTTGCGGAAAACACTTTTTTGCATCATCTTACGACCACAGAAAAACTTGCTCTAAAGAGTGTGCATATAAAGCGACAATTGCTAACAGAAAAAGAGGAAGTATTTGACATAACTGTTGAAAATGGGGAGTTTTTTGCAAATGGTTTATTAGTTCATAATTGCGACCCGACTGCTTTAATTAGGTGTTTTATTAAAGATCAATGTTTATATATAGACTACGAAAGCGGAGGAATAGGTGTAGAATTTGAAGAATTGCCAGCTTTGTTTGATGCGATACCAGATGTAAGAAAATACGAAATACGTTCTGATAGCGCAAGACCCGAAACAATATCATATATGACAAGGCAAGGATTTAAAACAACTGCTTGTCCTAAATGGAAAGGAAGTGTTGAAGATGGTATTGAATATATAAGAAGTTTTAGGAGAATTTATGTACATCCAAGGTGTAAACATACATATGAAGAGTTTAAGTTTTATTCATACAAACAAGATAAAAACACAGGTGATATATTGCCGATTGTATTAGATAAAGACAACCATTATTTAGATGCTTTAAGATATGCTCTTAATCCATACATACAAAAGAATATATCAATTTTAGAAGTTTTGTAATATCTTACTCTCTCTACGTCAAATCTCGTAAAGCGCATTTTGCGCTTTTTTTTAGTATAATAAAAAAGGGGAGCTAATGCCCTCGTGAACTGCCAAAGATGTATTTTAATATAATTAGTGTTGTCAGCACTGTTATTATAGTTTTACATCCAATGGCGATGTATATATCCATAATTCAAAATAGTGTATAATAAAAATAATAGGGGTGTGCAAGCCTCTTAGCTTTTCAAAAAACGTTTAATTAATGTTTAGATTGCACACCCTTTTTAAAAAGGATATATATATGTCAAAAAACAAAAACAAACAACAAAGAACTACGGTCGTAACTAATGGATTAAACAATGTAATTCAACCCAATATAAGCACGATTGTTAATTACGGGGAGATTACAAGTGATGCAGATTATATATTACTTTCAACTAAACCACAAATATTAACCAATACTTATAAACATAACTCATTTGCTCAGTTGGCGGTTGACTTGCCCGTTCAAGATGCTTTTAGAAACGGCGGATTTACTATTGATTCACAGACATTAAGTGCTGATGAGTTATTAGAATTATCCGATTTTATGGATGACCAAGGCGACAGACAAACTTTAAAAGATGCTGTACGCTGGGGAAGACTATTTGGTGGCGGTGCTGTAGTTGCAAGCTTAGGCTCTGAAAAGATACAAAAAACAGAGTTAAATATAGATAATTTACATAAAAAAGACGTTGATTTTTTAGCTACTGATAGGTGGCAATGTACTCCATTAGGTAGTTCAATATTTACGGCAGAAAATTTTTTATTGCAAGATTTGGCAAAACAACAAGACCCTGTAACATTACATAAATCAAGATTAAAATTATTTATACCTAAAGTAGAACCTTATTATGTTAGAACTCAGTTAAATGGCTGGGGTGCAAGTATATTTGAAGCTATAATCCCGTCATTATCTCAATATATAAAAGCTAATAACGTTATTTTAGAATTGTTAGATGAAGCTAAAATTGATATTTTAAAGATATTCGGATTATCTGATATTTTATTAAGTGAACAGGGCGAAAGCAAAGTTAAACAAAGATTAAAGATATTTTCTGAGCAAAAGAACTTTCAATCAGTTGGTGCTATGGATGCTAAAGATGATTATATTCAAAAACAATTGAACTTTGGTTCATTAGACCAAATGGTTGAAAAAATAATGCTTTTAATTTGCTCATCTTTAAGAATACCGTATAGTAAAGTATTTGGTAAGGGTGCAAGCGGTTTTTCAAGTGGTGAGGATGATTTGGAAAATTATAACGGAATGGTAATGTCAACAATTAGAGAGCCTATAACACCTATACTTAAATGGATGTTAGATATTAGATGTGTTCAATTATTCGGAAGAAAAATAGATGATTTAGTTATCACTTGGAAGCCTTTAAGGGTATTGCCCGAAACAGAAGAGCAAAACGTAAAAACTCAAAAAATAAATTCATTAATTCAATTATGCCAATTAGGTGTATTAACTAAAAAACAAGTAGCCGAACAACTAACCACAGAAAAGATAATATTGTTTACTCCATCTGAAATTGATGCAATAGACGACACGCTTGACCCGGAAGAAATGCAAAATGTAGTTAGTGTAGAAGAGGTCAACAATAGTTCGGATAAAAGAAAAAAACTATTTGGAATATTTTAATGTTTAATTTTGGCAAGTTATGTAATATAATTAAATCAGGACTATCCCGACGGGGAGAAAAGGTAAAATTCCGATTACCCTGTCCTGATATATTAAATCGGATTGCTTTACGGAAGGAGCAGTTTATGAAACACGAAGATTTAACAGGTAAAAAATTTGGCAGATTAACTGTAATTAAAAGGGTGGAAAATGATAAATACAATCATATTTTGTATTTATGCAAATGTGACTGTGGTAAAGAAAAAATAATTAAAGGAGTTAGTTTAAAAAATGGTAATACTAAATCTTGTGGATGTTTACAAAAAGAAAAAGCAAAATTAACTAAAAATGTAATACACGGAAAATCGCACGATAGAATATATATTATTTATTGGGGAATGAAAAAAAGATGCTATAATAAAAAAGAAAAAAACTATTATCTATATGGTGGAAGAGGAATCACTATATGTGAAGAATGGTTGAATAGTTTTGAAAACTTTTATAACTGGGCAATAAATAATGGCTACAAAGAAGGGTTGACAATAGATAGAATAAATGTAAATGGCAACTATGAACCAAACAATTGCAGATGGTCAGATTTATTTGTACAAGCAAATAATACAAGAAGAAACAAATATATATTATTTAAAGGGGAACTAAGAACACTTGCAGAATGGTGTAGAATATTAAAAATAAACTACAATACAGCAAAATCAAGATTACGATATTCTTGGGACATTGAAAGGATTTTAACGAATGTTTAAGGCAATTAGTCCTAAAGAAGTTTACATAAATAAAATAGCAAGAGATATCATTAACTTTGAATGGCAGTGGTATTTCAAACCTATATTTGATATACTTAAACCTAATAGCGTATTAAATGATAATAACGCTTTATTTGAGGCTTTAAAGTCTGGAAATATATATTATCAAAATGAGGCTTTTTATTCTAAAACGGGTCGATTCAGTAATAAAATAGCTTTAGAGCTTGAAAGGATAGGCGCAAGGTATTCTAAATATGGCAGGTGTTATCGTATTGCACAAACTAAACTACCTAATAATTTATTATGGATAATTGAAACAACAAATGCTAAGGTATATTCTGATGTTATAGCAATTACAAAAGTTTTAGATACTGCATTAGGTACAATAGACGAAGCATTAAAAAATTTAAAAATTGCCGATATTGCAGAACAAATGATATTGGATATTGAGGATAGGTTTTATAAAAACTTTAAGGCAAATAAAATTGAAACTATACAGCCTAAGATGTCTGATAGTATAGCAAAACAATTTAGTGAAAGGTATGTGGATAACATTGAATTTAATATTAAAAAGTGGCAACCGGAAGACATTGTTAAAATGCGTGAAGTTGTCGGACAAATGGCGATTAACGGAGATAGCAGAATAACTATTGCTAATTATATAGAACAACGGTTTAAAGTATCACAAAAAAAAG
>JBGVED010000096.1:0-1504 GCA_045119835.1 Bacilli bacterium | reverse complement strand
ATTATGCTCAAAATCCGGTACTTGCATAAAACAAGGTGGGAAATACCCGGCCTATAGCCTCAAAAATCCGAAGACATACTACAAAATATGAATTTTTCAAGGTGGTATAGAAACAGGGGCAAATCTATTTATGGTTTTGCCGCCAACATCATGATATACTGTGAAAAATCATTATATCTAAATTATTTCCGTTAAAATTAAATGAATTAACGAGGCTTATAAGTAAAAAAGAAAATTCTTCAGCTAGAGCAGTTAAAATAATATAGCTCATAGCAACAAATAGTTTAGTTTTGATATTTGTTTGGAAAAGAAACATTAAAACAAAACGAGAAAGAATCGCAAGTAAACTTCTAATAACTGTTGCTGGTAGAGAAGTATTACCTAATAGATTTGAAGTAATAAATCCATAAATTATATCACAACCAATATATATTAAAATAGTCCAGTAATATGGGAGAATGGATTTCTTTTTGAGTATTGCCTGGCAAAATATGTAGTATAGTACACCTTCAAAAATTGTGTCAAGTATGTAAATATAGTTAATCATAAAGGCTCCTTAGTTCATAATTTGAATAATATGGTTTGTATAGAATTTTTGAAATTCTTTTGTTTTTCGTCTGCTTATGGGAATTTCTTCGTTGTTTTTTAACAGGACTCTGGTGTTGTTCATGGATCTAATCTGATTAATATTTACTAGAATACCTCGGGTTGTTGAAAGAAATCCATGAGATAGTAATTGGGGTTCCAAACTATTAAGTGTTCCTTTTGCTATGAGTGATCTGTCATATAATTGATACTTTAAAAATCCTTTTCTTTCTTTAATAACTGATACATATAGTATATTTTTAACATAAACAAATTTTTTTTCATTATTATCATCAATTATTATGATGGTATTCATATTTTGGGATATTTTTTTGATAATATTTGTTAATACCTTTTTGATATCATCATAGGCGATGGGTTTGTTTAAAAATTGAAATGGCTGAACATCAAAACTCTCTTGCATATATTCTGGATATGAAGTGGTAAATACGATTATCAGATTTTCATCCAGTTCTCGTAGTTGTTTGGCAATGTTTAGTCCGTTTATTTCAGGCATTTCAATATCTAAAAAAACAACATCATAGGACTCTTTTTTAAATTGCGACAGTAGTTTAGCTGGTTTTGTGTAAGAAGTTGATATCACATTGTAATTTGTTTGAATATTAAATTGTGAAATGTGTTGCTCAAGTATTTTAATGTCATTTTTTTCGTCATCACAAATTGCTACTCGTAAATTCATTATATTTTCTCCTAAGTTGATAATATTTTCAGTAAAGACTGAAGGAACATATAAAAAGGCATATATTTATGCCAAAAAGTGTTGTGATATAACTTAGTTGTAACACCTCGACCTAATAGAATATAATCTTAGAAGGAAATGAGGTAAGTTATAAATGAGTAAACACTATGAAACTGAATTTAAAAAGAAAATTGTTCGTCTTCATCTTGAAGATGGAAG
>JBGVED010000095.1:0-54020 GCA_045119835.1 Bacilli bacterium | reverse complement strand
AATAGTGTACAAATGGCTATGGCTCTTGTTTCCAAAGTAATTAATGGAGAAGCATCTCTTGGTGAATTAACGTTCATTAGAGATACCGTTGATGGCAAACCTGAAGAGACTTTAAATGTCAGATCTAATAAATTGGAGGATTTCTTTAGTGATGAATAATAAAGAATTTAATTTGGATGATATTATCAACAAAAGAAAACAACTATGGATTAGGCATCATGATATACAATTAGATAAAGAATTTGTGGAATGTGCTTGTGAAGAAATTGTTAGTAATGAAAAATTAAGGAATGAATTAAAAGCCAATGCTCATAAATTAATCGAACTTGCATTTACTATTGTTGATAAAGACAAAAACACAGTTCCTTTCTTTTTAAACAAAGTACAAAGAAAATTAGAAAAAGTGATTATAGGTGGAGGAGGAAAAGGTTCAAAGCAACCTTATTACATTCTTAAATCTAGACAACAAGGAGCTACAGCATGGGTTACAGCTTTACAAACGGCCTTTGCTATAACTCAGATGAATTTTTCCGGATTAACACTTGCTGATGTAACAACAAATTCTACTTCTATATTTAATGATAAAGCGAAAGCAATATATGATAGGTTGCCTAATTGTATTAAACCTACTGAAAAATACAACTCTAAAAAGGAGTTGTTTTTTAGTAAATTAAATAGCACATGGAGAGTTGATGTAGCATCTAAAGATGTTGCTAGATCTAGAACGTTAAACTTTGCACATTTGTCTGAATCTGCATTTTATGTTGTTGCATTTAGTTTTATTGAAAGCGCTCTTCTTCCTGCTTTAACAAAAAATGCTTACGTAATCATTGAAACTACAGCTAATGGATTTAATGATATGCAAACATTATGGAAAAAAGGTACTTGCATCAAAATATTCCTGGAGTGGTGGGATAGTGATGAATATGAAACTGATGATATTTCTTGTTTAGAAAAACTCGAAGATGATTGGATTAGAGAACGTGTTGAATGGTTAAGGGATAAAGGAATAAGTGAAAACAAGATTGCATGGTATGTAGATAAATATAACAGCCTTGTTGATAAAGAAAAGATTATGCAAGAATTCCCTTGTACACCTGAAGAAGCATTCTTGTCATCTGGCCAATGTGCATTCAATAAAGATAGATTAAACTACAGATTAGATGAAATAAAGGATAAAAAACCTATAAGACAAGGTAGATTTGAGTTTAAAAGGTATTTTAATCCTGATGGTTCAATAACCGTAAAAGAAATAAAGTGGGTTGATGACCCTTATGGTGAAATAAAAATTTATGAAGATTCAAAGCCAGAAAGAAGATACGTTCTAGGTGGAGATACCGCTGGAGATGGTTCGGATTTCTTCACAGGTCAAATGATTGATAACTTGACATTAAACCAGGTTGCTACATACAGAGTGGAACAAGCTTTAGATTTAGAGTATGCTACTCAAATGTATTGCTTAGGTTTAATGTATAATACCGCTCTTATATCAATAGAAGTTAATTTTAACATTGCTTCTGTTAATTATTTAGAGAGCATGGATTATGAAAAGATATTTGTCAGGGAGCAAGTAGATACAATGGGAACAGATTATTCTAATAAATATGGTTTTAAAACAACCAAAGCCACTAAGCCTTTGATTATATCTGAGTTAAGACAAATTATAAAAGAAGATGTTGATGTAATAAATGATATTGTTACCATCGAAGAAATGTTTACTTTTGAAAAAAAAGGAGACGGAATGTATGGTGCGATTGAAGGTGATGGCTTCCATGATGATACAGTTATGGCACTTGCTATCGCTTATGGTACTAGACATCAGCAAGATATAATGGCGCCTAAAGAACAAAAGAAAAAAGATTTAAGTCATTGGATGTTTGAAACTGAAGATGATTCAGAAGATGGAGAATGGGGGAATTATTAATGAAATCGTTAATTGCTAAATTGATTGAAATTGCTTTTAGTGAAATGAAAGAAAAACTAAAAGAACAATCCGAAACAATCCAAAGGCAAAACGGAATAATTGTTGCAATGGATGAAGAAATGGGCAAAATGAAGTTTAAATTAGATAAATTAGAAAAAGCATTAAGTATTGATGACGGATTCGATATTGATGATTACAAAAACGGAATTTTAGGAGGTGAATAAAACATGAGTGAAAACACAAATCGTGCAACTATTGTCCATAAAATGTGGGAAGATGGACAAGCTCACATGAAAAAACTAGGATTAACATCTCAAATTCCTTTAAATAGAAATTTCTATGAAAATAAACAATGGGGAATTGTTAAAAAAGGAACTGAAAAACTTCCTAGACCACAATTTGCTCAAATCGAGCAGTATGTTAATACTAAAGTTGCAAATATTGTATCTTCTCCAGTAAAAGCTCAATTCTTTTCAAAAGATAATGACGAAGCTGGAGATACACTTACAAATTTTGATGAATTTATATCAAAAGAAATTAAAGAATCAACTCTTAGAGAAGATGTAGTTTTTAGCGGTGCTATCGATGGTAGTGGTTTCTTACATTATTTCTTTAACCAAGATAAAAGAGACCAAAGAGGACAATATGCTGGAGGCTTAGATTGTGAAGAATTAGATATTTTAGACATAATTGTTTCTAATCCTAGAGAAAGAGATATACAAAAACAAGATTGGATAATTGTTAGTGAAAGAATAACTGTTCAAGAAGCAAGAAATGAATGTGATGATGAAACAAGAGCAAAATTAATACATTCTGATGAGTTTGAACCTAAAAGCGAAGATGATATAGAAAAAGATGATTCTAATCTAGTAGATGTATATGTTCGTTATTTTAGAATAGATAATGAAGTATATTTCGAAAAATGCACTAAGGACGTTGTGATACAAGAAGCCACACCTTTAAATCCAGATATTAATTACAATGAAGCGTTGAAATCTAAAAATTTAAAAACTGATGACAACACTCAAGAAAGCGTTGAAGATGTCTCTAATTCTTCTACTCCTGATAGTGTGGATAAAAATAAAAAAGCAATTAGAAGAGCATTTAGCTTGTATCCTATTGCAAAATTTGATTACAAGAAAAGGAAAAAATGCTTTTATGGCAGAAGCGAGGTTGAAGACAAAATATCAAATTCCGTTGCAGTAAATTACAATACAGCAATGATGTGTTTATCTGTAGAAAATCAAGGATGGGGCACTACAGTCGCCAAAGAAGGAGCACTTGGAGTTAACGTCAAACTTACAAATGATCCTTCTAAAATATTGATTGATAAATACAAAGGACAAGGGCAAGGTTTTTATGCTTTGAATAAACAACCATTTAGTGTTCAATCAATTCAATTAAACAATGATATAATTGAAAAAACAAAAACCTTTGCAGGTGTTACTGATGTTATAACTGGACAACCTGATTATAAAAATCAAAGTGGATATGCTATTGCTTATTTACAGCAACAAGCTCTAAAGCCTATTGATTTAATGGTTAAAAATTATCATGCATTCATAGAAGATTGTGAAAAAATCAAATTACAATTTTATCTATTGTTTTATGATAACAAAACATTTACAGTTAACAAGGAAGATGAAGCAACTAAAAAAGAAGATGAGAAATCTACAAACCAAGTCATATTTAAACGTGAAGAATTTATAGATATGGATTTCAATATAACTGTAGAAGTTGGTGCTGGTACTCAATTTAGTGAATTAGGTGGAATCAATATGTTAGATAACTTGTATGCATCTGGTCAAATAACACCTAGACAATATATCAAAATGTATCCACAAAATATATTACCTAACAAAAACAAATTGTTAAAAATATTTGAAGAAAATGAAAATAATGAGTTACTTCTGACAAAGGAAAAATTAAAGGAAACTTCTCAATATCTTGCTCAAGCAATATCATTGTTAAAAGAACAAAATACTAAAGTTTATCAAGCTCAAAAAACATTGCAAGAAAATGAAAGATTGAGAGGTCAAATATCTGATGTAGGTGGCGCTTATACTGAAACTAGAAATGATGCTGAGCAACTAGCAAGAATTGTTAAGCAGCGAGAAATTCCAAATGGTAATTAATTAACACATTTATGAAAAATAGATGTGTTTTTTTAATTATATAAATTTTCGCATCTCAACAGCGTAAAAATGAGAACTTCGCATTCAATAGCGCAAAAATGAAAGGAGAAATTACTATGAATGAAGAAAATGAAAATGTTGTTATCGATGGTGATGAACTAGATAACACAAACAATGATTCTACTCAAAAAGAAATTGAGGATGAAACATTAAACGATGAATCTTTTGAAGATGAAGAATCAGAAGAAAATCCAAAGGAGGATATTGTTGAGTCAACAGACAAGAAACAGCCTGATAAAGCAACTGAAAAGAAATCATTGAGTAAAGAAGAAAGATCTAAGTTTGCTGAACTTAGAAGAGAAGCTGAACAAAAGGAAAAAATTGAGCAAAAAGCATATCGAAAAGGATTGGTTGATGCAGTAAATGGTATTAATCCATTCACAAATGAAGAAATTAAAACAGAAGAAGACATCGATGAACTTATAAATATGCGAGAAGCACAAAAAGCAGGATACGATCCTGTTTCTGAATATTCTAAGTTTCTCAAATTTAAAAGACAAAAGCAAAATGAATCTACTGCAAACACTTTTGATTATGACTCTGACAGGAAAGACTTTGAAAAAAGTTATCCAGATATAGACCTAGAATCATTAGTCGCTGATGATGAGTTTAATGATTTTGCCGAAGGATTAGTTGGAACTATCCCTTTAAAAGCAATTTACGGTAAATATCAAAAGTTTCAAGCAAAACTTGAAAAGCAATTAGAACAAAGAGTTTTAAAAGAAATGTCTAAAGGAAAAAGTTCTGCTGGCAGTCTACAAAATAAACAAGAAAGAAAATCCAAGAGCTTTTCTGATATGTCTGATGATGAGTTTGAAAAACAAATCGAATTAGCGAAAAGTGGAGGATTAGCCACTAATTAATAATATAAGGAGGAAATAATTATGGGCAACACACAAACTATTGAGACATTAAGTCAAGAGAACAAAACGTTCTATGAAAGAACTCTATTAAAGAGAGCTTTACCAAATTTGGTATTTTTTAAACATGGACAAAAGAAACCTATGCCAAAAAACGAAGGTGATACTGTTCAATTTAGAAAATTTAACAGTTTAGAACCTGCTACAACACCATTAACTGAAGGTGTAACGCCAACTGGAAAATCACTTAGCATTTCAACAGTTACTGCTACAGTTAAACAATATGGTGATTATATTGAAACATCTGATAAAATTAGTATAGTTGGAATCGACCCTGTTGTAACTGAATCTACTGAGCTATTAGGAGAACAAGCAGGGTTAACATTAGACACTGTAACTAGAGATGTTTTATGCTTAGGAACAACAGTTCAATATGCTGGTGGAAAAACAAGCACTGATGCAATTACAGCATCTGATAAATTGACTTCTACTGAAGTTAAAAAATGTGCTAGAAACCTAAAAAGAAATAATATCGTTCCATTTGAAGGAAAATATTATTTAGGTGTTATTGATGCTGATATGAGCTATGATTTACAAAATGATCCATTATGGCAAGATGTATCTAAATATAATGGGGGAACAGCTATTATGGAAGGTGAAATTGGTAAAATCGGTAAAGTAAGATTTATCGAAACTGAAAATCTAAAAGTTAAGGAAGGCGCTGGTTCTGGTGGTATCGATATTCACTGCGGTATGATTTTTGGTAAAGACGCTTATGGTGTTATTGATATAAACGGAAAATCAAAACCACAAATTATTGTTAAACCTTTAGGTTCAAGTGGTTCTGCTGACCCATTAAATCAAAGAGCTACAGTTGGTTGGAAATCTCTATTCACGGCTGTTAGATTAAATGAATTGGCAATGTGTAGAATTGAAACTGCTGTAAGTGAATAAGACATTAAAAATATAGGGGGAAACAATTATGATAAATGAAGAAAATAAATCTGAAAAAGTAAATGATGCTGTAGAAGATACAAAGGCTGAAAAAGTAAATGATGCTTTGGAAACAAAAAAACTAAAGAAAGCATTTGCTAATGAAAAGAAAGTAACTATTACTATTCCTGAAGATCCTTTGAATCCTAAGGATGAATTTGTAACAGCTTCTATAAACGGATACACACTTCAAATAAAAAGAGGAGTTGCTGTTGCAATTCCAGTGTCTTTTTATAAAGTATTAAAAGAAGCAAAATATGTTTATTAAGAGAGAGGGAAACCTCTCTTTTTATGTGTTTAAGAGTATGACTGGTGCAACTCCAGTGAAACACAAATGAAACAAATGTGATACAGAAGTGATACATAACTCATACACATTTGAAACAAAATTGAGAAAACCATAGGAAAAAGGAGGAACTAATATGGGAAGTTATGAATTTGAAGTTATATGCAAGAATGCATTAATAAAGAAATTGAAAGAATTATATGGAGAGGATTTAAACATTACGGAATTGCATTTAGTTTGGTTCTCAAAAACACTGCAAAATTATAAATGTGTAATAGTAGATTTAAGACCGTCTAATCAAAGATATTACGAATGCACTTACAATGGAACAAAGAAAGAGTTATATGTAGATATTTATAATAAAGAACACAACATATTGGTTTCTGAAAATGAATTCGAAAGAAATGTATCTTGGAAAGGAGAATAATTATGGAACTAGATTTATATTTTGAAATTTGCCAAGAAACAGTTGTAAGCATTATGCTATCTGTTGTTCTTATAGTTGTTACGATTTGTATGATGAAATGCGCAATTATAGATACTAAATGCAAAGGCAAACAAGTAAAGGAGGCAGAATCTGATGACAATAGGAGAAATCAAAAAAGAAGCACTAAAACTGATGTTCACTAATCAAGATAATGAAATAGATAGTCTTGATATGACGGATTTGTATGCTGATTCTAACTACGGAGATTTCTTAAATAACATGTACGGTTCTATAAATAGAGCTATTGTTAGATTAAAATCTAAAGGTGTTGAATATACAGGTGGCAGAATAACTAAAGATACTAGCGATGATACAGAATTAGGACTAGAATGGGAATTATGTGAGGCAATTGCTTATTTTATTAAAGGTGAATTGTATGAAGAAGAAAAACCTCAAGAGGCTGTAATGGCTAAAAATTACTTTGAAGATTTTGTTGATGATTACTTAACCACAAAAATAAATACGACTGTAGAAACGGTCTTTGAAATGAGAGTGTAATTATGGCAATTAAACAAACAATACCTAATTATACAAATACAAACAAATCATTAACATTAGGTAATTTTAAAGGAATAGATGCATCCTCATCTCCTTTTGAAGTTGATATTTCAAGGGCAACTTATTGTGAAAATTTAATAAATGAAAATGGAGTTAATCACAAAAGACCGGGTTGGAAAACAATTAAAATATTAGAGAACTCTATAGCTGTATTTCACATTACCTTTGAAGGAAATGATTATATGATTGTAGTTAATAAAGTTGAAACACCTACAGATAATCCTACAGATTTATATGCTGTAATAAAGTTATATAAATTTAATAAATCTGAATTTAAAATGACAGAAATAGATAGTATAAACTTGCTGTCTGCTTTGATAAGATATACAGATTATGGTTCAAAGTATTATAGTAGAACGTATTTTGAATTAACAAATGTTCAATGTTTCGTACAAAACAATGTAGCATATTTAATTGGATTTGATAAATTTTTGTTAATAACAAAAGAAAAAATAATAACCTGCCCTACAAAATCTATTGCAAATGGAGTGCCTGATGGTGCGGTATATTTTTATATACCTACAACAACTATTTCTATAAATAGAGATAGCGAGGTAACAGCAACAAGGAAAGAAAAAGAACACGCTAATTTATTAAGTTTATATAGAAAAAACACTTTGGTTGGAGCGAAATCATCTGAATCAAGTGATGGAACAGAGATTATATAGAGGGGGAGTGAAAAATGGATTCAACAAAAACATGGACATTGGATAGTCCAGTAAACCCAAAATACAAGGTTATTATAAGAATAAAATCGCTTTTAGTTGATATAACAGATACTACTTCAAATGAAACAACTGTCAATCTAGGGTATAGTACAGCTGATACAAGTGCAAATAAAAACATTGTTAATAATTTACTACTAAATGAATTTGTTTATACTTTAAATCCTAATAGCGAGGACGGAATAATTTTAGATGATGAAGGTAAGCAAATAGCAAAAATAAATTATGAAACTGGACAAATTGAATTTTATGTTAGAACAGATCCTCCGATAGATGGGGAAGATAATATAGAAGTGGAATTTGTTCCTTTAAATACAGACTATTATGATGAAAATTATATAGGTAATTGCAAATTTGGAATTCAATTTGGTGTAGAGGGATACAAGGATAGGTTATTTTTAAGCGGTAATCCTAAATATCCTAATAAAGTTTTTTATAGTGAGTTTGAAGATTTTACATACTTTCCTTTCGTAAATATTCATGATTTAGGGAATGAAAACAATCCAACAGTTGCTTTTAGTAGGTTAAATGATAGTACGGTTGCTATTCACAAAAAGAACAACAACATAGATCCTTCTATTTATTATATGACCTATTCAATAAATGAAAATTATGAAGAGCAAGGAATAGAAAAGTATAGCTTTCCAATTGTTTCTGGAGTTATAGGCGAATCACCAGTAAATAGCAATACGTGCTTTAATCTAAGTAACGACAACTTATTTTTAAGTAATAATGGTGTGTATGGCATAGAACTTAATGAAAATATAAAATCCAACGAAAGATATGCATTAGAAAGAAGTGGATTTATAAACTCTATTTTGGTTAAACATAAAGATTTAACAAAAGCAAAGGCGATTGTATTCAAAAATAGATATTATTTAGCAATAGATGATGTTGTATATATTGCAGATGCTAGATTTAAGAGTAGTGCAAAAAAAGGAGATATGAAAGATACCTTTAACTATGAATGGTTTTATTGGACAAATATATCTGTCCAACAATGGATAATCTTGTTTGATGAATTGTATTTCTTGTCAACAAATGGAAAATTGAATAAATTTTATGCCGGATTTGAAGATATAGAAACGCACAAATTAAATGCTGGGTGCATAACAACATACGACACTAGAATAGATTTGTTCCAATTTAACGAAAAATATAGTCATTTATTTAAAGAAGGAAATGAGATAGAAATGTCTAACGTTGTTGCAGTAATACATAATGTAGATAAGTTTAAGTGTACATTTCAATTAAAAGACAAAGAAGAAGGATATGATTTATACTTTAGTTCATCAAATTTAAATCAAGAATTTTATATATATGACAAGAAAAATGTAGAAAGTATTTGGCAATCTCCTATTTTGGATCTAGGAACAACTCTGCATAGCAAAAATCTATTAAGCAGCACGTTGGTGTGTGAACCAAATATTGAAGGAACATTAGATTATGGATATATAACAAATAATAATAAAGCAAGCATTAATTCTTCTTTAATGGCAGAAAATGGATTTGATTTAACTAATCTTGATTTTACGAAATTTAGTTTTAAAGACGTTTTAGCAAGAAGCAGAACAATTAAAACTAGGGTTCGTAATTTTTGTTTTATACAATTTGTTATAAAATGCAGAGACAATTGTGATTGTGCACTAAATAACTTCACTATTTTATATAACATAGGAAGAAAAAATAAAGGGGTGAGGTAAGTATGGCAATCAATAAGATAAGCGAGGAAATTTTATTTAAAATAAGGGAAAAGAGTGCTAAATCATTGCCTGACAGACCTACAGCTCAAGGTTATACTGCATCAGATATAAAAAGATATTTAACTGGATTTGTTACAGATGATAATTTATCTATCATTTCAGAAATAAACAGAATCATAGAAGAATTTAATGATTCTATCGAAGGCGAGGAAATGGAAGAAATAATAAAAAAAGTTATAGATGAAAATGCACCATCTATTAATGATGTGAAATTATCGGGAAATAAGACATTTAAGGAATTGGGATTATCTGCTCTTGATTGGAGCGATATAGAAAAAATGATGAAAGAGGAGGAATAAAAAATGGCGAATGACAAATATGTTAGCAGCGATAATTTAGCCTATTTTTGGCTAAAGTTAAAAGAAAAATTATCCAAAAAAGTAGAAGTAAAAGATGGATATGGACTAAGTAAAAATGATTATACTGATGATGATAAAGTGAAACTTGGCAATATTTATAATTACATAGAAAACACATTAAAAAACTGGATTGGTGAAATCGGAGATTTGATACCAGAAGATGCTAGCGCAGAAAATAAATTAGCAGATGTGGATTTTGTTAATTCAAGTATTTCTACAAATACTGCTACATTTCAGGGAACTTATGATAGCGAAAGCGAACTTCCTACAAGTGGGGTTGATATTAATGACTATGCTTTTGTTAGGGCAGTAGATGATTTGGGGAATGTTGTTTATAAAAGGTATAAATATAAAGAAAAATGGGAATATGAGTATGATTTAAACAATAGTAGTTTTACTGCAAAACAATGGGCGGCTATTAATAGTGAGATAACAGAAGATTTAGTGAAGCAAATAGGTACAAATAAAGAAGATATAAGCAAATTAAGTGCAGACAAAGCAGATATATCTATATTGAAAGCATTAGCATATAAAGATAGCTTAAGCAAAAGCGATGTAGGATTAGGTAATGTAGACAATACTAGTGATATGTCCAAACCTGTTTCTACTGCAATGCAAAATGCTTTAAATTTGAAAGCAGAAGCAAGTGATGTTGACACTCTAAAAGCAACAACTAAGACCCACACTTCAAATATTTCCAATATTAATAATAATATGGTAGACAAATCAAGTACACAAACTATTGGCGGAGATAAAACATTTAGTAATGGGATTAAATTAAGTAATAATCATTATAGTCCAACAGATGCAATAGAATTTGATGGCGGAGCACAAACCTCTCCTGACCTAAATAACTTCACCGTTAGAGGTATCTACCATTGTACAGGAGGAACTAATACACCATCATTTGACCATGATAATTCTAGTTATGATTTAATGATTTTCAACAGTGTAGAAGAAGGGGTAAATGTTGTAACACAAATGGCTATTATAGGCTGGAAATGGTGGATTAGAAGAGGTCAAGGTAACACTTGGGGCGCGTGGGAACGATTTGGGCAAAGTGTAACAATAGATTCACTTAATGCAGAAGAAATAGATGCGATATTTGAAAGCTAGAAGGTGAAATTATGGCTAAATTCGTAAGTGGAGAAAACCTATCATATTTTTTGAGTAAGGTAAAAACTTTGTTTGTACCTAAAACAAGAAAGATTAACAATAAAGAACTAAGTGCTGATATAACTTTGACAGCAAGCGATGTTGGAGCATTGCCTAGTAGTACCACAATTCCGACAGTTAATAATGGTACATTAACTATACAAAAAAATGGGGCTAATGTAGGAACATTTTCGGCTAATCAAAGCGGAAATTCAACAATTAATATAACAGTACCAACAGGTGCTGCTGCAAATAAAGGAGTAGTAACAACCCTAGATGCATCTGCTAATCTTCCAACAAGCAATGCGGTAAAAACATTTGTAGAGGGTAAAGGTTATATTACTTCAAGTGGCAGTGTTGCATCAGCAACGAAAGCGACACAAGACAGTGATGGCAATGCCATAAATTCAACTTATTTGAAAAAGTCTGGTGGAACTTTGACAGGTGTTGTAAAAACTAATAGTGATTTTGTTATATTAGGAGCTGCATCAGATGGACATTTAATGACAAGAGGTATTAGGGGGCATGATAATAACGGAACTTCTCCTGCTACATCAGATTTATATTTAAATTATAACACTAACTTTCCTGTTCACTGGGGTTCTTCTGGGAATGGCACTCTTAATGCAGATGGTACTATATCAGAAGCTGGAACTCTATTATCTAATAAGTATTTAGGAAAAACAGCAAAAGCAAGTGATGCTTCTAAATTAAATGGTCAAGAGGCTAGTTATTATTTAAACTATAATAATTTTACTAATAAACCTACTATTCCATCATTAGATGGTGTAGTAAAGAAAACAGGAGCACAAACAGTAGGAGGAACTAAAACATTTTCTGATGGTATAAAATTAGGAAGTTCTACAGAAAGAAGTACTTCAACAGGTTCAATAGATTTAAATGGAGATGTACTAACTAATCCCAACTTGAATGAAATAACTCAAAGAGGTATCTACCATTGTACAAAAGGTACTAACACTCCTACATTTGACCAAACAAATTCAACTTATGATTTATTGGTGTTTAATAGTAGTGAATATGATTCAAGTGGAGCGGGAAGTGCTTTAGTTACGCAAGTAGTTATTCTTGGTTGGAAATGGTGGATTAGAAGATATGGTAGTTCAGCTTGGGGAGCATGGGAAAGGTTTGGTAAAAACATAACTATTGATAGTTCATTAAGTTCTACTTCAACAAATCCAGTTCAAAATAAAGTAGTACAAGCTGCCATACAAGCTTTACAATCCAACAGCGGTCTAACGACAAGTGATTTATTATCTAAAGTGTATCCAGTAGGATCCATATATATGAGTATTAATAATACATCTCCAGCCTCTTTTCTTGGTGGGTCTTGGACACAAATAGGAGCAGGATATGCTTTATGGACAGCAAGTTCAGGAGCAGGTGGAACAATAAGTGCAGGACTTCCTAATATTACAGGAGATTTTGGTGCTAAGACTTATTCTGCAGACACAGATGGAACTGGTGCATTTAGATGGACTTGGACAGATAGTGGAGTTACACCATCTGGTACAAATAAAGACAAAAACACAAGGATTGATTTTAATGCATCTCGTAGCAGTTCTATTTATGGTAATAGCACAACAGTTCAACCACCAGCATATAAAGTTTATGCTTGGAGAAGAACATCATAGAAAGAGGTGTTAACATGAAGGTATATGATATAACAAAAAAACAAATGCTAAATGAGTATGATTTGGAAAAAGGGTATTTAAAAGAAGATACTATAACAAATCATATTCCTGAAATTCAAGAAGTAAAAGAACAAGGACATTATGAAACGATTAAAGAATATCCTAATGGTGGAAAAGATGTTGTATGGGTTGTAGAAAAGCCTGGCATTGAGTATCAACCAGCAAAAGAAGAAATTGAAGATATTTATGTATATGTTCCTTATACAAGTGAAGAATTAATAGAAAACAAAAAAATGCTGTTAAGAGAAAAAAGAGAACTACTATTACGTGCTTTTGATATATACAAAGCGAATGTTAACTATGGTGTAGAAATAGAAAATGATACACAAAGAAGTATAATTCTCAATTGGTATCAACAGGTGAAAGATTTGAATGAACATTATATTGTTAATGAAAAAAACATACCTGAAAGAATAAAATATTATTTATAGGAGGCAAGAAAAATGAAAAAGATTAAATATTTAGTAGCACTACTAACAATGGTAGTGCTTTTTTGTGTAGCTGGCAATATTAAAGTCGAGGCTACGTATCAAGAAGAAATAGAGCAAATAAAGCAAAACGAAAGCAATTTATCAAAATTCTTCGATAAAGAATTAATCGGTCATATTACCGATTTTGGAATAGTAGTAATTGCTACAGTGTTTGGTGTTTCTAGTTTCCTTAAAAAGTTCAAAAGTATAACTGGATCTTTTACCAGTAGTGCAGATAAAAATGAAGAAACAAAGAAAGAGATTGTAGATACTAAAGAAACTATATTGTCTAACAATAAAGAAACTCAAAAAGCAATTACAGAAAACAACGAATTAACACTAAAAGCAATAAAGGAAGATAACATTAAAACAAGAGAAGAATTAAATATGGTAAAAGAAGTGTTGCTTTTGGCATTCTCGAATGATGAAAAACTGGTAAAAAAAGGAGTAGCGGAGCAAATCGTTAACAAATTAGGAAGTGATTCAAATGGGAAAACAAATTAAACTGAAATTATTACAAGGCGGAGGGCTAGTTACATCGCTAGCTCCTCTAATTACTTGTATGGCTATAAACTGGAACGAGTATGTAATTGCAGCAGGAGGACAAACTTGGAAATTATCTGTAGGTGGAACTATTACTGTATTTTTTATAGCTATGGCTGTTCTTGGTAAATTGAAAATGCCAGGATTGAAAACATTTTTTACAATACTACTTGTAGTTGTTTATTTGATAGAGCCGATATTAGCAGACTTGAAATTATTGTGCGTTTGCGCGTTGGGAGGACAAGTGTTGAATGGAATTACATTTGAAATATTCACTAAAAATTATCAAGAAACAATGACAATGGAAAAACAGGCTAAGATTACAAAAAAAGTTTTCAATAGCGAGGATAAGAAAAAGACTGAATCTAGCGGGAGGGTGTAATTTATGAGTGATGAAAAAAATGTTATTACAAAGACTAGAGAATATATAAGAGATAATTTAGTATCTATTGCTTTGGTGTTACTATGTATAGTTTGGATGTTGATGGGATTTGTTACATTAAAACTTACAGGTAAAAGCGCTGAAGAAGTTGTTGCTGATTCATTGATGTTAATGCTGTTTGGATTAACTATCAATAGAATGTGTACTATTATGGGTATAAAAAAAGGCAAACAAACAAAAAAATACATAGACACAAACGATTTGCACGGTGATAAAGTTTCAGAAGCATCCAATGATATAAATAGCCTTGTTAGATGGTGTGAAAAAGAAAATTATTTGAATAAAAAAGAAGTGCAAAGAAAAATGCTAGCGCCTCTAGGAATTGCTTATGATGACTTTGTAAAAGATAACATCGATTATAGCCGATGGGAAAAACCTAATAAGATAAAAAAGAAAGTATCGAAAATAAAAAATATTAAGTTGCATCAGATTAGTGTAGATGCATTAACAACGATAATTAATGATAGAACTGATAAATTTTATTATGGTAGATCAGAAAAAAAGTATAAGAAAAGCGAAAGTATAATGGATTTTATAAGTAAACCAGTTATATACATTGTTTTGGGTTTAATGGCTGTTGATTTAATAACTAATTTCAGTTACGGAAACTTAATATTGAAATTAATACAGTTAGTTATACTATTAAGTTCTGGAGCTATGAAATACGCAAACGCATATACATTTATTGTAGATGAATTTAGAGCTGGAACAATAATGAAAATAAATGATTTAGATAGATTTTTGGCTGAATTAAAAAGGGAGGAAGAAAGAGATGTCGACACTATTAACAGAAGAAGAGAAGAGAAAAACATTGAATACTAATTCATTAGTGAATAATAACACTAATAAACAAACCAATTTACTAAAGCAACATTACGGAAACAATAATCCAACTGATTTGCAAAAATTCTATGGTAAAAACAATTCCGCAAATACTATGTTATTAAATAATACTAGTAATGATTCTAACAATATCCCTACATCTCCTGTATCTAAAAGTGATGCGGTCGATGAATGGTATAACAAAGCTGTTCAAAAAAATGAGCAAAATAGAAATGCAGAATTAGAGCAAAATTATGTAAAACAGCAACTTATGGAGAAGTATTTACCACAAGACATGAAAGTGAATGGTTTAACTAGTAGCGGATTAGCAGAATTATACAAACAAAAATCTAATACCGATTATATGAATAATAGAGCTTTGATAAATTCTAATTATAATGATTCAAATCAGTCTTTGTTAGAAAACTATGCAAACAAAAAGCAAGAAATAGCAGATACAGAAAAAGCGGAAAATGACCAAAATATTCTTGACTGGTATACAAGAATGACGGGAAGTATTGATGCCAAAATAGCTGAATTAGTTGATGAAGAAACAGGAAAACTATCTGAAGAAGATTACAATTCACTTTATAAATATATTGAAGATAATAAAGGAAACATCAACAGTCATTATGAAGGTTTGTTAAAAAATTATCTTAATGAATATAAGATGGATGAAAAGCAACTATCAGAATATAATTCAAAACAATTTTTCAATGATAATTATGCTGGGTTGGTAGAAAATGAAAATGGTATAGATATTAGCACTCCAGCAAAAGCAAAGGAAGCGCTAGTCAACAACCCTGATACAGCTTATCTGTACACTTATCAACAATATTTTGATTTGAAAGATGGGGATATATTAGAAACCGGTTTCAAAAAAGGGAATAAATATATTTACTATAATGGTAAATTTTATAAGTTGATAGATAGCATCAACCATAATTCAACGTATACAGTAGCTGACTTGTCTAAAATCTCTAACGGAGGAGGCGGAGGCGGAAGTATATCTAGTGGACGACGTTAAACAATAAAAAGGAGGTTTTACAATGGCAACTTCATATAAAAATAGAGATTTGGTTAGACAGCAAATAAAAGATAATGAATTAGCATTGTACGAAAATGCTGTTGCAAGAAGATATAAAAAGAAACAGTTAGAACAACCTGTTGCTGCAGAACAACAAGTCCAACAAAAAGAAAAATCTGATGCAAACTTTTTGCAAAGAATAGGCTCTACTGTCGGAGACGTAGTAGGAGATATAGGCGAAGGCCTTTTTAGAGGATTAGAAGGAATTGTTGATTATGGGGCAGGATTAGTTGGTTCATTAGGAGATGATGACTTTAAAAATAAAGTTAAAGATTTTGTTGCTTATGATTTTACTGGAAATACTGCAGGAAAAGTAGATGATTTTCTTTCTAAACATTCATACATAAATGATTTAGGTCAAGGGGCTCAAAAAATAATACATGGTGTTGGTGAAGGTGTTGGAGGTATGCTTCCTGCTATTGCTGTAACTTATTTAACAGGTGGAGCAGGAGCATCTGCTGCAGTTGCATCTTTAGCAGGTACAGGTACTTTTATGGCTCAATCAGCAGGGCAATCTTTTGATGAAGCATTAAAAGAAAATGCAGACTATGAAAAAGCTCTTGCTTATGGAACCATGAGTGGTGCTGTAGAGGGCGGTATAGAATATTTAAGTGGTAAGTTAGGCGGTGTTAATCCTTTTGCTAAAGGAGCTACAGGAAAACTTGTTAGTGGAGGATTAGGAAAAGTTGCTAAAACTTATGTAGAAGAAGGAACTGAAGAGGTTGCAAGTTCTCTAATTAATCCGTTCTTAAAAGCAATAACATATAGTGGAAAGTATGAAACACCAGAAATTAAAGAATTAGTAGAATCATTTAATGTTGGCGGTCTTACTGCTCTTGCTATGGGTGGTGGTTCTAAAGCTGTTGATGTTGCAAAATACGGTAAAGAAGGAAGTAATGTTCGCTCTAATTTGAATGAAATTAACGAACTAAATGAGCAAGAATATAATCTAGAAAAAATAGGAAAATTAACAGAAGATAAAAGAATAGCGTATGCTCAAAAGAGAGAAAATTTAACTAAACAAATCAAAACTAGTTTAGAACAATTATCTACAACTAATATGAATAAACATGAAAAGACACTTAATTCTATTGGCGATTATACTCAAACAACTAATTTCGATGCTAGAAAAACATTAGCACAAGAAACCGTTGACAGTTATAATCAAAGAACTGGTAGTGATTTAAAAATATCATATGTAGATGATGCGAGATTAAACGGAAAATATAATCGCAGTTCAAACACTATTTATATCAGTGAACAAGCTAGTAATCCTTATTCTGTAGTATTAGGGCATGAATTAACTCACTCATTAGAAAACAAAAAATTATACAATGAATTATCTAAAGAGATTCTTTCAACAATGTCTGCCGAAGAGCAAAATAAAAAATATATGGATTTGAAAAAGCATAAGGAATACAAAACACTAGAATTAGCAGAGTTGGATAAAGAAATAGTAGCCAATTATTTAAGTGAAAATTTCTTCACAAACTTCAAACAGGCTCAAAAACTAATATCTAAAAACAAATCGCTAGGACAAAAGGTTATTTCATTTATCCAGGATAAACTTGCTAGGATAAGTAAAAATAGTCAGGAATATAAAGAACTTAAATCAGTAGAGAAGAAGTTCCAAGAATTAGTTAATACTGATTTTAGTAGTAATCCAAGGACTGAACAATCTAAACTTAATTATGCCACTCAATATTCTACGTCACAAAATTTAGATGGATATAGTGAAAAAGAGATCGAGAATTGGTCTAATAGCAAAAGAGTAATAATTGCCACTAATGAATCTCAAATAAAACAATTTATCCAGGATGCTCTAGATGGTAAACAATTAGGTAAAAAAATATTATTAGGAAAAATTTCTAAATTAACAGCTAATAAGATTAAAAAAGAAACAAATATAGATTTAGAAGGCTTTAATTTGGAATTACGTGCTAATGAAATAAGACATATAAATGCACATCACGGAAATGAAGAAAGCGAAAATAATAGAGGACAAAAAGCTGTTACTGTAGATGATATTGCTAATATTGCTAAAATAATAACTAATTTTGATTCTGTTCATTTGAGTGACAAAGGTGCATTAATATTTGAAAAAAATATAAATGGCAAAAATATAGCAATTACATATTATGCTTCTGGAAATAAATCTCTTTATTTACAAACTATGTATATAATAAAAAGAAGCCTTGTTCCAACTGCTAATGGCAAAGCCCCTAGCAACAACATCCAAAATGATTGGAATACAGCTCCTTCTACTAATATTGTATCACAAGAAAATAAAAAAGATACAAAAAATTTTAAAAATGTAGAAAACGATGATGTAAAATATTCTGTAAATTCTAAATCTAATATAAAAGGTTTAGAAGATTATACTGAAGAGGAAATAAATGAAATAGTAGAAGGTTATATTGTTTCAAAATTACATGAAATGGATGATTATGATACAGAAATAATTGCTATAAAACCTTATGGAAGTAGAACGAAAGGCACTTCAAAAGAGTCATCAGATTTAGATGTTATAGTTGAATTTAAAGGAGACATTCGAGAGGATGTCTTTTTTGATTTATTACATGAAGATGGTTTTGAAATAAATGGTATAAAAGTGGATATTAACCCTATTACTGAAGGAAAATCAGGTAATATCGAAGATTATTATAATAGGACTAAAAATTATAATTCATTAAATACCAATGGTAGAACTGAAGAAGATATAAAAAATCACGTTGAAAAAGCAAAAAAAACATTCGGAATAACATCCACATTTTCTAAAGCAGGCTATATAAATATTGATGGCACAATGTTAAACTTCGCTGGAGTTAGTGATGGTTATGATCAAGGATATAGATATCAAGACCATAGAGAAATCAATTTAATTTTTGATGAAACTTATGATACAAATACAAGGTATATGACTGAATATATTGACATGGGAAATATACGTTTACTTGATGATACAGGATTTGAATTAGCAAAGTTACCTACTGAAAAACAATTTTCAAGATTAAGAGATTATATTAATAGACAAGGTGGCGAAATAGTTGTTGATTTGAATAAAACTACATCTCAAGGAACTGTTGATTGTTCTGTAGAATATCCTTATGGAACATCTTCAAGTAGAATAATAAATGACATTAGAAATTACTATGAAAAAGGAATAGAACCTAAAGTCACAAATAGCATAAATGAATTTAGATATTCCGTTAAAGATGATGCGGATGAAACACAAAACAACAAATCTAACATCAAAAATAAAATCTATAATTATTCTAAAGGACAAATTGCTAAATATGTAGCGGAGCATTCTAAAAATAAATCCTATGCAAAAACTGATGCAGAAAAGATTATCAACACAATTTTAGATAATAAACTTAATTCTAACTATAAATATGGAACTATTACTAATAAAACAAGACAAGAAGTAATTGATACTTTATGGCATGCATTAAATACTAATAATGAAGGTTATAGAGCATCTACAGCAATGGATATAGCAGAATATATTGTTAATAGTGCCACAATGGAAAGTGTGTATGATTATGGGCAAAATGAAGCTGATATTTTAATTGTAGACGAATTGAAAAGATACATCCACAGATTGGATTTAAGTAGTGTTAGAAGTGAACTATCTTATATATACGGTAAGGATGCAGCTAAAATATATGGCCGTTGGGAAAATAAAACCAAAAATAAAGGTTTATCAATTGATTCTATTGCAAATGAATTAAAAAGTTCTGGAATAATGATAGATAGTTACAATTTAGTAGATATCCTTGTAGAAATGGATGATTTATACACAAAAGCAAAGAATAGTTTAGAGAAAAAGTCAAAAGAACTTTTAAAGAATGAACTAGATGAGACAGAGTATAAAGATTTAATTAATTCTATTACTAGAGAGATATTGCTGGGTTATGATACTGAAGGTCATAAAACTAAATTTGCTAATACTATAGAAAAATATAGTAATAAGATCTCTTCATTAAAAGCTGCGCTTAAAGATGCTAAAGAATATAACAAAGCTAAAAATGGAGTTATATCTACTATAGAAAGATTAAAAGAAGAATTTGTAAAAAATAAACCTGCAGGTTGGGATATTCCTGAACCTGTAGTTAATTTTGTTAAAAAGATATCTAAAGTTGAAACCTGGAGAAACAACATTTCTTTGAAAGCAAGAGAATATATCAGAGAAATAGAATATAATCTTGATTCTATAATGGATGATACTCAAAAGAGTGTTTATCCATATAGAGAAATAATACAAGATATTGCAAGTGGTAAAGGTGAATTAACAACTCAAGAATTAAAAGATTTTGATAAAGTTCTTTATCAATTTGCTCATCAATTAAGAACGTATGATCAAGTTGTATTTGAAGGAAAGGCTGTTTCTAATACTGAATTATCACAACAGGCAGTAAAGGAAACAATACAGGCTAGTAAAATACTAAAAAGACAAGATGGAGTCCTTAATAGATTTAGACATAAAGTATATACTAACCCTTATGATAGAATGGCTGAATTTGGTCTTTACAGAGAGAATTCTATGGCTGTTAGACTTTATAATGAAATGTTAGAAGGTGACAGAAAAAGAGCTAATTTTGTGAAAGAAACAAATGACTTATTTGAAGAATTCTTTACTGAAAATAAAAACTATTTGAATCAATTGCAAGAAGAATTAACTTTGAAAGATAAAGAACACACTTTAAATATTTCTAAAAGACAGGCTATAAGTATTTACTTAACTTCTTTAAGAGAACAAGGACAAAGCCATATATTTAATAAAGATGGCAATTCTGGTGTTATTAGGTTATTAGATAATACTCTTGCTACTCAAGGAAAAATGGTAGAAGCTTTTTCTAAAGGTAGAGATGTTACTATAACAAAAAACATGATTGAACAAATAAAAAACAATTTAACTGAAGCGGATAAAAAATACATTGCTTTAACTGGTGAATTCTTTAATAAAAGGTCTAGAGATGCTAAAAAATCAGTAGATATGAAACTTTATGGAATATCGAATATTGAAAGTGGATACTATTTTCCATTAAAAGTTTCTAGTGATAAGATTTATACACAAGCAGGACAAAACAACCATGATATAAATCAATATGTTTTGGAAATGGGAATGAATAAATCGGTTAAACCTAAAGCAGCAAATAAATTAGTTATTGATGGAGTTGACAATATTATTGCTAATCATACTAGAAATATGTCTGTATATTATGGATATGCTATTCCTTTGACTGCTTATAATAGAATAACAAACAAACAAGTTCCTACTTTAGCAGGACATGATACAACCACTAATATGCGTGGTGAAATTCAAAAAATAGATCCAGACTTTGAAAAATACATGGATAATCTATGGAAAGATATGCAGGGTATAGGAACTCATGAAAAAGGATTTATTACTAATATGGCTTCTAAAATTAGATGGGCAGGAGCAAATGCTGCATTAGGCGCTAATCCTAAGGTGTTGGTAACTCAAACATTATCATTAGCAGGCGCATTATCTGAGTTTGATGCTAAATATGTAGCAAAAGGAACATCTCATTTCTTTGGCGAAGAAAACAAGAAAGATTTAGCAAAATATTCATCATTAATGTGGGAAAGAATGCAAATAGGAAACAGTGCTGATATTACAGAAATAAGACAAATAGGAAAAGAAATTGGTTCCTCTTTTGGCAAAGTGACTGCTAAAGCAACTAAAGCTGTTAATGACTTCACTACAAAGCCTATTTCTTGGATGGATAGTAATGCAATTCAAACATTGTGGTTTGCTGCGCAATACGAGATAGCAGATACTATGGGAAAAGGTTATGAATTTGGAACTGAAGCAAACAAGAAAGAAGCAGGTAAAAGATTAGATGCTGTTGTATTTAGAACGCAACAAACTAGTGATGCTTTAGGCAGAAGTGAATGGATGAGAAGTCAAAATGAACTTGTGAAATTTGCTAGAATGTTTACTGGAGATGCTATTCAATTAACAGGAAGATTGATTTCTTCCGTTAATAAATATTTCACTGCTAGAAATATGATTAAAAGTAATGATATTGAAATTGTTAATCAAGGTAGAAAGTTACTTGCTACCGCTAAAACCAATATAACAAAATCAGGTAGTGCATTTATTATTAACCAAACAATGCTATTAGCAATTGCATTAGCGTTTAAATGGATAAAAGGAAAAGATGATGAAGAAGAGTGGTCTGATATTGCTAAAAATGAAATGACTGCTAATATGATGGGATTAATTCCTTTTGGTGGAGATGTGTATGATAAATTAAAAGGATATGAACCTACTAATATGGCATATACTGCTTTGAGTGATACAGTAGAGATTGCTTCAGATTTATATAAGAATACTGCTACTTTAATAAGTGGTGATTATCAAGATGAAGTAAAAAGAAATGCATCAATTAGAAAAACCGCACTAAGTATAAGTAAACTACTTGGTGTTCCTGTTCAAAATGTAGAAACTTACATGAAAGGAATTGTTGGTAAAGTATCACCTAAAACTAGAGAAGAATATGAAGCTCTCTTCAAAACTAAATCAAATGCTTTGTATATTAAGAAAATAAAACAAGCTACTGAGAATGGTGATGAAGAACTTGCTAATTCTATCATTAATATTATATTCGGAACTAAAACAGGGAAAGTAGAAGATGACAAAGTATTAACTACATATCAGCATCTAATATCAAATGATTATGATATTCTTCCTAGAAAGTTAAATGGAACTGTTACATACAATGGTCAACAATACACATTAAATAAAAAGCAATATAATACATTTAAAAGCACATATTCTATGTCTAATGAATCTATTAAGAAGATGATAAATTCTAAAGGATATGATGCATTGGATGACGAGGCAAAAGCAAAAGCCATTAACTATATTAATGAGTATTATTATGATAAAGGGTTAGAAGAATTTTTAGGAAAATCTATTAATTCTAAAAATCTAATATTTGGCGAATTAATTCCTGTAGATCAACTTGCTATGATTGTAGCACAGGCAAACGTATTTACTGCTGATAAAGATGATAATGGTAAATCAATTGCAGGAAGCAAGAAATCTAAAGTAACTAAATATGTTAGCTCATTAAAATTAACTGCTGTTCAAAAATACATGATTATGGGATTATTAGGATACAAAAATGTTAATGGCAAAGAATTAGTTAAAAGGGAATTAATGAAAAAAGGATATAGAGGCACTGAACTAACTCAAATGTTGGAGTTATGTGGTTATAGTGAATAAAGTAAAATGAGTGTAGGTCTTAAATGGCTTACACTCTTTTTTTGTGCAAATTTATATTAAAAAAGGCAGTCCTAAGACTACCTTAATTTGTATCGAACCATAAATTTTAAATCATCAAACAGATAAATAAGTTCGTATTTCTCTTGCATGGTGGCTCAAGCCAGAATTGAACTGGCGACACAAGGATTTTCAGTCCTCTGCTCTACCAACTGAGCTATCGAGCCAAATGGCGGTCCTGACGGGGATCGAACCCGCGATCTTCTCCGTGACAGGGAGACATGTTAACCACTACACCACAGAACCTGGTTGCGGGGGAAGGATTTGAACCAACGACCTCCGGGTTATGAGCCCGACGAGCTACCAGACTGCTCTACCCCGCGATATATAAATAAACAGCTGGCGGAGGAACAGGGATTCGAACCCTGGCGGGCCTCTCAGCCCCTACCGGTTTTCAAGACCGGACCCTTCACCCACTTGGGTATTCCTCCATTAAATTTAAGTGGTGGACCCTGTAGGACTCGAACCTACGACCGACCGGTTATGAGCCGGGAGCTCTAACCAACTGAGCTAAGGGTCCGTATATAAACTTTAATATGAATGGTAGCGGAAATAGGACTTGAACCTACGACCTGCCGGGTATGAACCGGATGCTCTAGCCAACTGAGCTATTCCGCCATAAAATAAAATTGGTGGAGCCAAGGGGGATCGAACCCCTGACCCCCTGCGTGCAAGGCAGGTGCTCTCCCAGCTGAGCTATGACCCCACAAACAATGGTCGGAATGACAGGATTTGAACCTGCAACCCTCTGGTCCCAAACCAGATGCACTGCCAAGTTGTGCTACATTCCGTTCACAAATGCCTAAATATAATACCAAATGGCAGATAATAATGCAATACTTTTTTTATTTTTTTTAAAGTATTATATATGGAGGTTCCTGTCGGACTCGAACCGGCGATCATTGAGTTGCAGTCAATTGCCTTACCAACTTGGCTAAGGAACCAGCGCTTTTACATTATATCACGCATTTTAATAGTTGACAACACTAGATATATTTTTTTTTAATCTTTTCTAAATATGATATATCTAACTTGTAGTAATAATACTTGTTATAATAATTTTCCCCCTTTAAAGTATATTCCTCTAAATTTATTTGTTGAACATTTACTAATTTTTTTACATTAATATCTTTTATATTTATATCTGTGACTAACGTTTCATTTAATAATTTAAAAAACTTTATCTTTTCAAGTAGAGATAATTTTAAAAATCTATCTATTATATTTTTTAGAATTTGTCTTTGATTTTTTATTCTGTCAAAGTCTCCATTGGGTAAACTTTTTCTAGCTCGCATATATGCTAATGCCTGATTTCCATCAATTAATATTTTTTTGTCCTTTTCAAAACAGTACACCCTTTTCCCTAATACATCTTGTTGACAAAAAGAATTTGTAGGATTAATTTCTATCACTCCAAAGAAATCTATTATTTTAATAACATTTTCAAATTCTAAACTAACGTTTTTTATGTCTTCTATACCAAACAGTTTTTTTACAGTTGAGTTCAAACACTTTTCTCCACCATAAGCATATGCGTGATTTATTTTATCAAACTGGTTATCTTTGCACGTTATTTTTACATAACTATCTCTAGGAATAGATGTTGCTGTTATTGTATTTCTATTAAAATTATAATTTATTAATATTATCGCATCACTTCTTTCAACTTCATTTTCGCTTCTTCCATCTAGTCCATATATTAATATATTTATTTTTTCATTGTTTAAAGCATTTGCTATGATAAAACCGCATATTGCCAGTAAAACTAAAACGCAAGAAAAGAATATTAATGTTTTTTTCATACGCATCTAACAGTATTAAACTGTTCTCCTTTCTTTTATTTTTATTATATCCAGCATTATATAAAAAGATTACTTAAAAGTTCTTTACTTTATCTTGTTCTAATACTATAATATTAAAAGCAAAAAAACAAATGTTTTAAAAAAGTATAATAATGTATAGATAGGAGAGAATAAAATGAAAGATTTGGTTAATTCTTCAACCAAAACCTTAGTTTTTGCGCTTGGAGGTTTAGGTGAAGTCGGTAAAAATATGTATTGTATACAACATGGTGATTCTATTGTTGTAATTGATTCTGGCGTTATGTTTGGTGATGAATATTTACCAGGAGTAGATTATGTTTTGCCTGATTATTCTTATTTGATTGAGAATCAAGAAAAAGTTAAAGCACTACTTATAACTCATGGTCATGAAGATCACATTGGAGGAATTCCTTTTTTATTAAAAAGCATAAACATTCCTTGTATTTATGCTCCTCGTTTAGCAGCTGCTTTTATTAGAAGCAAATTAGAAGAACATAAATTTGAAAGGAAATGTAGAATTATAGAAATTGATGAAAATAGTAATTTTAAAGTTGACTCATTTTTATTTTCGTTCTTTAACACAACACATTCAATTCCAGATAGTTTAGGTATTATTATAGATACTCCTAATGGTAAGATTGTTGAAACGGGTGATTTCAAGGTGGATTTAACACCAGTAGGAAAAGATATAGATTTATTAAAAATAGCAAAACTTGGTGAGGAAAATGTTACTTTATTAATGAGCGAATCTACTAATATTGAAGTTTCAGGAATAACACTTAGCGAAAAAGCGGTAATTGCATCAATTCACGATATATTTAGAAATTCTAATAGCAGAATAATTGTAGCAACATTCTCATCTAACGTTCATAGAATTCAACAAGTTGTGGAAGCAGCCGTGCTATTTAAAAGAAAAATATTAGTTTTAGGTAGATCAATGGAAAAAAATATTCTTCTTGGAAGACAATTAGGATATATAAAATGCCCTGACAGCTACTTTATTTCTCCTGAAATGGCAAATACACTTAGACCTGATGAAGTTTTGATTTTCTGTACAGGAACACAAGGCGAATCTATGGCTGCCCTATCTCGTATAGCTAATGGGCAACATAAACACGTAAAACTTATGCCTGGCGATACTGTTATATTTTCTTCTAGTCCTATTCCTGGTAATACAGCTAATATAAATAAAGTTGTTAACAATTTAAGCAGAGCGGGAGTTACAGTATTAACTAATTCTGTTTTATCGAACTTACATACTTCTGGACATGCTGCTAGAGAAGAATTAAAACTTATTTTAAAAATGATTAAACCTGAATACTTTATGCCAATCCATGGTGAATATAGAATGTTAAAATTACACACTGAACTTGCTCATGAAGTTGGAGTAAAAAAAGAAAACACTTTTGTTTTAGCTAATGGTGATGTATTGTGTATGGATAAAGGTAAAATAACTTTAGCAAATTCAAGAATTCAAGCGGATGATATTTATGTTGATGGGCATGATACTAATGGTTTATCTACTGCTGTTATAAAGGACAGAAAATTATTGTCTAATGATGGACTTGTTGCTATTTTAATGAGCATTGATTCTAAAAATAATACATTATTAACTAAACCTTCTGTGTTATCAAGAGGATTTATATATATAAAAGAAAATGGACAACTCATAACAGAAATAGAAAAATTAGTTAATGAAACTCTAGAAAACTTATTTAAAAAAGAAAAGACAACATTCTTAGAAATTAAAAACACAGTAAAAAGTACCGTCTCAACATTTTTATTCCACAAAACAAGAAGAAATCCTATGATTATTCCTGTTATAATGAATAAGGTTGATAGTGGCGAAGGTGCATATAATTTTATAAAACGTGATCAAAGAAAAGCTAAAAAAGTTCAAAATAGTGATCAATAAAAAAATGCTAATTAAATAGCATTTTTTTATTATTCTTTTTTATCATCTATCGTTTCTTCATTCTCATTAATTTGTTCTTCTTTTGCTGCTTGTTCTTCTTCATTTTCAGCTAATTTTTTCTTGTCTATAAATGGCCTATATTTTTTGCTAATATCATTTATATCATATCCTCTTTTTTCTACTAATTTCTTATTTAACAAAATATTAAATGTATATAATAAACCAATCACTCCAACTACTAAAATCAACATAACCCATTGACTAATGATAGGTTCTCTTATTGTAGTTTCCATGTAAATAGAATTAGAATTCATTATTATAGTTTTTCCATCTCTGCTTGATAAATTATATTGATAAGAACTTTCGAATCCTTCGTTTGAAAATTCGTCTATTTGATATTGATTATTAGAATAATTAAATATTGAAATTATTCTTTTTGGTTCATTTACATAGGCATTTTTGAAATCTCGTACATACCCAACTACTCCACTTCCATTATCATATATTTTAACGGTGTTTTTAATATTTTCTTCATTTGTTTGAATATAATTTGTATCTCCTATTCTAAAATTCACTAGTGATTTAAATTTATTTGTTACCTCTTTATTTTCATAAACGTAACTCCAGTCAATTATTTTTTCATTACTATTTTTTTGAAAGCAGAATGCATTGTCGCTTGTACATACCAAATTAGAGTTATTACCAAAAGCTTGATATGAAACCATAAATTCATTACCTGCTTCTATATATGGAACTCCTCCGCTTAATAGTAATGTTCCAAAAGCAAGAACAATCTTTTGTTCAATTATTTTTTTACCAGTTAAATTGTTAATTAACAATTTGTCATAAATAGATAATCCTTCTCTAGTACCCAAATAATTTACCATTTGATATGAAGAAAAATTTTCCCAAGAATTTTTATAACTAACACCCATAACTTTTGAGTAATCAATTTGACCATTATCTGCACTACTAAGCAAAGCAAATTTCAATGATTCAATTATTTCTTTAGAATAATTTCCGTCTAGTATACCCTTTGTTTGATTACCATTTGCATCCCCTATTAATGCATAGTTTAAGCTTCCATTTATCATTCTAGTTTTTTCAAGATTTTTTAGATTGTTTTCACCAGCTTTATTTTCATTAACGTCTGTATAACTTCCATCTCCATAAACAATTATTTTATCGCTTATTTCAAAAATTTTATCTGTTATTTTGTTTACTTCACTAAAATCGTACAATGCCATATTACTAAGTTTTATTCCTGCTAGTTTGTATTTAGTAGTCAATGTCACTAATAGGTCATAAACATATTTTTTTACCATTTCTTTATTAAATTGAATAAAATCTCCTGTTTCATAATATTCTTCATCAAACTTTTTTAAATTATTCAAAACACCTGTTTCCAATTGCAAAATATCAAAATCATATATTACTCCTATATTACTGCTGTGATAAGCACTAATAACTTGTTTTAGTTCTAAACTTCCAGAATATCCATAAGTTCCGCTCACATATTCTTGATTAACTACATATGGCATGTTTTTAGAAAAAATATTGTTTAATTCTATATATTTTATCCCTAAGTCTTTAACATGGTCAAATCCTGTAGGAATATTATTGTATGCTGTTCCTGTTTCACTTAATGAGAGCAACTTTCCTTTATAACTTTCAGTGCCATTCCAACTATTTGAATTTGCAAATGTTGAAACATTTATTCCATAAATCAACTTCTTTCTTTCCTTAATATTTAAATAATTTCGTATCTCTAGCCAATTTGGGAAATCTGTTACACTATCATTATAAATAACATTTCTTGTCCCATCACTATTTAAATATTTTCCATATGGATCTAATACATTTTCATACTTTGTCCCATCTTCATACTCAATTGTATAAGAATATTCGCAACCAGACAAATTATTTCCACTCATTCCTATCCACGCATTATTGTTTGAATCTTTTGACATTATAACCTCTGTTCCTTCAAACTCGCAACCTTCTATGTTTATTTTCATCTTATGAGCACTTGAAGACCAGGCAGTAAATGTCGTTTTGCTCTCTGTGTATACATATCCTAGTTCCCCTTGGTATGTTTTTACACTTTCTTGCGCTTTTATATTTTTTGCATTAAAAATCAAAAAAAGTGATGATATTAGTAGTAATGTAGTAAAAAAAGTTTTTTTCATTGTAATCACTCCTATAAAAATTCTATCAAAACAACGCTTTATAAACAATAAAATATTGTTTATTTGCCTAAAATATATTAAAATTTTACATGAAAGAAGTGATACAATGAATAAAAATTATAAAACTAATATGAAAACATTTTTTAAATCGTTTATTGATAATAGAGTTTTGTTTGACAGAAGGAAAAATTCTATTATTTTACCACTTATTATTTTGGTATCTATTATTTTATTATTAGCTCTACCGCCTTATTTTAGTGCTAAATCTTTAGATGAGGATACGATAACTAAAAATTTCCCACAAATAGAAAAACCAATGGGTGAAATTTTAACGAGTTCCCTTGATTGTACTGTCACTAATGGCATTTTAATTTGTGATGAAAATTCACCTTCCTTAAATAAAGTAATAGAAGGTGAAAACGGAATAAAATATACAATCATAGTTAACCAAAAAACAATTTCATTAGATACAAATGTTACATTAGATAATCCTAAAGATACTGATAACATTATCATTTTATACTCTCAAACAATAAGAATACGTTATATTCATAGAGATTACGTTAATGAACAAATTGATTCTTATGAAATAGTTGGTGACTATTCAAACTTAGAAGGCTTTAGTTTAAAACAAGTAGCAAAAAAGATAGAAGATGATCCTACTTTATTAAAAAAAGAATCAGATAACTTTATTGTTAACGTTTATAAATCAACGTTAAATACGCAGTTAATCGTAAACTTATCTTCATCTATTATTTCTTTTTTAATGTTAGTTTTAGTAACTTGCATAGTTCTAAAAAGTTCTTACCTTTTTAAATTTAAAAAAGGATTTAAATTTATCGAATGTTTAAAAATTTCTTTAACGTCTGCTGCTCCTTCTATTATAATTTGTTTATTACTCTCTCTATTATTTGGATTTAATTCTTTTGCTTCTATTTTCGGTTTCTTTTTTGTTGGAAGACTGTTGTTTATATATTTTAAATATATATTAAACAATAAAATATTTAAAGAGTTATATCAAGAAGATAAAGAAGAAAGGTTTAATGTATAATTATGTTGATTTTAGCAAGTGCTTCTCCTAGGAGAAAAGAATTATTAAAATTAACAAATAAAGATTTTTCTATCATTACTAGCAATATTGATGAATCTTCATTTTTAAAGAGCATCAAAAATCCATTTGAAGTTTCCGAAAATTTAGCTACTAAAAAAGCTTTAGATGTTTTTAAGGACTATAAAGAAGATATTGTTATAGGCGCGGATACTACAATTGTTTTTAACAACAAAATTTATGGAAAACCTGTCAATAAAGATGATGCATTCAATATGCTTAAAGATTTTTCCAACAATGAACATTATGTAATTACAGGTGTTTGCGTTGTTGACAAAAAAAGAACTATCTCATTTTCATCTATCAGTAAAGTTACTTTTTATGAATTATCAGACTTAGAAATAGAGCAATACTTAAGCTATGATGAATACAAAGATAAAGCTGGTTCTTATGCAATACAAGGAAAAGGCGGGCTTTTTATAAAAAAAATAGAGGGAGATTACAATAATATTGTAGGTCTTCCTGTAGCTCAATTAAATAAGGTTTTAAAAGATTTTTTTAACATTTAGAAATCCTTTGAATAGTATATATTGCAAAGGAGGAACTGAGTTTTATGAATAGAGCAAATAATTTTGCCAGTAATTATGTTAACCCTACTTTTTATTCTCAAAATAATGAAGAAAGATTCATATGGCCTTTAATACCATTTTTAGGTGGCGCTGCTATTGGGTATATCGCTGGCAGACCACAATACAATTATCAACAACCAATTTATTATCCTGTTTATTATCCATATAATTACCCTGTTTATTATAATTATAATAACAGGCCTTATATAAACAATTAAAAAAAAGGGATTTCCCTTTTTTTATTTTATGTTTTCACTTAAATATTTATAAATATATTCTGCACTTTTCCCAATTACTAGTGTTAATTTTTTATTAGCCATTACAATTGATTCTACACCATTTTCTTTTATTTTTTCTTTGTTTATCATGCTCTTATCTATAAAATTCACACTAACTCTAGATCCATTTAAAACAACATTAGATATATTTTCTTTTCCGCCTATCGCTTGTAAAAGATTTGGGTATTCTTTTGATTTACTTTTCTTTTTTCTATTAGCAAAAAAAACAACAAGTAAAACTACTATTAATATAACTGGAACTCCTATTATAAGTCCTAACTTCAATTCATAAGGCATTATTATCACTCCTAAACGCTTCACTATACTATCATATTATTGATTGAAAATCAATATTACTCCTGCTTGATTAAGCAAAATAAAAAAAGCACTTGTGTGCTTCTTTTAATTAGTAAACGATAATTTGAATAGCCAATCCTATAAGCATTGCTATCAAAATTATAATTATAAATATTCTCATAGCAATAGTAGAAAAATTAGTTTTTTCTGTTTTTTTGCGCGCTTCAATTCTTTCTTTTTCTCTTTTGCTTATTCTATTTTGTGCAATTCTTCTTTGTTGTTGAGCCATTTTTTATACCATTTAATTAAACTAGTTCAACAATAGCCATTGGAGCATTGTCTCCACGTCTATTACCAGTTTTTAATACTCTAGCATATCCACCATTTCTATCTGTATATTTTGGAGCTACTTCATCAAATAATTTTTGTAAAGCAGTTTTAGTTTGATCTTTATCAACATAAACGTTTCTAATAACTTCTGCTGCTTGACGACGAGCGTGTAAGTCTCCTCTTTTACCTAAAGTAACCATTTCATCTGCTAATTCAACTAAGTCTCTAGCTGTTGCTAAAGTTACTTCAACTCTACCATATACAATTAAATCTGTTACAACATTACGTAACATTGATTTTCTTTTACTAGCTGTATAACCAGCTTTAAATTTTACACCAACTTTACCATGAAAAGTTTTACGTGCCATTTAAAGTTCCTCCTTCCTTAATTACTATCTTTGAAGCTTAATCCTAAGTTTGCAACTTTGTCTTTAACTTCTTTGATAGATTTTTTACCCATATTACGAACTTTACCTAAATCATCTTCAGTTCTTAATATTAATTCTTGAACAGTTTGAATGTTTGCTCTCTTTAAACAATTGTATGAACGAACTGATAAATCAAGTTCTTCAATTGTCATATCGTTGAATTTATTAACAACTGGAGCAATTGTTTCTTGCAATACTGATTCGTATTTATCTAGATTAGTTAAATCAGATAATAAACTTAAATGTTCATTTAATATTTTTGAAGCTACTGCTACAGCTTCATTTGGAGACATTCCTCCATTTGTCCAAACATCTAAGTATAATTTTTCATAATTAGCACTTTGGCCAATACGAGTTGGTTCAGTTTCATAAGAAACCTTTCTAACTGGAGAATAATTAGAATCTGTTGGAATAATTCCAAAATGAGTTTTACTTCCTTTATTGTTTTCTGCTGTTACATAACCTCTACCATTTCTAGCATAGATTGTCATGTTTAATGTTCCGCCTGCGCTAACTGTTGCAAGATATAAATCAGGATTTACTACTTCAACATCTCCAGGACAAACTATATCAGCTGCTGTAACAACTTTAGGTCCTTTTACTGAAATTTTTAATTCTTTCTTTACGTTATCTTCATCGTCAATCTTTAAAATTAAATCTTTAAGATTTAAAACGATTGCAGTAACATCTTCTCTAACACCATCAAGTGAACTAAACTCATGTCTAGCACCTTCTACTTCAATCGCATATACACTAGCACCTGGAATTGAAGATAATAGTACTCTTCTTAATGCATTACCAAGAGTAGTACCGAAACCTTTTTCTAAAGGTTCGATAGCAACTCTTAAATAATTAGCTTCATTTACTTCATTAGATGGAATAATTTTTGGTTTTTCAAACTTTCTCATTATCGTTTTTCTCCTTTACTAAAAATATTAGATCAACTACTAATTTAATTATCCACGAGGACGTTTTGGTGGACGACAACCATTATGTGGTACAGGTGTTGCATCAATGATTGCTGCAATTTCTAATCCTGCTGCTTGAAGAGCTCTTACAGCTGCTTCTCTACCTGAACCAGGTCCTTTAATATTTACATCAACAGTTTTAACTCCATAATCTTTAGCATTTGTAGCTGCAGCTTCTGCTGCCATTTGTGCTGCATAAGGAGTAGATTTCTTTGCTCCCTTGAAACCTAATGCACCTGCACTAGACCAAGTTAAAACGCTACCAGCCTCATCAGTTATTGTAACGATTGTATTGTTAAATGTTGAATGGATGTGAGCTACACCTTTAACAACATTCTTACGAGCACGTTTTTTTCTAGCTGCTGTATTAAGAGCAGTCTTTGTTTTAGTTGCTTTAGCCATGTTCTTCTAACCTCCTTATTGTGATGCTTTCTTCTTATTAGCAATAGTTTTACGAGGACCTTTACGAGTACGAGCATTAGTCTTTGTACTTTGTCCTCTAACAGGTAATCCTCTACGGTGTCTTAAACCACGATAACTACCTATTTCGCTTAAACGTTTAATATTTAAAGCTACATCTCTACGTAAGTCACCTTCTACTTTATATTTAGCAACTTCGTTACGAATTTTTGTTAATTCTTCTTCGCTTAAATCTTTTACTCTTCTTTCTTCTGAGATATTTACAGCTTTCAAGATATCTTGAGCTAATGGTTTCCCAATACCATATACATAAGTTAAAGATATAACAACTCTTTTATCGTTTGGTATATCTACTCCAGCAATACGTGCCATTTAAATTTTCCTCCTTTAAATTAACCTTGTCTTTGTTTGTGTTTTGGGTTTTCGCAAATAATCATAATACGACCTTTTCTACGAATAACTCTACACTTATCACAAATTGGTTTTACTGAAGGTCTCACTTTCATAGTTCCTTCCTCCTTATACTTTACTTATTAATTTTACTATATTTTCCAAAATAAACCAAGTATTAATTAGGTTTATAATTAGTTGGAAAACGATATTTTATTCGCCCACGTGTTAAATCATATGGGGATATTTCAACTGTGACTCGATCACCTAGTAAAATGCGGATAGAATTGTTGCGGATTTTACCAGAAACATGGGCAAGAATCACCATCCCATTATCTAACTTAACCTTAAATTGTGCATTAGGTAAAGTTTCAATTACTATAGCCTCAATTTCAATTACATCTTCTTTTGCCACTTAATTAACCTCCTCTTAGATTTTAGTTAAAATTTCATAACCTTCATCGGTAACAACAATAGTGTGCTCATAATGTGCTGTTATTTTTCCATCTATTGTTTTAACTGTCCAATCATCTAACAATGTTCTTGTATGATAATCCCCCAATGTTACCATCGGTTCAATAGCCATTACCATTCCAGAAACAATTTTAGGACCTCTACCAGCTATTCCAAAATTAGGAACAATTGGATCTTCATGTAAGTTAGTCCCTACACCGTGCCCTGTATAATCTCTAGGAACACCATAACCATGAGCCTCTACAAAAGTTTGAATGGCATTTGAAATATCACTTATTCTATTGCCAGGTTTTACTTGTTCTAATCCTCTGTATAAAGATTCTTCAGTTACTCTCATTAGCTCCTTAGCCTCTTCACTTACTTCCCCTACAGCGTAAGTCCAAGCGCTATCCCCATGATACCCTTTGTAGTTGGCGCCTATATCTACAGATATGATATCTCCATCTTTAAGAATATGGGCTGCATTAGGAATCCCATGTACAAGCACATCATTAATTGACGCACATATACTTCCAGGAAAACCACCATATCCTTTAAACGAAGGGATAGCTCCTTGACTCAAAATAAATTTTTCAGCCATTTCATCAAGTTGCTTAGTAGAAATACCAGCTTTAATGTGTGTTTTTAAATATTCGTGAGTCATTGCAACGATTTTGCCGGCTTGTCTTAACAACTCTATTTCACTTTCATTTCTTCTAGTAATCACTACTTTATACCTCCAAGTATTTTTTCAATATCATTAGATATTGAATCAATTGCTTGAAGTGCATTAACATTTGTTAATAAACTCTTATTTTCATAAAAACTTATAAGTGGTTTAACATATGTATGATAAACTTCAAGTCTCTTTTTTATACCTTCCTCTGTATCATCATCTCGTTGATACAATTGTTGTCCACATTTATCACAAATGTTTTCTTTTACAGGTTTGTTGTAAGTTTTGTGAAATGTTTCACCGCACTTACAAATTAGACGGCCACCAATTCTATCAATAATAGCCTCATCGTCTATTTCAAAATTGATTACTCTATCAATTTTCCTGTTATATTTTTTTAACAACTCTTCTAGCAAATTTGCTTGATTAATTGTTCTAGGATACCCATCAAATAAGATACCCTCATTAGGACTACAAGTTTTAACTTTTTCTTCTAAAACTTGCAATGTAATATCATCATCTACAAGTAAACCTTGCTGTTGCAAGGAAGCAATTTTCAAACCAATATCATCTTGTATATTTCTTCTTGTTCTTAATAGTTCACCTATTGAAATCGCTTGGAGATTATATTTACTAGCAGCAAGGTTAGCTTGGGTTCCTTTTCCACTAGCAATAGGTCCTAAGAAAATAATATTCATTTAATTGCCTCCTACATAAAGCCTTTATATTCTTTACTTGCCAATTTAGATTTAATTTGTTCGTATGTTTCACTAGCAACACCAACTAAGATGATGATACTAGTTCCTCCAAATGCTATAGAAGCATCTAGATCAAAATAAATAGGTAATAATACTGGTAATACTGCAATTGCCATCAGAACTAATCCTCCAACAAAAGCAACCCTATTAATAACTCTAAATAAATATTTTTCGGTTTCTTTTCCTTGTCTAATTCCTGGTATGTATGAATTATTTTTCACTAAGTCTTCGCTTAATTTTTTTGAATCCATTTGCATATTAGTCCAGAAGAATGTAAACATGATAATTAATACTATATAAATGATTAGCCCCCAATAAACTCCATCTACTTTTGTAGAATAGTTGAATATTGCGGCAACTTTTGCTGCTGCCTCACTGTTTGAGAACATTGAAGCAATTGTAACAACTGCCATCATAAATGATGAAGCAAATATTACAGGTATAACACCTGATGGATTTAATTTAACTGGTAAGTGATGTACATCAACTGCTCTTATTTGAGTTGTATTTTGTGAATGCTGCAATGGTATCTTTCTGACACTTTTTTCAACAAAAACAACAAATATAATAACAAGCAAATATGATAATACATATATAAGAAGTTTTACAAATCCAGCAAACATTTCTGAACTTGTTCCTGCTAAATTAACAAAACTATAATAAGCACTTAGAAATTGATTTGGAATGCTAGCAATAATACCAGCAAAAATTAACATTGAAACACCGTTTCCGATTCCTCTTGCAGTAATTCTATCAGCAAGCCACATTGTAAACATTGATCCAGCAATAAGGATAGTTGTTATATAAATATAATCCCACGTTGTAAAGTCTCCACCACCGATAGGTGTAAGTCCATAATTATTCTTCATTATTAGGATAGTACCATAACCTTGAACCGCTGCAAGTAACAAAGTTAAGTATCTAGTCGCGTTATCTATTTTCTTCCTTCCTTTTTCACCTTGCTTGGTTAGGTCTTCAAGTTTTGGAAGAATTCCCATTGATAATAATTGTATAATAATTGAAGAAGTAATATATGGAGATATACCTAATGCGAATAATGAGAAACTTTGCAAGTTTCCACCACCTAGTACGTTCATCAATGTAAATATGTCACTACCGCTAAATGTTATACTACTTGAGTCAACTCCAGGTACTACAAATGTGCATCCAAATCTAAATATAAGTATTATTCCTAAGGTAAATATAATACGCTCTCTTACCTCTTTATTTTTAAAGATAGAGACTAATTTTCGTATCATATTAAATCACCTCTATTTTTCCACCAGCATCTACGATTGCTTTTTCAGCAGATTTAGTAAATTTATTAGCAACTACTGTTAATTTTTTAGTTAATGTTCCATTTCCTAATACTTTTAATGTAGTATACTTTGTATTTAAGATACCTTTTTCTTTTAAACTTTCTAAAGTAACTTTACTTCCTGCCTTCAAAGATTCTAAATCTCCAACATTAATTGTTGCATATTCTTTTTCTGTATAGTTAGTAAATCCTCTTTTTGGTGAACGACGGTAGATAGGAGTTTGTCCTCCTTCAAAACCGATTCTAACTCCGCCACCACTACGAGAATTTTGACCTTTATGTCCTGTTCCACAGTTTTTTCCTAATCCAGAACCGTATCCTCTACCTACTCTTTTAGAAACAGTTCTTGATCCTTCTGCGCTTTTAAGTTCGTTTAGTTTCACTTTATTGCACCTCCCTAATAAATTAAGCTAAGATCTCTTTTGGATCTATTCCGCGTAATGCAGCCATTTTTGATACAGTTTTCATATTTTCAATACCATTAATAGTTGCTCTTACAACGTTAATTGGAGTTCTTGAACCATATACTTTTGAATATACGTTTTTAATTCCTGCTAATTCTAATACAGCACGAACTGGTCCTCCAGCAATAATTCCAGCACCGATTGGAGCAGGTTTCATGAATACTTTCGCTGCACCGTATTCTCCCATAATTTCATGTGGGAATGTTCCACCTTTTACCATTGGTACTTTATATAAATTTTTCTTAGCTGCTTCTAATGCTTTCTTTATTGCATCTGGAACTTCGTTTGCTTTTCCTGTTCCAAATCCAACATAACCTTTTCCATCTCCAACAACAACTAGAGCTGAGAAACGCATTTTTCTACCACCTTTAACAGTTTTAGAAATTCTATTAATAGCAACTACTCTTTCTTCAAAACGATTATCTTTTTCTTTTCTAGAAGGTCTTTGTGCACTTTTCTTTGTGTTTTTAGCACTTCTACTTTTCTTTTCTGTTTTAGTTTCACTTACTTCTGCCACTTCAACATTTTCAGTTGCTACAGTTTCAACTACTTGTTCTTCAGTTTTACTCATTCATTTACCCTCCTTTAAAATTTTAATCCTGCTTCTCTAGCAGCTTCTGCTAATGCTTTAACTCTACCATGATATACATAGCCGCCTCTATCAAATACAACGCTTGTTATATTTTTTTCTAAAGCTTTTTTAGCAATATCAGTTCCTACTTTACCAGCAGCTTCAACATTAGAAGAACTTTCTAATTTTAAAGCTAAAGAAGATGAACTAACTAAAGTTGTTCCGTTTGTATCATCAATAATTTGAGCAAAAATATGAGAATTAGAACGGAATACATTTAAACGAGGGCAAGTAGCTGTTCCAGAAACTTTAGCTCTAACTCTTGCGTGACGTCTTTGTCTTGTTACGTTTTTAGATACTTTATTTATCATATACTCATCCTACCTTTCTCTTATTTCTTTCCTGCTTTTTTACCAATTTTACGACGAACATATTCACCTTTGTACATTACACCTTTACCTGAATATGGTTCTGGTTTTCTTGAACTTCTAATTACAGCTGCCATTTGACCAACTGCTTCTTTATTGATTCCAGAAACGATAATTTCAGTTTGGCTTGGAACTTCAAATGTAACTCCATCAACAGGTTCTACTGTTACAGGGTGTGAATAGCCTACGTTTAGCACTACGTTTTTACCAACTAATTGTGCACGGTAACCAATACCTTTAATTTCTAATACTTTTTTAAATCCTGTGTGAACTCCTTCAACCATTCCATTTAACAAAGCTCTAGTTGTTCCATGTAATTGTTTTGTTGTTTTTTCATCATCAGGTCTTGAGATTTTTAATGTATTCTCATTAATTTCTATAGTTAATTTATCATAGAATTTTTTAGTAAGAGTTCCTTTAGGTCCTGTTACTGTAACCAAATTTCCTTCAGCTACGTTAACGCTAACACCTTCAGGTAAAGTAATAATTTTATTTCCTATACGTGACATCTTATTACCTCCTACCAAACGTAAGCAAGAACTTCTCCGCCTGTGCCTAACTTTCTTGCTTTTTTATCGCACATAACACCAGATGAAGTAGAAATGATTGCTATACCTAAACCATTTAATACTTTTGGTAATTCACTTGCTTGAGCATATACTCTTAAGCCTGGTTTAGAAATACGTTTAATTCCTGAAATAACTCTTTCTGAACCATTATATTTTAATTGTAATGATAATACTTTCTTATCATCAGAACTAACGCTGTAATCAGCTACATATCCTTCTTCTTTTAAAATTTTAGCTATTTCAACTTTAATTTTGCTTGAAGGCATAGAAACTGTTTCATTACGCATTTGATTAGCATTACGAATTCTTGTTAGCATATCTGCTATTGGATCTGTCATAACCATAATCTTATTTCCTCCTTACTTTCTACTACCAACTTGCCTTTTTTAATCCAGGGATTTGACCTTCATAAGCCAATTCTCTTAGACAAATACGGCATAGTTTGAATTTACGAATAACTGAATGAGGACGTCCACAACGTTCACATCTAGTATATTCTCTAACCTTAAATTTCTTTGGTTTGTTATATTTTGCTATCATTGATTTTTTTGCCATTGTTTAGTCCCTCCTTATCTTGTAAACGGCATACCTAAACCTTCAAGAAGACTTAAAGCTTCTTTATCAGTATTAGCCGTTGTAACGATTACAATATCCATTCCACGAATTACATTTACTTGATCGTAATTAATTTCAGGGAAAATAATTTGTTCTTTAACACCTAAAGTGTAGTTTCCTCTTCCATCAAATGAGTTTCTAGAAACACCATGGAAATCTCTTATACGAGGCATAGAAACTGTCATTAATTTATCTAAGAATTGATACATTCTATTTCCTCTTAAAGTTACTTTACATCCAATTGGGTTTCCTTCTCTTAACTTGAATGAAGCAATTGATTTTTTAGCTTTTGTAATTACTGGTTTTTGTCCAGTTATTGCAGTTAATTCAGCAACAGATTCTTCTAATAATTTTGCATTTTTAGTTGCATCACCAACACCAATATTAATAACTACTTTTTCAAGTTTAGGAGTTTCCATTGTTGATTTGTAGTTGTATTCTTTCATTAATGCAGGAGCAACTTCTTCTAAATATTTATATTTTAATCTTACAGAAGTATCCTTGCTAACTGTTTTCTTAGCTTTTGGAGCTGTTGTTTTCTTTGTTTCAGCCATAATTTACCTCCTTATGCTATTACAGTAGATGACTTTTTAGCCACTCTAACTTTTTTTCCATCTTTAATTTCATATTTAACTTTAGTTGCAGTTTTTGTTTTTGGATCTATTAATGCAACGTTAGAAACATGAATTGGAGCTTCCTTTTCAGTAATTTTACCTTCAGGTTCAGCTTGATTTGGTTTAACATGTTTTTTTACCATGTTTACACCACCTATAATTACTTTTTCTTCCTTTGGAAGAACTTTTGTAATAGTTCCTTCTTTTCCTTTTTCGCTTCCAGCGATTACTATTACTTTATCACCTTTTTTTATTCTCATAGTGTTTTACCTCCTATAATACTTCAGATGCTAAAGATATAATTTTCATACATCCTGCACCTTTTTCACGAAGTTCTCTAGCAACAGGTCCAAACACACGTGTTCCACGAGGTGAACCATCAGCTTTTAACAATACTATAGCATTATCATCGAATTTAATATGAGAACCATCTGGACGATTAATTCCATATTTTGTACGAACGATAATTCCTTTTACAACATCACCTTTTTTTACTGCTGCATTTGGAATTGCATCCTTAACAGCACATACTACGATGTCTCCGATGTTAACTTGTTTAACAACAGAACCACCTAATAATCTAAATACTCTTACACTACGAGCACCAGAGTTGTCTGCTACAACTAAATTAGTTTCATTATGTATCATACTTTAACCTCCTGCTCTTATGCGATACTAGCCTTTTTAATAACTTCTACTAAACGGAAGTGCTTAGTAGCAGATAAAGGTCTAGTTTCCATAATTTTTACTGTATCGCCAATTCCAGCAACACCATTTTCATCATGTGCTTTATATTTTTTAGAGTATTTAACTCTTTTGTGATATAAAGGATGATTTTTATAAGTTTCTACTAAAACAGTAATTGTTTTATCCATTTTGTCAGACACAACAGTGCCAGTTAGTACTTTTCTACTATTTCTTTCCATATCTTTCTTTACCTCCCCACACTATTGCGCATTACGTTGCTCTAATACTGTAAGCATACGAGCAATAGTTCTACGTATTTTCTTTAATTCATTTGGATTTTCTAATTGTCCTGTAGCATGTTGAAATCTTAAAGTAAATAATTGTTGTTTTAAATCTTTTACTTGATTTTCAATCTCGCTTGTTTCTAAATTTCTAATTTCTTCAACGTTCATTATTACTCACCACACTTCCTAGTTACGATTTTACATTTGATTGGCAACTTTTGAGATGCTAATCTTAAAGCTTCACGAGCTTGTTCTTCCATAATTCCATCCATTTCAAATAAGATTGTTCCGTTTTTTACAACAGCTACCCAATGATCAGGAGCACCTTTACCAGCACCCATACGAACCTCTAAAGGTTTCTTTGACATAGATAGATGAGGGAATATTCTTATCCAAATTTTACCTTGTCTTTTTGTGTATCTAGCCAAGCAAATACGAGCTGCCTCTATTTGTCTATTAGTTATCCAAGCACCTTCAACTGCTTGCAAACCAAAACTTCCATATGATAACTCATTATTTCCTTTTGCCTTACCCTCATAAGATACTTTATGAGGTCTTCTATATTTAACTCTTTTTGGCATTAACATAATAGATTATTCTCCTTTCGCTTCTTCAACGTTTTTAGTTTTCTTTTCAGGAAGGATTTCACCACGACAAATCCAAACCTTAACACCTAAACGTCCATATGTTGTATGTGCTTCACTTGTTGCATAATCAATATCAGCACGTAGTGTGTGTAGTGGAACTACTCCATCACTATATCCTTCGCTTCTTGCGATATCAGCTCCGCCAAGTCTACCAGAAACTAGAGTTTTAACTCCCTTTGCTCCAGCTTTCATAACTCTTTGCATTGCTTTCTTTTGAGCTGTTCTAAATGATGCTCTGTTTTCTAATTGTTCAGCAATCCATCTTGAAATAACTTTTGCATCTAAATCAGGATTTTCAACTTCAACAACATTTAACTTAACATTTTTTCCACTAACGATTTTTGTTATTTTCTTTGTAAGAGTTTCAACATTCTTACCATCTTGACCAATAATAACTCCAGGACGAGCTGCAATTACATCTACTGTAACACTGTCTTTTGTTTTTTGGATTTCGATTTTAGAAATAACTGCATCTTTTAATTCGCTATTTAATAATTTTCTAATTTTGATATCCTCATGTAAGTAAGTAGCGAAATCTTTTTCTGAATACCATTTTGATTCCCAATCCTTATTTACACCAATACGTAATCCTACTGGACTAACTTTTTGACCCATGTGTTTGCTCCTCCTATCTTTCTGCAACTACCACATTGATGTGGCTAGTTCTTTTTACTAAACCTGATGCTCTTCCTTTAGCACGAGGCATGAATCTTTTCATTTTTATACCTTCATCAGCATAAATTTCTTTTACAAATAATTTATCTTGGCTCATTCCATGATTATTTACAGCATTTGCTGCAGCAGAATTAATAAGTTTTAAAACAATTGGGCAAGCCGCTTTATTAACATTTTTTAATATTGCTTGAGCTTCACTAACTGTTTTTCCACGAACTAAATCTATAACTAATCTTGCTTTTCTAGGAGTAACGCCTACATTTTTAACAGATGCTTTTGCTTCAATTATATTTTCCATTTGACTACCTCCTATTTACCTTTGTGTGCAGCTTTATCTTCAGCTGTATGTCCTTTATGACCTGTATATTTTCTTGTTGGAGAAAATTCTCCTAATTTGTGTCCAACCATATCTTCTGTTACATAAACTGGAATATGTTCTCTTCCGTTATAAACAGCAAATGTCAAACCTATGAATTGTGGGAAGATTGTTGATCTTCTTGACCACGTCTTAATTACATCTTTCTTTCCTGACGCTTGAATTGCTTCAACTTTTTTCATTAAATGATCATCGCAGAAAGGTCCTTTTTTCAAACTTCTAGCCATCTCGTTTATCCTCCTTATTTACCGTTACGTCTTCTTACTATTAATTTAGTAGAAGCTTTCTTGTTATTTCTTGTTTTAACACCTAATGCACGTTTACCCCAAGGTGTTCTTGGTGCATCATGACCGATAGGGCTCTTACCTTCTCCACCACCGTGAGGGTGATCGTTAGGGTTCATTACAGATCCACGAACTGTTGGTCTAACACCTTGCCATCTAGTACGACCTGCTTTTCCTAATTTAACTAAGCTATAATCTTCGTTTCCTACAACACCAATTGTAGCTCTGCATGTTCCTAAGAATTTTCTAACCTCTTTTGAAGTTAAACGAACTATGACATATTTACCTTCTTTACCAAGAATTTGAGCACTTGTTCCAGCAGCTCTAACTAATTGTCCGCCTTTACCTGGATACAATTCAATATTGTGGATAAATGTACCTTCTGGGATATTTGCCAATGCCAATGCATTTCCTACTTTGATATCTGTTTCGTCTCCAGATATAATTTGATTTCCTACTTCTAGTCCTTTTGGAGCAAGAATATATCTTTTTTCTCCATCAACATAGTTAATTAACGCAATGTTTGCACTTCTGTTTGGATCATATTCTATAGATGCTACATTTCCCACAATACCATCTTTATTTCTTTTGAAATCTATCAAACGATATTTTCTTTTATGTCCTCCACCCATGTGACGACATGTGATAACTCCAAGATTGTTTCTTCCACCAGTTCTTTTGCTGCTAACCAATAGTGACTTTTCAGGAGTTTTCTTTGTTATTTCTTCATTCTTTAAAGTTGTCATATTACGACGACCATTTGTCGTTGGTTTATATGTTGTTATACTCATCTTTTTACCTCCTATATTTTTCTTTTAAATTAATTTTTTAATAAATCTAAAGATTGACCTTCTGCTAATGTAATAACAGCCTTTTTATAAGAACTTGTTTTACCAGAATATTTTCCAACTCTTTTATCTTTAGCTCTAACATGTGAAACATTTACTTGTTTAACTTTAACACCGAAAATTGCTTCAAACGCATTTTTTATTTCAACCTTATTTGAATTTTTATTTACTTGAACTGTAATTTTGTTCATAGTTTCCATATTCTTCATTGTCTCTTCTGAAAGAATAGGTTTAATTATACAGTCATAACTTTTAACTGTAGCTTTACCAACTTTAACTGTTTCAGCTTTTTTAGTTGATTTCTTTGTTGTTTTTTTTGCAGTAGTTTTCTTTGCTGATTTAGTTTCTTTAACTTCTTCAACTGCTGTTTCAACTGCTTCGCTTGCTTTCTTTGCCATTATGCTAGTACCTCCTCGATTGATTTCATTGCATCTAGAGTCATTACAACGCTATCGCTATTTGTAACATCGTATACATTAATTTCATCAGCGAATAATACCATAACATTTTGTAAGTTTGACATTGATAATAAAGCTTCGTAATTCACACTTTCTTCGCTAACAACAAATAATGTTTTGTTTTTTGTATTTAAAGCCTTTAACAATTCAATTGTTTGTTTTGTTTGAGGCTTTTCATATTTAATTTCGTTTACCAAAATTAAATCTTTATTATTTACTTTTTCACTTAAAACAGATTTAAGAGCCAATCTAGCTTCTTTTCTATTTTGTTTAATTTTAAAATTTTGTTCTCCTGTTGGACCAAACACAATTCCTCCAGCTCTCCATTGAGGTGAACGTGTAGATCCTTGTCTTGCTCTACCAGTACCTTTTTGTCTCCAAGGTTTACGCCCTCCGCCGCTTACTTCATCTCTTTTCTTAGTTTTAGCTGTAGCTTGACGGCTGTTTGACATATAAACTTGAATAGCATCATATACAACGCTATCATTTGGTTTAACGCCGAATACATCTTTATTTAATTCAACTTCTTCTACTTTAGAACCAGTTTGATTTAACACATCGATTTTTTTCATTTTTTAACCTCCTGTTATTTACTCAGCAGCTGCTTCAGTGCTTGCAGAATAGTTAACTAAAGTTTTAGCTTTAGGACTTTTCTTTTGAGCCTTCACAGCACTTCTGATAGTTACTAATCCTTTATTTGGACCTGGGATACAACCTTTTACTAAAATTGCATTTTTAGTTGCATCAACAGAAACAACCTCAAGATTTAAAATTGTTGATTGTTCATTTCCATCATGTCCTGGCATTTTCTTACCTGGATGAATTCTGTTGTTAGTACGACCAACTGTAGCCATTGAACCAACACCTCTATGATATCCAGAACCGTGACCTTTAGGACCAATTTTGTTTCCGTGTCTTTTAACACTACCAGAGAAACCTTTACCTTTAGATGTACCTATAACATCTACAACTTCACCAGCCTTAAATAAATCTGCTGTAACTGATTGTCCAACTTCATAACTTGTTAATTCATCACCTTTGATTTCTTTAACAAATTGTTTAGTTGTTGTATTAGCTTTTGCAAATATTCCTTTTAAAGGTTTAGAAGTGATATTTTCTCTTTTTTCTTCATAACCAACTTGTAAAGCTTCATAACCATCTTTTTCAATTGTTTTCTTTTGTAGAACAACATTTGGTAAAACTTCAACTACTGTAACAGGAATCATAGCACCTTCAGTAGTGAAAACTTGAGTCATTCCAACTTTTCTTCCTAATATTGATTTCATACTTTGCCTTCCTCCTTATTAATTACAGTTTGATTTCAATATCAACACCACTTGGCAAATCTAGTCTAGTTAATGTATCAACTGTTTTTGCTGTTGGATTAACGATATCAATTAATCTTTTGTGAGTTCTCATTTCGAATTGTTCGCGAGAATCTTTATATTTGTGTACAGCTCTTAAAATTGTATAAACTTGTTTCTCTGTTGGTAGAGGTACAGGCCCTACAACTTTTGCTCCTGTAGCTTTTGCTGCTTCAATAATCTTTAAAGATGAAGCATCAAGAATTTTGTGATCGTATGCTTTTAGCTTTATACGTATCTTATTTGATTTTGCCATATTAATTTCCCCCTTCGTCTAAAATCTGGCTTAGACAAGTGCTCAACGCGAATTCCCTGACATACCGGGTAGGTTATGACAACCTTTATGGGCGTGTCAGCAACCTCGCACTTCACTGCACATGCATCAACGATTATATATCACCTTTACCCCCTTGTCAAGCAAAAAATTATTTTTTTATAAATTTATTTTCATTTGCGCAAAATACGCCATATTTTTGTTCTGTAACAATATAGTAAACTATATTGTTAAACTATAGTTTTCACTCAAAAACATTCTTTTGTTCCCGCGCTTTTTTATGATTGTTTTATCATAAAAAAGTTTTTTTGTTTGATTTTTCAACTTCGCCATTTCTTTACATCCTAAATACAAGAAGTTCTTCAATCCTATTGTTTTTTTAGGGTTTTTCTCCTTCAAAATTTGTTTTTTTTGAAACAAAATACACAAAGCAATTACTTGGGTTTCACATGAAACCACCAAAAAAACACTTATTTTTTTGTTTGCTTTTAGATTTTATTCGCCATGTGAATTAACTTTGCTTTTTTTATCACAATTCCATTATCTATTATTATGTATAATATATACATTATTTATATTTATCATCTACCAAGCTTAGAAAGCCCACAGTATGGTTTCCTAACACCACTTCCATGTTTGTCTTTGCTTTTTAACAATCGCTATATTTTATTACAATAATTATTTCTTATATCCTTTCCTCGAAAAGGCCTATCTGCTTTTTTGTTTAAAAAGCTATCACAACTCCTTTCAAAAAAATCAATTGACCATTTATCAAAAACTCTCTTTTATTAAAATTTATTACTACAATAGATTTTTTAGGCATTATTTATATTTATTTTTATTTTTGGTTTATTTCATGAATCAGATATGTTTTTTTTGTGAATTTATTGTACAAGAAAAAAGTATATCCATTGTCAATTTAATTCAAACACTATTAACTCCCTGAAAAAGCGGCCATACATGCAAACATTGTTAAATTTGTAGCAAAAGCACATTTTATTTGTTCTTGCGCAGAATTTCTATCACTATGCAACAACACCCAAAAATAAGCGTATTTAGCACAAAAAAAGCGACATTTTTTTGTCGCCTTCCATAGCATTTTCAAAGTCCCTATTCTGACTATTGACTTTGCTCTTTATTAAGCACGTTAGTACTCTCGCTAATTATTGTATGTTTTTTATAAACCATAATATCTTGGTGTAGCCTATAACCCCCACACCTAAGACCTATAACATCGAAAATAGAATTCTCCACATCATCAAGCATTGTATCTCTTTCTAATACAGTTTTTTAACATAATCGCTACATAGTTCATATTTTAATTCAACAATCTTTCTACCATAAACACTACAACTCCAATAGTTAAATGATTCCATTTTAAATCTACTTTTTCAGAATCATTTAAGACCTATATAAAAACTATAATAGTTATTACCTAAACAAAAAACTCATGCAATATCTATTCTAACATTTACTTTGTTCCTTTTCTCTATAAAGACCGGAACGCAAGTGCTATGCTGCACCAACAACGATTTTACCCCGTTTTAAAAGTCGCCACGCCTTTTTTTGACTATCATCTTCATATATAAACATAGCAATTATTTTAAATACAGCAGAAAAAACATTAGTACCTTATTGTTCCACTCATAAATTTTGTTTTATTGTCGCCGTTTTTACTATAATATCCATTTATTTATTTTTTTCTCTTGTTAGCTAATTTCATTCCTAAAACAAGCACTTCATGAGCAATTAATGTAATAAGAGAAATTCCTAAAATAAAGCACCACTCTGCCCATTCTAACTTGGTAGTTTTAAAGAAGTCATTTAAGAAAGAAATTTCAGTAACCAGCACTTGCAATGAAACTCCAAAAACAACCGCAAATACCATCAATTTATTATTAAATATATCTTTTCTTATAAAAGATTTTTTTAAGTTGCGCATTCCAACTGCATGTAATAACTCACTAACAGCTAAAGTAGTAAAGGCAAATGTTTGAGCCTTCATCAACACATCCGGATTATTGTTTAATATATCTTTTATAGCACCATAATTTATCTCTGTGCCAAGATTTTTCAATTCAGCATATGGAATGCTAATAAATGCAAATAAAGTCAAAAATGCAATTAATACCCCATAGAATAAAGTTAGCTTTAATCCCCCGTGTGCAAACAAGGAATCTTTAGGGTTTCTAGGTTTGTCCTTCATAACATCGGTTTCTTTTGGGTCACTTCCCAATGCTAATGCAGGAATTGAATCAGTTAATAAATTTATCCATAATATATGTATTGCTATTAATGGAACCGGAAAGCCTGCTATAACAGCCAAAAACATTGCTATAACCTCTGCAAAATTGCTTGATAACAAGAACAACACAGACTTCTTTATATTTGCATATATTGTCCTTCCTTCTTCAATGGCTTTTTCTATAGAAGCAAAATTGTCATCACTTAAAACCATATCTGCTGCACCTTTAGCAACATCTGTTCCTGTTATCCCCATGGCTATACCTATATCCGCAGCCTTTAAACTCGGAGCATCATTAACTCCATCTCCAGTCATTGAAACTATCTTGTCATTTGCTTTAAACGCTTTTACAATCATAACTTTATGCTCAGGAGACACTCTTGCAAAGACCCTTAAATTTAAAACTTTTTCATTTAATTCTTCTTGCGTCAATTTATCAAGCTGTTCCCCATTTATACATTGTTCTATACTATCGGCTATTCCCAAATCTTTAGCAATAGCAAACGCAGTATCTTTGTGATCTCCAGTTATCATAATTGTAGTTATTCCAGCCTCTTTAAATGTGCTTACAGCCTCTTTGGCTTCTGGTCTTGGGGGATCAATCATTCCTACAAGTCCAACAAATATTAAATCTTTTTCTTCTAATACGCCGTTGTCTTTATACCCTAGTGCCAAAACCCTTAATGCTTCACGTGACATTTCGCTTGAAGCTGCAAATATTTTCTTTATATCTTCTTCTTTTATATTTCTAATTTTCCCAGAATCATATATTTTTGTACTTCTTTTTAAAATTATATCTAAGCCACCTTTTGTATATGCTCGTTTTACATTCCCATAATCATGTTGAGTAGTCATCATCTTTCGTTCTGAATCAAAAGGTATTTCATTTATTCTAGGATAATTTTCATTCAAGGTTTCTTTCAACATCCTGTGTTTGTTACCTAACTCTATTAACGCAACTTCAGTTGGATCTCCTATAACTCCTTTTTCATCTGATATTGAATCATTACACAAAACAAGTCCTTCTATCAAAAGGTTGCAATTTCCAGCATCTTTAGCATCTAATAAATTTCCGTTAAAATACACCTTTTCTACTGTCATTTTATTTTGCGTCAATGTTCCAGTCTTATCACTACACACAACACTAACAGCACCTAAAGTCTCTACGCTAGGTAGTTTTCTCACTATTGTATTAACCTTTACCATTCTTTGAACACCAAGTGCCAAAACTATAGTAACAACAGCAGGCAGTCCTTCTGGTATAGCTGCAACAGCTAAAGATATTGCGCTAATAAGCATTTCTTTTACATCTCGTTGTTGAATCAAAGCAATAACAAACAAAGAAACACATAACGCCACTGCTAAAATTCCTAACATTTTACCTAAATCAGCAAGTCTTTTTTGCAAAGGTGTCATTTCTTCTTTTTCATTTTTTATTAAACTAGCAATTTTTCCAACTTGCGTATTCATTCCAGTTGACACAACAACTCCCGCGCCTCTACCATTTACAACATTTGTTGACATATACGCCATATTTATCCTATCCCCTAAAGGAATATCTTTATCAAAAACAGCATTAGCATCTTTTATAACAGGAACAGACTCTCCTGTCAAAGAAGCTTCTTCTATTTTTAAATTAACACATTCAATTATTCGCAAATCTGCCGGAATTGTTCTTCCTGCTTCAATTTCCACAACATCTCCGACAACCAAATCTTCCGCTTTTATTTCTATCAAATGTCCGTCTCTTTTAACAACACACGATGGTGAAGACATCTTTTTTAAAGCTTCTAGCGCTTTTTCTGCTTTTGATTCCTGGACCGTTCCTATTACTCCATTTAGCAAAACAACAGCCACAATTATTATTGCATCGCTAATTTCTTTTAAAGATATAGAAATAATAATTGCAACGAATAATATATATATCATAGGATCATTTAGTTGTGATAAAAATATACCAAATATACTTTTCTTTTTCCCTTCATCCAAAGCATTCTTTCCATTCCTATTCAACCTGTTTTTAGCTTCCTCGCTACTTAGCCCCACCTCATAATCTGTTTGCAATTCCTTTTCACATTCATCTAATTTTTTCTTTTCAAACATCGGCAACCTTCCCTTCATTAGTTTAATATTATTCTATAAGTGTAATAATAATTACTTTTAAAGTATATCACAATTATCTGTATTCAACTATATTTTTATAATTTTTAATTATAAATATGCAAATAAATAGTTTTTCTTGTAATTTTATGTTATCATGATTTTGTATCACGAAATTTATCTTATTCGAAAGGAGATATTTTAATTAATGAAACAAGAAATTATTGCAATGCTTTTAGCAGGTGGTAAAGGCGTTCGTTTGAGCGACCTTACAAAAACAATCGCAAAACCTGCTGTTAATTTTGGTGGAAAATATAGAATCATAGATTTTCCACTATCAAATTGTGCTAACTCAACGATAAAAACTGTAGGTGTGCTTACTCAATACGAAGGAGCAAGTTTAACAGAATATATTGGAAGCGGCCAAAAATGGGGACTTGATGCTAATGGAAATTCATGTGTATTGTTAGCACCAGGCCAAAAAGGTGATGAATGTTATTTTTATAATGGAACATCTGATGCCATTTATAGAAACCTTTCGTTCATTGAAAAATACAATCCAGAATACGTACTTATCTTATCTGGTGACCATGTTTATAAAATGGATTACTCGAAAATGTTACATTTTCATAAAAGTAAAGGCGCTGATGTAACAATTGCAGCTATTGATGTTCCTTTAAAAGAAGCGAGTAGATTTGGTATTATTAACACAAACAAAGATTATTCAATCGTAGAATTTGAGGAAAAACCTGCAAAGCCAAAAAGCACTCTTGCATCTATGGGAATATATATCTTCACATACAGCAAATTAAAAGAGTATTTAGAGAAAGAAAACAACCACACTGAGCGCAAAGAACACGACTTTGGTAAACACGTTCTACCTACAATGCTTGAAGAAAAATGTAACATGTACGCATATCCTTTTGAAGGATATTGGAAGGATGTTGGAACTGTTGAAAGTTTATGGCAATCTAACATGGATTTACTAGACAACGATAAACTTGGTTTGCTTGATGATTCTTCATCTTGGAAAATATATACTGAGGATTCTTTTTCTCCTCCTCAATACATATCTGCAGACGCTAAAATAAGTAATTGTTTAATAAATCAAGGATGCGTTGTTGAAGGAGAAGTTAAACATTCAATCATATTCAAAGATGTAAAAATAGGTAAAAAAGCAAAAGTTATAGATTCTGTTGTTTTACCAGGCTGTATCATAAAAGATGGAGCTATAGTAAAAAATTGCATTTTAAATAACGATGTTGTTATTGAGGAAAACATTAAAGTTAACTCTAATGACAAAGAAATTTTATTGGTAACTAAGGAGGAAAATTAAAATGGATAAGATATTAGGTATTGTAAATTTGCACACTACATCTAACTTTGGAAATTTAACTCACAATAAAAATATAGAAACAACTTCTTTTTTAGGAAGATATTATTTTATTGATTTTGTTTTGTCTCGTTTTACAAATTGCAATATAAATAGCATTGAAATTTTAGTAAAGAATAAACCTACAGCGTTATTTAAACATTTAAGTCTTGGGGCAAAAGAATGGTCTATTAACACTCAAACAGGTGGAATTAACCTTATGTACAACGAACTTGAAAGCAAGAAAAATTATTTGAATACAGATTTTAATACATTATTAACTAACAAAAAATACTTATATAATTATAATCAAGCATTTGTTGTTATTGCTCCTTGTGATATTATCTCTGATATTGATTATCAAAAGATGATGGAAGAACATATTCTAAATGGAAAAATAATGACTATTGCCTATAAAAATTGCAGTAACGAATTAGATAAATTTACTGGTGTTGATAAAGTTAATTTTTCTGAAGATGGTAAAAAATTAAAATATTTAAAAAATGATGACACAAATCCAAACGTATATATGGAAACAGTAATTATCCACAGAACAAAATTAATAGAAATACTAGAAAACTTTGATCCTGATGATGAAATTCCTACTCTTAAAGAGGTAATTAGCTACATAGCTAGATTGGAAGATGTTAATGTTTATGAACACAAAGGATTTATGAGATATTTTAGAACTATGGAAAATTATATTGATTATAGTTTAGAAATGTTAAATAGTGATAAATATGATGTGTTATTTGATAAGAATACACCTATATATACAAGAGAATACAATACAACCCCTACAATATATGGAAAGAAAGCAAATGTTAATCGTTGCTACATAACAAATGGTTGTAAAATTAACGGAACTATAAACAACTCAATACTTGGTAGAAATGTTGTTGTTGAAGAAGGCGCTGTTATTAACAATTCAATTATATTTTCAAACGCTCATATAAAAGCAAATAGTGTAATTGAAGATGCCATTATTGAAAATGGTAGTGTTGTAAAAGAGAAAACAAAAATAAAAGGTAACATTAAAAAACCTGCTTATATTCAATCTTAATTACTTATGAAAATAAAAGAACTTGTTATATATTTACTTGCAATTTCATTTAACCTTTTATTCGGATTTTTATTAACACCATTACTATTTAATACAAACAAATATTTCACATTTGTTACATGTGGAATTATTATATTGTCAACACTTGTTATATATATAATATCTAATAAATTCAATTACAAATTAGATGTTTTAGCTTATAATATTAGTGAATTTAAGCATTTGGTTTTAAATAGTATATTTATCGGCAACTTATTTTCAATTCCTATAACAATATTTGTTTCGATGATATTATAAAAAAAGGAAGATTTGTGAATTATCATGAACTGGTAAATTAAATGTAGACACAAAAAAAGTGTCTACATTTTTTTTGTTATAATGAATTTAGAAAGGAGAATTATAAATGGCAAGGATAAGAAAAGAAAATAACAGAACATGGACTAAAGAAGAAAAATACAGAATT
>JBGVED010000094.1:0-2530 GCA_045119835.1 Bacilli bacterium | reverse complement strand
TGTTATATAATGTGAAGTAAATTATAAACAAGTTAGTACAACCATTTACCATTTAACTCATAAGTACAAATTAGCATCTTTAACTTTTATCATAAAAACAATAAAAAGTTGACAGTTATTATATATTTATATATAATAACTGTATTACAAAACGGAGGTGATCAGGTAAAGTGAGAAAATAATCTTATTCAAAATAGATAGTTTAATAGGTTTTGAAGAGTGTTTTATAAATACTCTATTAATTATACCTAAAACTACTTTAAGTTGAGAATAAGATTGTTAAAGTTGCTTACCTTTTCATATACTAAATAAAGGTTTATTAATATTGGCGATTATATTAGAACAATTATTTCTTTCTTGGTTTAAAGTAGTAAAATACTAGAATTCAAGGAAGATTTTTTTATGCGAATCTTCCTTATGACGGGAGATGATTTTATGTCACAAATAAGTATAAATAATTTGAGTTTTCACTATGATTCATATGGTGAAGATATATTTAAAAATGTGTCATTTTGTATAGATACAGATTGGAAATTAGGATTAGTTGGCCGTAATGGACGAGGTAAGACTACATTTTTAAAACTTTTAATGGGTGAATATGAATATACAGGAATAATAAATAGTAGTGTTAAATTTGAATACTTTCCTTTGAAAGTTCAAAATCCTAATAACATAGCATTAGAAGTTGTGAGAAATTCTATTGCTCCGTTTACTGAATATGAAAAAGAGATGGATGAGTATAGTAAATCAGAAGAAACATTAGAATTATATGGGGAAGTATTAGAAAAATATATCTACAATGACGGTTTTATAATAAATGAATTAATAGAGAAGGAAGTAAGTAAAATTGGTTTAGATAAAAGTATACTTGACAGATATTTTAATACATTGAGCTTTGGAGAGCAAACTAAGTTGCTTTTAGTTGGATTATTTTTAAGAAAAAATCATTTTTTACTTATTGATGAACCTACCAATCATCTAGATATAGATGGAAGAAATATTGTTGCTGAATATTTATCAAGTAAAAAAGGATTTATTGTGGTATCTCATGATAGGGATTTTCTAGATACTGTAGTAAATCATATACTTTCTATCAATAAAGCTAATATAGAAATTCAAAAGGGCAACTTTTCTACGTATCAATTTAATAAAAATAGAGAAGATGAATTTGAGATAGCTCAAAATGAAAAACTACAAAGAGATATTCAAAGGCTTCAAAAGACTGCAAAGCAAAAATCAACTTGGTCTTATAAAGTAGAGGCTACAAAGAAGGGACATGGCCCTTGTGATAGAGGTTTTATAGGACACAAGGCTGCCAAAATAATGAAACGTTCTAAATGTATAGAAGCAAGACAAAATAAAGCTATTGAAGATAAATCGAAGTTATTAAAGAATATAGATTTGGTAGAACAGCTAGACTTATCTAAATCTACCTCATCGATTAGCAAAGACTCTAATTTAGAGATATTACAAGTGAATAATTTGAAAATTTGCTATGATAATCATAATATATTTGATGAAATTAGCTTTGGTATAAAACAACATGAGAGAGTTTGGTTACGTGGTAAAAATGGTTCTGGTAAATCTAGTATTATTAAATTAATAATGGGAGAAAATATTCCACATAGTGGCTATATTAAAAAAATAGGAAATATATCTTATATATCTCAAGATACAGCATTTTTAAAAGGTTACCTTGGGGAGTTTGCTAAAGTTGAAAATATAGATATAGAAGATTTAAAAAGGACTTTGATTAAACTTGGTTTTAAAAATACTCAGTTTGAAAAAGAAATTAATGATTGGAGCCAAGGCCAAAAGAAAAAACTGCTTATAGCTAAAAGTTTGTGTGAAAAAGCAGAAATTTATATTTGGGATGAACCACTTAATTTTATAGATGTTATATCCCGTATGCAAATAGAAGATTTAATTCTCAAGGAAAAACCAACTATGCTATTTGTTGAGCATGATACTTCATTTGGTGAAAAAATTGCTACAAAAATAGTTGATTTATAAGTTATTGCAAATATAATTAGTATTAATATCTATATTTTTATATTGTTTTCTCACCATACTTATTTGCATATTACTTTAGATTTTTGTTTTCAAATAAGTATATATGATAATGTCATATATTGATATCCGATTACTTCACAAATTTAATATATTACGAACTAAATCAAGAGTTGTATAAATCAAATATAACTCTTGATTTTTTATTATTCAAAAATTCTATAATTTCAACATTGTGTTAAAACATAGCCTTATTATTTTAAAGACAAGTCAATGTATAATCATCTTCTAGTTTGTAAAAATCAACTCTTTTATAAACTTCTTTAAATATAGTTTTAAATTTCCTTCTATTTTTATATCCTATGTTAATATCTGTAGTGAAGAAATAGTGATATTTACGTTTGTATAAATTTTTTAAATGAACAAATAATGCTATATCTGGTTTATTTATAACAATGCAATCAACTTTTATATCAAATTTTATATCTATACTATCCATTTCCTTAGTAGAAAAATAAAT
>JBGVED010000093.1:0-23950 GCA_045119835.1 Bacilli bacterium | reverse complement strand
TAGATAAATAATAATTTTATTTGTTTTGTAAATATTGTATTAAGGAAAATATTATGTTAATATTACTATGCGTTAGTTAAGGAGGAAATAATTATGAAATATCAAGTAGTTGGAAAAAATATTGAAGTAACTGAAGCAATGAAAAATGTTATAGCTGATAAATTAAAGGTTTTAGAGAAATTCTTTATAGTTGGTGAAGATGTAGAATGTAGAGTTTTAGTTAGAACTTATAAAGTTGGTCAAAAAATTGAAGTTACTATTCCTACAAAAGTAGCAACTTTAAGAGCAGAAGTAATCAATGAAAATATTTATAATGGTGTTGATGAAGCTGTTGAAAAATTAGAGTCTCAATTAAGAAAAGCAAAAACTAAAATGAACAGAAAAAATAAGGAACATTTAGGTAGTGTTTTAGCTTTAGAAGAAATCGCTGACGAAAAGAAAGATGAAAAAGAAATTTTAGTTAAAACAAAAGTTATTAGTGTTGAATTAATGGATTTAGATCAAGCTATAGCTAACATGACTATGTTAGGTCATGATTTCTATATTTATAAAGATAGTGAAAATGAAAATTACGCTGTTGTTTATAGACGTAGAAATGGCGGATATGGTTTAATCGAAGTTGAATAATTGATCAATAAAGAGAACCTTAGGGTTCTTTTTTTGTTTATTAATTAAATATTTTGGAATTTATTTCCACTATTTTTAGTATTTAATTGTAAATTAATAATCAAAAGAATTATAATAATTAAAAGGAAGTGATTGTGATGTTTTGTCAAAAGTGTGGAGGGAAAATTGAAAGTTACGCAAATAATTGTGCTTTTTGTGGTTCTCCTGTTCCTAAATATGAAGATAAAGTAAGTTATGTTAAAACAGAGAAAAAGGATGTTGAGAAAAAAGGGTTAACAACTTGGCGTTGGGTTGGATTTTATTTTTTACCTGTAATTCCAGTTATAGGTTTAATAATTCAAATAGTTCTTATTTTTAAGTGGGCTTTTGGAAAGCATGATGATGTAACATTAAAAGGTTTTGCTCGTTCTCAATTATTGTTTGTGTTGTTTTCTATTATTTTATTTATTGGTTTATTTGCGTTGCTCATGTCAATGCCAGAATTGTTAGAATCTTTGTTAAAACAAGCTGAATTAAAGGTATAAAGTTGGGAAACCAACTTTTTTTGTGTAAAAAATTTTTTATAAATTATAGGGCAAAATAATTAATAATAGTATAATTAAGTTATAGGAAGACAGTTTAAGTAAAAGGAGTGAGATGATGGATTACGCCGATTATGAAAGCATGTTTTTAGGTAGCAAAGATACAAAAATATTTTATAGTGTCAGCAAAGTTGAAAATCCTGTTGCTGCAGTTATTTTTGTGCATGGAATTTGTGAACATTTAGGAAGATATGCTTACGTTACAGAAAAATTTATACAAGCTAATTATAATGTTTATAGGTATGATGCTAGAGGACATGGAAAGTCAGAGGGAAAACGAGGTCATTTAGAAGAATTTGATGATTATTTAGATGATTTAGATATTTTTGTTGAGATGATAAAAAAGGAAAATAAAAATTTAAAAGTAATATTGGTTGGACATTCTATGGGTGGATTAGTAGCTACTGCTTATACTAGTAAGTATCCTCATAAGATTGATTTGTTAGCTGTTTCAGGGGGGGCAAATAGGTGTCCTAATGCAGCTAAAGCAATTAAGTTTTTACCATTTAATTTGCTAGGAAAACTTAATTATACTAATAAATTAGGTGATGCTGTTTGTAGCGTTAAAGAAGTTGGAGAGGAATATAATAAAGATCCTTTAGTTTTAAAAAAGGTAACTTTTAGATTATTAGGGAATGCTTTTGTTAAAGGAACTTCTGCTGTCAAAAAGAATATTGAAAATATAACTTGTCCTGTATTTGTTATGCATGGAGAAAAAGATGGCGTTGTAGAAAAAGAAATAGGAGAATGGACTTTTTCTTCTTTAAAATGTAAGGATAAAATTTTAAAAATATATCCTAATTTATATCATGAAATATTTAATGAAGTTAATAAAGAAGAGGTTATTAAAGACTTGATAAATTGGTGCAATGAAAGGGTGGTAAAATAATGAAAAAATATATCTTAGCCATAGATCAAGGAACGACAAGTTCAAGAGCAATTGTATTTAATAAGAAAGGAGAGAAACTTGGGTGTGCTCAATTAGAGTTTACTCAAATTTGTCCTCATAGTGGTTGGGTAGAGCATGATGCTGAAGAAATTTGGCATACTACTTATGAGGTTATTAAAGAAGCAATTAATAAAGAAGATATTGACCCAAATGAGATAGCTGGTATCGGTATAACGAATCAAAGAGAAACAACTGTTGTTTGGGACAAGGAAACTAGTGAGCCTGTTTATAATGCAATAGTATGGCAATCTAGACAATCACAAGATATTTGTGAAAAACTTATTAATGATGGTTATGAAGAAATGATTCATGAGAAAACAGGTCTTCTTTTAAATCCTTATTTTTCTGCTAGTAAAATTAAATGGATTTTAGATAATGTTGAAGGGGCTAGAGAAAAAGCAGAAGCTGGTAAATTAGCTTTTGGTACAATTGATACATGGCTTGTTTGGAAACTTACTAAGGGAGATGTTCACGTTACAGATTGTACCAACGCATCTAGAACATGTTTATTCAATATTAATACTTTAGATTGGGATGAAGAATTGTTGAAGTTATTTGATATTCCTAGAAGTATGTTGCCTAGCGTCAAATCAAGTAGCGAAATATATGGACAAGCAAGTAGACTTGAAGATACATTTGGAGTTTCAATTCCTATTGCAGGTATTGCAGGAGATCAACAGGCTTCTTTATTTGGACAAGGGTGTTTTGATAAAGGGGATATAAAAAATACTTATGGAACTGGATGCTTTATGCTTATGAACACATCTACTAAACCAATTTATTCTAAAAATGGTCTTTTAACAACAATTGCTTGGGGCATTAATGGGAAAGTTGAATATGCATTAGAAGGTTCTGTATTTATTGGAGGAAGTTCTATACAGTGGCTTAGAGATGGTCTTAGAATGTTTAAAAATGCTAAGGAAAGTGAAATATATGCGACTCGAATTGCTAGTTGTGATGGGGTTTATGTTGTGCCTTCCTTTGTTGGTATGGGAACTCCTTATTGGGATAATGATGCAAGAGGCGCTATATTTGGTTTGACTAGGGCGACTTCTAAAGAACATATTATTAGAGCAACTATTGAAGCTATTGCATTTCAAAGTAAAGATGTAATGGAAGTTATGAAGGAAGAGTCAAAGATTAAATTTAAAAGCTTAGCTGTTGATGGTGGTGCTTGCGCTAATAACTTTTTAATGCAGTTTCAAAGTGATATTTTAAATTGTAATATTATGAGACCTATAAATTTAGAGACTACAGCTTTAGGTGCTGCTTATTTAGCGGGTCTTGCAACTGGAGTTTATAAAGATACAGATGAAATTAAAAAATTAAGAGAAATAGATAGAATTTTTGTCCCATCTAGAACTTTAAAAAATGTGGAAAAAATATATAGTGGATGGAAGCAAGCTGTTGCTTCTACTAGAACATTTAAGCCAAACAAGAAATAAGAAAGGAGGCTGTTTATATGTATGATGTTATAGTAATAGGTGCCGGAGTAATAGGTGCTAGTGTAGCTAGAGAATTAGCTAAGTATAAAGCTAAAGTCTTAGTTTTAGATAAAGAGAATGATGTTGGTAATGTTACATCTATGGCTAATAGTGCTATTGTGCATTCTGGTTATGATCCAAAACCAGGAACAAATAAAGCAAAGTATAATGTTGAGGGAAATTCAATGTTTGATTTACTTTCAAAAGAATTAGATGTTGAGTTTAAAAGAATAGGATCTTTAACTTGTGCTACTAATGAAGAGGAAATGGAAGTTATAAAAAGTTATGTTAGTAGAGCTAAGGAAAATGGTGTTGAAATACAAATTCTTAATAAAGAAGAAACTAAAAAGATAGAACCATATGTTAGTGATGATGTTGTAGGTTCTTTATATGCTCCAACAGCAGGAATTATTAATCCATTTGAGCTTTGTGTAGCGCTATGTGAAAATGCTATGGATAATGGAGTTGAACTTCTTTTAAATGAAGAAGTTGTAAATATAGAAAAATTAACTAATAAATATGTTGTTAGAACAAAAAAGTGCGAGTATGAAAGTAAAGTTGTTGTAAATGCAGCGGGATTACAAAGCGATATTATTTCAAAATTAGTAGGGATAGATCATTTTGATATTAAACCTAGAAAAGGTGAATATTTTGTTTTAGATCACTTTGAAAAGCCTTTTGTTAGTCATGTTATATTCCCGGTTCCTACTGAAAAAGGTAAAGGGATTTTGGTTACTCCTACTACACATGGAAATTATTTAGTTGGTCCAAGTAGTGAGTTTGTTGATGACAAAGAGGATTTTTCGACTGATAAACTAACTCTTGATAGTGTTAGAAAGAATTCTTCTAAATTAGTTAAAAATATTCCTTTTGGTTATATTATTAGGCAATTTAGTGGTCTTAGAGCAACTGGTTCTACGCATGATTTTGTTATTGAAGAGATTGATGGATTTGTTAATTTAGGTGGTATAGAGTCACCTGGTCTTGCTAGTTCTCCTGCTATTGCTAAAGAAGCCGTAAGACTTATTAATAATGTTTTGAAATTAGAAGTAAATGAATTATTTAATCCTTTTAGAAGAAAAGTCATTAGACTTAGTAAAATGAGTGAAGGGGAAAGAAATGAATTAATAAGAAATAATCCTAGTTTTGGACATATTATTTGTAGATGTGAAGGAATTAGTGAGGGTGAAGTTGTTGACTGTATTAGAAGAAATGCTGGTGCTAGAACGATAAAGGGCGTTAAGAAACGTTGCCGTCCTGGATTTGGTAAATGTCAAGGTGGATTTTGTGAGCCACTAGTAGTAGAAATACTTGCTAGAGAGTTAAATTTAAATCCTTTAAATGTTCGTTATGATTCTGTTGATTCATATATTTTGCAAAGCGAAACAAAGGAGGGAAAATAATAATGAAAGAGTATGATTTAGTTGTAGTTGGTGGAGGAAGTGCTGGACTTGCTGCTGCTTTAAGTGCTTATGAGGAAGGAATTAAAAATATTCTTTTGTTAGAAAAGGAAAAATATCTAGGTGGTATTTTACTTCAATGTATTCATAATGGTTTTGGTCTTCATGAGTTTAAAGAGCAACTTGCAGGTCCTGAATATGCTCAAAGATTTGTCGATAAATTTAAAGAGTGTAATATTGAATATAAAGTAGATACAATGGTTTTGGCTATAAATGAAGATAAGACTATAATTTATTCTAATGATAAAGATGGTTATACTGTAGTAAGAGCAAAAGCAATTGTTATGTCTACAGGGTGTAGTGAGAGAACTAGAGGGGCTATTTCTATTCCTGGAGATAGACCATCTGGCATTATGAGTGCAGGACTTGCTCAAAGATATTTAAATATAGATGGTTATTTAGTTGGTAAAAGGGTCTTTATTCTAGGTAGTGGTGATATTGGCCTTATTATGGCTAGAAGAATGACTTTAGAAGGCGCTAAGGTTTTAGGTGTTGCGGAATTAATGCCTTATTCAAATGGGTTAAATAGGAATATAGTTCAATGTTTAAATGATTTTGATATTCCACTTTATTTGTCCCATTCAGTTAGTAAAATTGTAGGTAAAGATAGAATAGAAAAAGTTGTTATAAGTAAAGTTGATGATAAATTTAATTTTATAGAAGGCAGTGAAATTGAATTTGATGTTGATACATTGCTTTTATCTGTAGGATTACTTCCATCTAATGTTTTACTAGAAGATATGGGAATGGAGATGAGTTCTACTAGAGGACCAATTGTTAATGAAATGATGGAAACAACAAGTGAGGGTATATTTGCTTGTGGTAACAGTTTACATGTTCATGATTTAGTGGATTTTGTTACAAAAGAAGGTAGAGCGGCAGGAAAAGGCGCTGCAAAATATTTAAAAGGTGAAGTAGTTAGAAGTAAAGAAAAGATTTATTGTAGCGGCGGTAATGGTATAAGTTATGTTATCCCTCAAATTATAAATAAGGAAAATATAGAAGAAAACGTAGAATTCAAGTTTAGAGTTAGAGGGCCTATGGAAAATAAAAAAGTTGTTATTAAGTTAAACGATAATGTTATTAAGAGTGTTGTTAAACTTCATTTGTTACCAGCCGAGATGGAAACAATTGTAGTGAAAAAAGAAGAATTTAATGATATTAGTGGAAATCTAATTATTGAAGTGGAGGATAGATAGTTATGAAAGAGTTTATTTGTATTGTTTGTCCAAAAGGTTGTAGGTTAAAAGTTGATGATGAGGGTAATGTTACTGGTAATACTTGTATAAGAGGAGAAAAATATGGTAAGCAAGAAGCTATAGATCCTAAAAGAACACTAACTTCAACTGTTAAAATCAATTCTAAGTTAGTTAGAAGGTTACCTGTTATTACAAGTGGAGAGGTTCCTAAAGGAAAAGTGCAAGAAGTTGTTAGATATTTAGATAATGTAGAAGTTAGTGCTCCAATTAAAGTTAAAGATGTAATTGTTAAAGATGTTATGGGACTTGGAGTAGATATTATTGCTACTAGAACTATAGAGGAGTAAACAATGGAAGATAATAAGAAAAAAGAATTGTTAAGAGTATTAAAATTTACGTTATTTTCTATATCTGCAGCGGTAGTTCAAATTGCTTCTTTTACGCTTTTAAATGAATTAGTTTTTAAAGGTGGATATTGGGTGCAATATTTGATTTCTGTTGTTTTATCGGTGGTTTGGAACTTTACTTTAAATAGGAATTTTACATTCAAATCTGCAAATAATATTCCTATAGCTATGTTAAAAACGTTGCTATTTTATGTAGTGTTTATTCCTATTTCTACATTTGGTGGTGAATGGGTTGCACCTTATATTAATGAATACATTATTTTAATTGTAACAATGCTATTAAATTTTGTCGGTGAATACTTATATCAAAGATTTTATGTTTTCAAAGATAGTATAGAAACAAAATAATATTAATTTAAAAGTGCTTTATAGAGCACTTTTTTTGTTAGAGGTATAATGTTAGTTGTGAATAAGTTTGATGGATTCTTTTTTTATTCTATTATTGATGGTAAAATTATAATATAAGGATAGTGGTAGTTATGGGCAAGGTAGATAAAAAAACGCTAAAAATAATAAAGAAAGGTTTTACAATTCAAGATTGGAATTCTTTTCCTATGGAAATAAGGCAAAATGAATTAATGGTTGTTCAATTAGTAAAGAAATTAGAGACAGTAAGTTTGGAAAAGATAATTGAATTGTGTAAGGATAATCCTTTTGTTATTGAAAAATTACCAATGAAGACACAACTTATGATTGTTAATAATGATAATTTTTCTTATTTAAATGAACAGTTGCAATATAAAGTGATTGAAAAAAATAATAATAAAGCAAAATATGCTAGTGAAAAAGTTCAAATTGAATTTGCTACCAAAAATCCTACTAAACTTTCTTTTTTAGCTAAAGAATTTCAAAAGAAGATTATTTTGGCTAATGAATTCTTTTTAGAATTTGCTTCTCAAGATATTCAAGTAGAATTTGCTAGGGTAAATGCTAATTTATTATGTAGATGTTCTAATTTGGTGCAATGTTCTTTTGTTAAAAATAATCCAAATTATTATAGTAAATGTAATTATGATGTTAGGCGAAATATAGTTAAACTTTCATTTTTGTCTCCAGATAAAATAAATGTTGATACGTTGGAAGCCTATATATCTACTCATTATGATGATTTATCATTAAGTGATTTAGAAAAATATAAAAGCAAGATATTAGAAACTAGTAGGGAAGATAGAACTCAAATTGCTGATTATATGAATTATTTGCTTATTAATATTAGTAAAAAAAGAATGTAGAAAATAATAGCGAGGGGATGTGATTAGAATGGGTGTTAAAAATTGGTTTGATTTTTTAAACAAATCTGAAATATTTTCGCGTACCCCTGATTATTTGTCTATGGTCAAAGATAAAAATGTACGTTCTTTTTTGGGTTGTTTTTTTGACAAGTCAGTTATAGATGTTGTTCCACAAAAGACTTTAATTAAGTTGGTTGATGAAATTAATAAAGACGTGCGTAAGGGGATTTTTAGTTATGATGAGGGAAAACGAAAAATAAGTGGATACAATATCATGACCCAACAGCAATTGAATAGCGCATCTCATAAAATGTTTTTAGGAATTATAAAGGATTATTTCGGAAAATCAGCATATAAAACTTTATGCGAGAGAAAAAACATTAATATTTTTAATGTTGTCGAGATTCATGTTTTGCATCAAAAGATATTTGATAATTTTGGGGTAGGTTTTGTTAATAGAATATTGAATAATGATTTAACACCTCAATCTTTGATGGTTATAAAAGACGTTTTAACAAATAGTAAAAAAATGGATGATTTTAAATATTATTATGACTTTTATAACAAACATATTGGTGATTCTCAAGTGGATTTTGAAACTATGGTAAGAGGGTGGGTTTCACATAGAGATTTAGTTGAAAACATTAGAGAAAGTAAAGTGAAATTAACAAATCAAGAAATAAGTGCACTTGTTGAGGTTTTCAAAAGTCAATCAAATGAAAAGAATGTAAGAGATATAGAAGGTGTTCGCGCATTTTATAAAAATAAAGATAGTAAATATCAAGTTGATAAAGCTGTTTTAAAAAGTAAAAGTACATATGGTTTTTGTGCTTGCGATGAATTGGCGCAATCTGTTTTCGAAAATTTTTTTGGTATTAGTCAGTTACATGTTTCAAGTAGTAATTTTTGTGTGTCTCAAAGAGATCCAGGTAATATGCAAAGATACTATGATATTGAGGATATTTTAAACCATCCAGAAATGTTAGAGGGGATTTTTTCTTCTGAAGAAAAAGAAATGTTAACAGAAATGTTTCAAATTTACAAACTTTCAAAAAGAAGCGATGAAAACTCATTTAATCAAATATTATCTTTGGCTGAAAAATATGAGAAGAAAGGTAATTATGAGTGTAGTAAAATAGGTTCTGTAATTTTATCAAAAGTTCCTAGAGTTTTTGAACGAAATATGCTTTCTACTTTATCTAGAGTGGAGGATATGAATCAAAGAATAAAAAATGGAGAAAAAGGGATTTCAATTGATAAAAATCCGATGACTACATATGGGAAAGCTGTTTCTTCTCCTGTTTATAGACTTGATGGGGCGGATTTTTCTTTTTTGTCGACAACAATTTTTCATAAAGGGTTATCAAATATTAGTGTTGGTGATAATTTTGTTGAATCCTGGTTCGAATTTGAAAATGGAACATCTCATATTTCTTGTTCATATGCGAATCAAGATCGATTATCTAATTTAGAGTTTAATGCTAATTATTGGAATGGCGGAGAACGTGTAAGTTATTTATTTGAAGACGCTAATATTTATGCGATGGGTCCGGGAGATATTTGGACACCCGCTGAATCTAGATTGAGTGATGTTTATTCTAATGAGACAACAAAATTTATGAGGTCGGACGAGTTTTTGAAAAAAACAGGAGATAATGCATTTAATGAAGTTGGCATTAGTAGATATGACTATAATGGGGATGTAAGAATGGCAGGAAAATTGATACCTAGCGCTATTTTGTGTAGTGATGAAATCACTCCTTTTCAAGCTTGTGTTGCAGAAGAATTTACAAAATATTGTGTTGAAAACGGTTTAAAACCTCAAGGATGGAAGATGCCAATAGTGGTTGTAAATAAGAAAAGATATGAAGAAATTCAAGATCAAAAAGCAAGAGGGTTAATTACTAAAAATAGTGAATATTTTTCTCATAAAGAAAATAAGTCTGAGCAAAATGAACAACAAGATATTCAAAGTATTAAAGTGGCTGATCAAGTTGATAAAAAAACAGTTGGAGTTAGCAAATGATTTTTAGGTTTAATAATTTTATTATTAGTGCTAAAATGTTGTGGGGGATTGTGATGATATGAAGAATTTTGATTCAAAAATATTTTCAATTATAAAAAAAGGATTCTCGTTGAATGATTGGGAAGCTTTTCCTATTGAGATAAAGAAAAATGAATTTATAATATTAGAACTTGTTAAAATTTTGGAGAAGTTTAATATAGAAAAAATAAAAGATATATGTGATGAAAATAAATATTTAATAAAATTTTTATCGGTTGAAACGCAACTTGAATTAGTTAATAATGATAATTTTTGCTATTTGAGTGAAGAGTTACAAATAGATATAATTAATAAAAATAATCAAAATGTTAAATATGCAAGCGAAGAAATTCAGCTTAAGTTTGCTACACAAAATCCTGTTAAATTAGCTTGTTTAAATCCAATTCTTCAAAGAAGGTTGATTGATTCAAACGAATTCTTTTTAGAGTTTGCTTCAAATGAAGTGCAAATTGAATGCGTGAGGGAAAATGATGGGTTGTTATGTAGATGTTCTAACTTAATACAATGTTATTTTGTAAAGGCTAATCCTAATTATTATTCTAAATGTCGATATGAGGTAAAAAGAGATATGATTAAATTATCTCAATTGTCATTGGAAGAGGTAAGTCTTGAAACATTAGAGCATTATTTATCTGTTAATTATGATAAGCTAACATTTAAGGAATTAAAAGAATATTGTGATAAGATGATGTTGACGGATAGAAATGACAAAACACAAATTGTTGATTATATTAATTATTTGATAGTAAATACTGAAAAGAAAAAATTTTAAGATAAATGGGGGGATATTTATGTTGTTTGGTGCGGTAATAGGTGATATTGTGGGATCAAAGTATGAGTTTGATAATATTAGAACTAAAGAGTTTAAATTTTTTGATAACGATATGTTTTTTACTGATGATACTGTTATGAGTGTAGCGGTTTACGAAGCTTTAAAAAACACAAAAGAAAATAATTATGAAAACCTAAGTAATGAAACTGTTAAACAAATGCAATTTTATGGACGCAAGTATCCCTATTGCAGTTATGGAGGAAGATTTTCTTCTTGGTTAAAAGAGAGAAATCCTAAACCATACAATTCTTTTGGCAATGGAAGTGCTATGAGGGTGAGTCCTGTTGCTTATTTTGCAAATTCTATTGAAGAAGTTAAAGATTTGTCTAGGAAGGTGACAGAGGTAACTCATAATCATCCAGAAGGTATAAAAGGAGCAGAGGCTACAGCGGTTGCTGTTTATATGGCTTTAAATAAATGTGATAAAAAGGAAATAAAAAAATATATAGAGGACAATTATTATAAATTGAATTTTAATTATGAAGATTTGAGAAAAAATTATGAATTTAATGAAATTTGTCAAGATACTGTTCCTCAAGCATTGTATTGTTTTTTTGAAAGTGAAGATTTTGAAGATGCAATTAGAATTGGTATATCAATTGGAGGCGATAGTGACACTTTGTGTGCTATTACAGGTTCTGTTGCAGAAGCTTATTATGGCGTTAGTAATAAAATGAAAACAAAGGCTTTATCATATTTGGATTCTTATTTAAATAAAAAAGTTTTAGAGGCGGAAAAGTCTATCAATAATATAATAGAAAAGCCAACTAAATTGAGTAGATAAAAAATATATATTTAGGTAATTTTATGGATATAGATTTTGGATTTTATGATAATACACAATATTTTGAAGATATTGTAAATGGTTGTGAAAATATAGTTTCTATGCATCATGTTGATAATGGGGGAACATTAAGAAGAAAAGATTTAGTTGCTAAAAGCAAATATTTATTATGTGCTTATTTTAGAGGAGAAATAGTGGGATTTGTTGCTTTAAAAGAGGATTATCTTTTAAAAGGTGATATATATATATCGCAGTTAGCGGTTTCTAATAAATTTTTAAGGAAGGGAATTGCAAAAAGACTTCTTGGATATGTAATTGAAAATTTTAATAAATATGATTATGTTACAGCCGATGTTAGTAGAGATAATAAGGCTTCAAACAATTTATTTAATAGCATAGGGTTTAAAAGATATAATAATCCAAGATTAAAGAGAAGTGACAGTTATGTTATGGATTTAAGAGTTAATAATAAGAATAAAAAATTCAAATAACTTGTGATATTTATAATGTTTAAGAAGGAATTATTCCTTCTTTTTATTTTAAATAGTATAATAAATTTGGAGTGATATTATGCTTGTTGGAATTGTAGGTAAATCAGGAGCAGGTAAATCATCTTTGGTAAGAAGGATGATGTCTTTTGATAGTTCAATAATTCATATAGATATAGATAAAATAGGGCATGAGATTTTAAAAGACGAGGAAGTAGTGAATAATATTGTTAAAATAGTTGGCGATACTTCTGTTGTAGTAGATGGGGTATTGGATAGAAAAAAGGTTGGCAATATAGTTTTTAGTGATATAAAAAAATATGAAGAATATTATAAATATACAGAGGATATAGAAAATGCAATTATTGATCGCATAATTAGTGAAAATAAAGATAAGATAATAGTTTTAGATTGGATAATATTAGATAAGACTAAATATTGGAAAAAATTAGATTATAAGATATTAATAGAGACAAACTATGAAACTAGAAAAGAAAGAGTTGTAAAAAGAGACAATATTAGTGATAGCTATTTTGATTTAAGAGAAGGAATGAAGGATAGTTATAATAAGGAAGAAATGGATTTTGTGTTGGATGGAAATAATATTAGTGATGATTTAGTTAAAGAAATAATGGGTGAATTAAAATGATGAAAGATAATTTGTTTGTAAAAAGTTATAATAAGGAAAATAATTTTGTTGTAAAAAATAATTTGGATATTTATGATGAGTGCAGTTTTTCTTTTTTAGATATTTTAAAAGAAAAAGAGATTGAAGTTGTAAGTAAAGTTGTAGAAAAGTGTAAATGTGTAGAAAGTGTTAATTTTAATGTTTATTATGACAAGTGTAATAAGTGCTTGGGTAGTGGAAAGTTGTTTTTTAATGGCAATGAAGTTGTTTGTAATCATTGTCATGGAAAAAAAATGGTTGTTAAAAATGTATGTCCTCTTTGTAAAGGGGAAGGTAAAGTTGTAAAAAAAGGTATAGTAAAAGTTAAATTGAACAAAGAAATAAAAGATGGAGATGTTTTGAATTTAATAGGTCTTGGTAAGGAAGGTAATGGTATTAAAGGTAATTTGTACATTAAAGTTAGAATAAGTGATAAAGAATGTTTTAATGTTAAGAATAATGATGTTTATGATAAGAGAGTTATCTTTTTTAGTAAAGAGGACATAGCTAAGGATGTAAGTAAAGTTGTAGAGACTATTAAAGGTAGTGTCAAAGTTAAATCAGGTAAAAATGATGTTTATGAGACTATTAAGTTAGAAAATGAAGGAATAGATAATGGGGATTTTTATATTTGTTTACATAATGATTTAGTAGAGATTAAAGGTAAAGATGTCTTCAAAAATATTTTAATAGATAAAAATAGAACTTCTTTTTATATTAAATATAGTGAGTTGGAAGGTAATGAAAAATGTTTGAATTGTTATTATTTTATGCCTATTAATCATGAAGAATATAGTTATATAGAATTGGAAGATGTTAATAATTTTAAAATTTTTAAGTTGAAGGAAAAAGGTTTAAAAGGAAAAAATGGAGGCTTAAATGGTGATTTGTATTTAAGAGTGTTTTTTAATGATGATTTTAAAAATATAGATGATAAGTTATATTCTTATCCAGTTAAACTTAATAAATATGAAATTAATGATGGAAGGAAATTTTTGGAGTTAAATAAGAGTAAAATTAATTTAATTTTTGAAAAGAAGTTAAGTGAAGAAAAAGTTGTTGAAGTTGATGATTATGGCTTTATGATTAATAAAAATAGTTTTGACAAAGTTAATTTTATTGTTAATCCTTTTGATTATGAAGTTTTTAAAGTAAGTGTTAAAGTTGATAAAAAGGATAAGATTGTCTATTTAAAAGATTATAAAAAATATTTTTATGAGACTGTTAGTTTGTATAATGAAGGGCTAAAAGTTGTTTTGAATAAAAGAAATGAGAATGTAGTTTTTGATGATTTTGGTAATAAAGTTATAGTTAAAGTTGTTAAATAGGAGGTGTTAAGTGTGAGTATTTTCTTTGATTTTAGTTTAGTGTATAAAGATGAATATAAAAAAAGATTAGCAGGGGCTTCTTTTTATAAATATTTAGATTTTATTAATATAGATTTAGGTCATTTTGTTAGAGAAATGGTTGTTTTGGAAAATACTTTTTTTGTAGCATGTTCTAGCATGGAAAGAAGATTATTAAAAGATATTAATTTTGACTATTATAAAAACTTTTTCATAAGACCTAAAGGCCAAAAATATCAATTTGTTGGCGATTTTATTATTACAAAAGATAATCAAAGTTATTATTTAGTAAAGGATATTTATATTAATGATAGTGAAAAAATAAAAGGATATGAGAACGAATTCAATTTTGAGGTTAGAATAAAAAATGATTATAAAAAAGCAACTAGTGATATGAAGGTTGTAAGAAGTATTATTAATGACACTAAAAATGTTTATGATTATCATTGTTTGGATTTTGTTAGAGATTTTGAAGGGTATTTAGAGTTTGAAAAGAAGCATTTTTTAAAGAAATTGGGTTATTATAAAACTAGTGAGTTTAAGGCAATTGAACTAAAGGAAATAAAGAGAACCTTAAATGTTATAAAGAAATATGAGAAAAATATTTATTTTGATGATGGTAATAACTACATATATGTTGATGGCGATTTAATTATAGAAGAATCTTTTAATAGTGTTATTGCAGTAGAGTTTATTGTTAAAGTAAATAAAGGGGAAGAAAGTTATAACAAGTTACAGTTTTTTGTTTCTCAAGATATAGAGTTAGCTAATGAAGATGACGCTTTAGAAAATGGGGAGTTGAAAAATGGTAGTAATGAGCTAGAATTTTCTTTTAAAACTAGAAGGCTAGGAAGTTTGTTGAAACCGCTTGAAGTAGTGGAAGAAAGTGAAAAAGAGGTATCTTATAGTTTTTCTAAATTTTGGAGTGATGAAGATTTAGATGTATATTTTAGTTTTGCTAGAGTTAATGACTTTATTGTAAGGGAATTTAAAGAGAAGCCTTTACTAGTTAATATTTTAAGTGGTGATGTTGCTCTTTATAGAAGAGGAAAAGCTGCTTTAAAAAATTTAAGAGAAGGAAATGTAAAAAATCCTGGTATTGCTAGTTATTTGTTTAATATAAGTCAGTTTGAATCTAGTGAGGATATTATTAAAAAAAGTGATATTGTTTTTAGTAATAATGCACTTGATAAATATCAAAAAGAAGCTGTTTATAGAGCGATTAATTCTAATTCTATCTTTTTACTTCAAGGACCTCCAGGTACTGGTAAAACACAAACTATAACAGAAATGGTTTATCAGTTTAATAAGATGGGAAAAAAAGTTCTTTTATCATCTCAAACACATGTTGCAATTGATAATGTAATTGAAAGGCTTCCAGATGAATTAGATGTTTTACCTATTAGACTTATAAATAGTGAAAGAAAGATTAAGTCTAGTAAGAGTTATCTTCCTGATAAACTAGTAGATAATTTTTATGAGAAAATGAAAAACAAATATATTAGTAAAGAAGAAAGTTTTTTGCGTTATGGAAAAGAAGTCGAGAATTCTTTTAAAGAATATGAAAAAATAGAAGAACTAGTATTTAAATATGAAAAATTAAGAGAGGAAATCAAAGGTTTAAAAAATAGTAAGAAATCATTAAAACTTAAGTGTAATGAATTAGATAATAAGATAAATGTTTCTTTATCAAAGATAAGTGATTGTAATAAGAACTTATTGTTTATAAATGAATTTAAGCGTAGTAAATATGCTGTTGGGGAATATAATGGGTATATTTTATCTTCCGTTTTTAAAGGAATAGATATTTTTAGAAATTATAAGATAGAGGAATATGAATATTTTAATGATTATTTGAAATATTTTAATATTTATTGTAAAACAGATGTTAAGTTTGAAAGTGATTATAAGGCTTTTATTAATAAGAATATATCTGTTTTAGATAATTATTATATTGAAATTAAAAATAGTTTAGAAATATATAATAAAAAATTAGAGGAGTATAAAAAGGAGAGAAGCAAGTTATCTTTACAGGTTAATGAGATAAATAATTCTTTATCTTTAAAGCTTAAAGGTAAGGAAAAAGATTTTGATTTGTTGGATGAATATTTTGATACTTATTTTAATAACATAATCAATTTAAATAAAAAACCTTTAAGTGATAAAGAATGTTTAGATGTAATTAAAAGTTTTATAGAAAAAGAGAAAGAAAAATTTGAACGGGAAGAGAGTAAATATAACAAGTATAAAGATTTGTATAAAGATGTTGTTTCTTATATTGATAGTAATAAGAATGAATTATTAGAGGGTGATAAGGTTAAGTATACTAAATATTTACTTAATAATAATGCAAATGTTTTTAGTATAACTTGTAACGCTAATTCTAAATATTTAGAAGAGAAAAATGAGTATTTAAAGAAATTAGGCTTAGGAGATATAGAGCTTAAAAATATTGATTTTGATGTTGTTATAATAGATGAGGTTAGTAAGGCTAATGGGGTAGAACTTCTTATTCCAATTTTATATGGTAAAAGTATTATTTTAGTAGGTGATCATCGTCAACTTCCTCCTTTATTCAAGTATAAAGAAAAGATGTTTTCTGATAATCTTGATAAAGAGATGTTATCTAAATATGAATCTTTAGTAGAAAATAGCATGTTTAAAGATTTATTTAAAAGTGCTAGATATAATAAATACATGTTAGTTAATCAATATAGAAGTCATGAACAAATAATGGATGTTGTTAATATTTTTTATGATGATAAATTAAAACTTGGTAATAGTAAAGAACAAAATGAAGCGAAAAATCATTATTTGAATGTAAGTAGTAATTCATATAGTTTGTTTGAGGAAAACATTCATACATATTGGTTTAATTCTCATTATGATGTTAATAGAAATGTTAGTTATGAGAAAAAAAGGAAAAGAGGAAGTATAGTTTCTACATCTTTTTATAATGAAGAAGAAATATATTTAACTAAAAATATTTTAAACGTTTTAGATAGGGGATATAAAAAATTAATTGATGAAGGAAAAATAAAAGAAGCTTGTAGTGTTGGGGTTATTTCTTTGTATGGAGATCAGGTTAGTGAATTGAAAAAAGAAGTTGGAAAAATGAAATTTGAGGCATTGAATTTTAATAAAAATAAAGTTTCAACAGTAGATGAATTCCAAGGAAAAGAAGAGGACATTATTATTGTTAATTTTGTTAGAAATAATCCGTTGTTTGAAGCAGGAGAGTTTGTAAAGAAGTTTGAAAGAATTAATGTTGCTTTATCAAGAGCTAGAAAGATGTTAATTATTGTTGCTAGTAAGCCATTTTTTACAAGTTTGAAGATAAAAATGGAATCATTAGATGATAGTAGTGAAGTAAGTGTTAGAAGGATTTATCGAGAAATATATGATAGAGTTGTTGGTAAAATAGATGCTCCGAATGGTTATTTTGAAAGTGGTGATAAGTAATGAGGGTTAATTTTGTTTCTTTTAGTGATTACAAAGGAGATATGGAAGTTTATAAACTAGAGAAAATGGATTTGTTTGCTTTTTTACTTACTAAAATTATTGAAAATGGAGAAGAAAAGATTATTAGAGATATTTTGCAAGATGTGGATATTACTGATGCTTTAATGTATTTGTATCAAAATAATTTTTATTATTTATTAGATAATAAGCTAATTGTTAATTATAGTGATAGTGAAGATATATCTAGAATTAGAGCAAATGAAGTTAAGTTTAGTGATTTTGGTAAATATTGTTTGAAGGAACATAAAATTCCTTTATTAGAAAAGGTTGAAAGTAAAAGGGTTATTTATAATCCATTTAAAAAAGAGTTTTCTAGTGATAATAAAATTGTTTCTAGCAGTAATGTAGTTGTTTATAATGAAGAAATTGATTATTTGAAATTAGTAAATGATAATAAAAAAGGAATTATGAATAGGTATGAAGATAATTTTGCTTTAAATTTTATTAATGTTGAAGCGGATCCTTATTATTTTGAAATGAGTATAGATAGCGAAAAGATTGATATTAATTTTAAAAAAATATTAAAAGATAATCTTCTTAAATTAGATGATGATAAAAAGTTAGATGAGGATAAGGAGTTTTTGAGTAGTAACTTTAGGATAAATTTATTTTATGGTAAGGATAGGAATTTAGTTTTTAGTGATTATTATTTAATTGTTGATGATGAAAAGAAATTTCAAGTTAATGGTAACAAGATATATATCGATAGTATTGTTGAAGAGTTTTTAGACTATTCTTTTGTAGAGGTGGGTAAAGAAACCTTAGGTTATAATGTTTGTAAAATTTTTATAGATGAGCAAGAGGGAAGTTGTTTTAAAAAAGTAAAACTTAAAGATTATAAGGGCGATATAAAGAAATATTTATTAAGAAATAGAGATAAGTATAAAAATGATAAGGTCATAAATGCTGTTATTGATTTGCTTTAAGTAAGGGAGTGATATTATGGATAGTTATGATATTTTAGGGGTTACTAGAGATTCTAGTGATAAGGAGATAGATGTAGCGTATAATGATTTGAAAAATAAGTATGATCCAAAATATAATACTTCTGTTTTTGCTTATAAAAAATATCGTGAAATACTTAAGGCCTATGAAAATATTAAAGATGAACAAAGACGTAAAATGTATGATTTGAAATTTGATTATAGCGGTGAATCTAGTAATAATAAAGAATATGTTTTATATGATTTTGATAGAGCAGATAAAAAAGAAAATGTTAGTGAAATAGATTATAGTAAAGTAGAAGAGGTTTTAGTTAGTGATGAATATAAGGATATTGAGATTAATATTAAATTAAGTTATTTATATAAACTTTTAAATTTAAGATATGATTTAGAGTATTTTCGTAGTGTTAGATGTCTTGATTGTTCATCATTTGAGATTTGTGATGTTTGTGAAGGAAAAAAAGTTGTTGAATATGAAAAAAGAATGATTTATTGTCCTGTTTGCTTAGGGAAAGGTAAGGTTAGTAGAGGTTGTAAGACTTGTGGGGATAAAGGATTTCATAAAATAAAAGATGTAGTTTCCATTAATGTTGATAAAGAAAACTATACATTTAAGGGAATGGGCGATGAGTATAATGATGATTTAAAATCTAATTTAAATATTAATTTTGATTTTTATGATAAGGATCAAATTAGAGTTGAAGAGAATGTTGTTTTAGTGGATTATTATTTGAGTAAAGAGGAAACTATAAATGGTATCAATAGAGAATTTTTTAACGAATCAAGTGCTTTTTCTTTAAAGATTGATAGTTTTGTTAATGATGGATATAAAAAAGAAATAATATTTGATAATAAAAAGATTATTTTTACTTTTTATAATGGTGTCTATGATGGTAAAGATGTAGTTAAATATTTATTTATTGATCCTGTTTTTAAAGGTAAATATATTTATTTTAGTGATGATTATTCTTCTTGCAAGGAGCAAGAAGATGTTTTTCATCCAATGATGGTAAAGTGTGATGATAAAATTGTAGTTGAGGGTAAAGGAGAAATTGGTAAGTATCGAGGGAAGAATGGAAATTTGATTATAAATGTCGAATTTTATAAGGGTGATTTGCTTTATATTGACAATGTTAGTGTTTTAGCTACCAGTAGAACTTTTAATTTGCTAGGCGGTTTTTATCAAGGCTTCTATCATTTGGGATTTAAAGGAAGAAATGCATTGTTAAAAAAAGATAGTAAATATTATTTGTTAAGGGGAAATGATATTAAAAAGGAAAAACTTAAACATTATTTTTTATTTAAATGTTTTAGTGTCGTTTTGTGGGTGTTGATACCTTTATTAATGCTTTTAATTCCTTATAATCAAAGTTCGTTTATTATTTTAGGCATTGTTTTAGTAGTTTATGGCATTTTAATTAATCTTTTAATGGAAGTGGAGGTGTAAATATGAGAAAGATATTTAATTTAATTTTTATGTGTTTTTTATTCGTTTGCACTTTTTTTGCTTTTGATAGTTTTAGTGTTAATGGGAAAACTAGTTTGAGCAATGTTTTTGAGATTGAGATTGGAAATGATAAACTCCCTGTGTATTATAATTTAGTTAGTAGTCAAAGTGTTGTTTTAAATAATGAAGAAGTTGGTAGTATTGAGAGTAATATGCTTTCTTTAAATGACGGCAGTAGTTATATTATAAAAGATAATAAAGTGCTTAGTGAGGATAATAAAGAAGTTGGCAGTATCATTGATGATGATATTTTATTAAATAGTGGCGAAAATTATAAGATTTTAGAAAGTAAAATAAAAGAAAAAATGCTATTTAATGTTATTTTGAAGGGCAAGGAAGAAGTTGGTAAGAGTTATCGTTGGGAACATACTTTTTGTTATAGGATAGTAGGTGGAAATGAGATTTGTGAAACTGATTTAACTGGTAAGGATCAAGATGGCGGGCAGGATATTTTGAGCAATGGAACATATACTTTTTCTTTTTGGGATGGGCATATGCCTTATTACAAGGAAGATTTAGTTTTTGAATATGTAAAGTTTAGTAATAAATTTGTTTTATTAGAAGAAAATAGTAATGAAGAGATAATTTTAGATGTTATTGAATTTGTTTCAAGTGAAATAAAATATACTTATACTTTTGATGTAGTTTTAAACGATTATGAAGGTACTTATATTGGGGCAAGTGATACAGCGGCTTCTTTAATAAATGCTGGAGGAAGTTCTTCTTTAAAGTTAGATGGTACTCCTGAATATAGGTTTATAAATGAGGTGTGTGTTGAAGAAAATAATTGTGATGTTTTTTCTTCTGATAAGGTTTATTATAGTGGTGGAGGGAGTGCGTCTATTACTCCTTATATAGGTAATATTAATTTTTCATATAGTAATAGTAAGTTTGCTATTAATGATACAAATTATAAAAATATTATTTTTAGAACAAAATTAGTTTGTTTAAATAATTGTGATTCTAGAAGAGTGGTAGGAGAACTTGTAGTTTTTGAAAAAAATTATATTTTTGATTATAAAGGTCCTGTTGTAGATGAGGAAAATACATATATAGATAGTTATGATGAAATCGAGTATATTAGAAGTAGTGAAACTAAAATAACTGTTGAAGATGAGCTAAGTGGAGTTAATGAGGAAACTTTGAAATATTATTTGGTTAGACCATATTCTAATTCATGTTTATTTGGAATGGAAACAAGTTATTCATTTAATAATGGAGAGGTATTTAATCTAGGGGAAGGATTAAGTGGCGGTTATTGTATGTATTATGTAGTTTATGATAATGTTGGTAATTATTACAAAAGTAATTATTATGTTTTTTATTTTGACAATAATGGTCCCGTATTGTCTATAGATAATAATGATTATGATGAGGAGTTTTATTATAATGAAGTAAACTTAAATGTAAGTTTAGTGGATAGTTATTCTGGTTTAGATAAATCTTATTATTTGTGGAGTAAGGAAGAAATTGGGGAAAATGATTATTTAAGAGTTAAAGATGAAGGTGTTTTATATGATAATAGTGGTGTTATATCATCTTTGAATGTTGTTAATAGCGATGAAAAGTATTATTTATATATTTTGACTTATGATAAATTGAATAATTATAAATTTTATGATATTGGTGGATTTAGTTTTGATGTCAATTCCTTGCAAATAGAAGAAGTAATTGTTGAAGTTAATAATATGAATGAATATAGTAGTAATCCATTAATAAAAGTTATTGTAAATGAAGTTAGTAATGGGCAAGAATTTAAATGTGGTTTTTCAACTAGTGAAATTAGCGATGTGAATGATTTGAGTTTAAATTGTAAAAATAATGAATATGTTTCATTACCTACTTATTTAGAAGGTAAGTATTCTTTTTGGATTTATGCAGGAGATAAAGCAAATAATTATTCTTTATTAAAAGTTAGTGATAATTTGTTTATAGATACTAGTGCTCCAGTAATTGAATATAGCATTTTAAAAGATAATAATGTATATAATATGACAAATGAGATAACTTTAAATGTTAGTGATTTAAATGGATATCATTCTTTAAAATATGGATGGTTTGTAAAAGAAACTAGTAATGTAACTAGTAATGAATTACTTTTAACTTTTAATAATAATGATAGTGTTGGATATCCTAAAAATGTTTATGGCGAATATAAATTGTATGTTAGTGCGATTGATAATTTAGGCAATGAACGATTTGTTAGTTTAGATGATATTTTTAAAATAGATACAGCAATTATTAATATATCTCTTGTTGGAGAAGAAAGTATTATCATTTTAAGAGGACAAGAGTATGTAGAAAAGGGCGCTTTAGCATATAAAGGTGATAAAAGGGCTGCTGATGTGAATATTGAAGGGATAGTTAATAACAAAAAAAGTGGTGTTTACTATGTTACTTATAGTAGTGGTGAGGGAGAATTATTTGTTAGTGTAACTAGAAAAGTTATTGTAAAGAGTGATATTCCTTATATAGCTATTGTAGGAGGTTTGTTTGTAGTAGGAAGTTTGGTTCTTTATTTTAGATTGTTTGTAAAAAAAAGAGAGGTGAAGTAGATGGTTGATTTACATATACATACTAAATACAGTGATGGGGAAGACGATGAGTATGAAATTATAAGAAAAATTAAGGAAACAGGAATTAAAGAGTTTGCGATTTGTGATCATGATACAATAGAGGGAAGTAAGAGAGTCAGTTCTCTTATAAATGACGAATTTATTTTTCATTCTGGTGTTGAGCTTTCTTGTAAAATTAATGAATTGTATGGTGGTATTGATGTGCATTTGCTAGTTAGAGATTTTGATTATGATAATAAAAAGATATTATCACTAGTAGAAGAAATCTCTTGGTTAAGGAAGCTTAAAATACAAAGAATGATAGATTTGGTTAAAGAAACTTATGGTATAGAGATTAAAAATAGTGAAATAGAAGATGTAGAGAAAACCACTAATTCGGTCGGCAAACCTCATATATATTTAATACTTCAAAAATATGGGAATTTTGATAGGGAAACTTATTATAAAAACATGAATAATCTTAAATCTCTTGATTTGAAACTTGATGCTGTTAGAGTTTTACAAACGCTTAAAGAAGAGAAATGTAATGTGACCTTAGCACATCCTATTGAGATAATGGAAGAGTATAATTTAGGCTATGACGATATTGAAACAATAGTTAAATATTTAAAGGGGTATGGTCTTGATGGTTTAGAATCTAAGCATAGTAAACATAAAGAAAAAGATTTTATAGAGTTCTCAAGTATTGCTAAAAAATATAGCTTAGTAGAAACTTGTGGAAGTGATTATCATGGTAAAAAAGTTAAACCTAATGTAAGGTTAGGTGTTTGTTGTAAGGAATAAATAGTTAAAACATTTATTTTTAAAAATTATTATATTAAAATACAATTAGGAGATGATTATATGTTATTGTCATTTGAAGTTGATGGTTATAAACTTTTCGATCAAAGAGTTTCTTTTAGTATGCACGCTTTAAAGAAATTTAAAAGATTGCAAGAAAATGTTTTTGTTCAAAAGATAGGAAATAAAGAGTATAGCGCATTAAAAAGTGCGATTATTTATGGACCTAATAATTCGGGTAAAACAACCTTTATTAAAGCTATATCTGTTTTAAAGAGTATTGTGGAAAATGAATGTATTGATGAAATTACTCAAGATAATTTGAATTTTAATTTTTTTGATAGCAATAGAGATATTCATTATTTAATAGAGTTTATTAGTGAGAGTAATCATTTTATATATGATTTGTCTTTTACTGAGAAAAATGAAATTACTGATGAGGTGTTAATTGTTAATGGTAAAAAGATATTAGATAGATTTGGTAAAAATAGTAGAGATAT
>JBGVED010000092.1:0-32385 GCA_045119835.1 Bacilli bacterium | reverse complement strand
CAAAAATTATACTTAAGAGAACGACAAATATCAACAACAAAATAAAATCATACTATTCTAAATATTATCTAAAAAGTTCACACAATTTTCCTTATCTAAAAGCCAGTCAGTAATCCATAATTTTTTAATATTCCATCCACGATTAGATAAATAATAATGTTTATAAATATCATTACTCACGTCACCTTCATTAACAAAGTTTTCTTCGTTTGCGCAATCAATACCTAAAACATAATTATTAGTATCTTTATTATAAATTACAAAATCAATAACAAAACTACCTACATCTACATTTCTTCTAACTTCATACAAAGAAGAATCAATCTTATTACATATAAAACTATAAACTTCTTCTTTATTCCATAAACTAGCGCATTCAATAGTTTGATCTTCTTTTTTTAATAAAACAGATAACAAATTCTTAGAAGTATTTTCATCATTTTCATTTAAAGCATCAGCATAGCATAAATACTTCTTAAAATAACTTGGCCCTTTATTACTTTCATTAATGCTCAACTCATTTCCCATGAATGATTTAATAATATAAATCTTTTTCTTAGCACGAGAAATAGCAACATTAAGTCTATTCTCACCATATTGTCTTTGAATTTCTCCAAGTGATGATCCAATTTTTTCTCTCTCATTTTTAGAATAAGAAATTGAAAAAATAATAATATCCCTTTCATCACCTTGAACACTTTCTAAATTTTTTACAAATAAACTCTCATCTTCGCCTGTTTTTTCATCATATCTTTCTCTCTCTTTTAGATATAAATTAGCAAAATTTTTATCTTTTCGACATTCATCTTCAAAACAATCCAGAATCAAATCTCTTTGATTAACATTAAGTGTAACAATTCCTATAGTTTGATTTTCGCTTCTATTTACAAGCAATTCTTTAACAAGCAAAACTACTCTTTTTGCTTCAATTACGTTTTTCTCTCCATCCCATTTACCATTAACATTAATAGTTTCAATAGGCATGTTTTCTCTCCCCTTAATGTTATTGGCAAAAATTAATTCTCCATTATAAAATGCATAATTTGAAAAATTAATTAATTCTTTATAATAACATCTATAATGATACTTAAGCATACTAGAATAATACTTATTAGATGTTGTTGCATAGTCTAGCAAACTATTTTCTGTTAAAGCACTTTCTTGCTCAACATCTACTTCTACCTCTTCCTCACTCTCATCATATCTTGACTCCAAAAACAAAGTAGGTCTAAGTTGCTTTGAATCACCACATATTGTTACAGACTTACTTCTGGCAATTGATGGTATTGCTTTTTCAATAAATAATTGACTTGCTTCATCGAATATAACCTTATCAAAAATATTTTCTTTTAAAGGAATTATCGCCGAAACAACATCTGGGGTCATTATCCAAATAGGAAAAATCATTTTCAAAACATCAAAATATTTTTCAACTATAACTTTAACTGGCGGTCTCCTTTTTTTATTTACCTCCCCTAAAAGTTTTTGTACTAAATCATTATATTTAGGATTTGATAATTTTTCTTTTAAATCAGCAGAACAACTTCTAGAAATAAACTCTATAGAATCTTCTATCTTTAAATCCATCTCCTTAAATGCCTCTGACATTTTCTCATTATAATTTGACGTATAATTTTTAATAAAATCAAAATCTATCGTCTGATACATACTTTTACTAATGCAAATCACATAATTTTCTAATATTTCCTCATTACTTAATCCATTAACAAACTTTAAATTAAACAAAAACTCTTCGACTCTATTTCTAAAAGTTTTTTTATTAAACAAAGAAAAATTATGTTGACTACTATCAAAAAAATCCCTTAAACTTTCACTATATTCTTGATTCTTATTAAAAATTTTCTTTAATAAAGATTTCTTTACATTCACATCTTTAATAAACTCTTCTAAAATTACATTTTTTTCATAATTATTATTTGTTAAGCTAATTTTTTTTAAAAGATTGTTTAATCCATAAATCTTCTTATTTATCAAATCAATATGATATTTAATATAATATTCTCTTTTCAATTCTTTAACAAAACTACAAGCATTATTATATTCATCACTATTTTCATATTGATAAATAAATAATTCCAATTGATTTTTATCTTCCACTAACTTTGATAACTCATTAAATTCATTTTCACAAACAAAAGTTTTTTCATTATTAATTATGATATCCTTTAAAGACAAACCTTTATATTGCCCATTAATAATATTATTATATTTTTTAGCATTATCAAAAAAAGATGTGATTTTATAATTTTGATTAAATGGATATGTTTTGCCTTTATATTTATCAATATTTTCTTTAGAAGTAACAATTGCTTTAGATATGGATTCATAAAAATAATTTTTTTCACTAATGTGATCATGCAATAACAAAGCAAAAGAATTAAGTTTTCCTAGTCTATTATAAATAACATCTGTTGCTGTTCTTTTCTCAGAACAAAATAAAGCATTACTACCATCTAAAAGCAAATTTGCAGCAATATTACATATAACTTGTGACTTTCCTGTCCCAGGTGGTCCTTGAATAACACTATTTCTAAATAATGATTCCTGCAAAGTTTTTTTCTGACTATAATCTAAAACTGTAATATATTTAAGTTTAAATTCATCAACATCATTAACATCATCATCAAAAACATTAACTTCACTATTTTTATCATAAAATTTATTAAGCATCTCATTAATCTTCATACTATTTTGCAAACTTTTAATATCATCGTATATTTTTTTATTAGAAATAGGAAAAATACCTATAGCCATATGATTTAAAATTTCAAATGCATTATCCTTATAATTATATTTCTTTTTAAATTCTGCTTTTGTAAAAGAACTCATTTTCTTCAATTTGTGATTTATAAAATCATACTTAATACCTATATTTTTAAATATTTTATCTACTATAGGCAAATAATCATCTTCTAAAATTTCAAAATCTAAAGAATCTGTATACGTTAACTCATTTTCAACTAAATAAGACATGATAAATACAGGATTTAAAATTTTAACTCCTACACAATTAACAACAACTTTATCGCCACTCTCACTAACATTAACTTTATGCAAAATCAAAGGAGCCCTTACAACTTTCTCTTTATTGAACCTTCCTTGAATATAAGGATACCCTATATACAAATCATCTTTTCCCTCAGCTTTAATTATAGAATTATTGTTATTTTTTATTTTAATCAATTGCTTCAATTCTTTTTTTCGTTCCGCTTCACACTTATTATAAACTTCTAAGTAGCAATCATTTTTCTCTTTCTCCAACAAAGCAACATCATTTTTAGTTAATAATGGATAAGCATCTATCAATTCTTCATAGTTAATTTTATTATCCAAATAATCATCAAATAATTTAAAAACATAAGACGTAGATTTAGCGCCGCTTGTTAACTTAAATTCTTTTTTTTGTCCCTTAATAAAAAAATCATCAATTTCTTTTTGATTCAAATCATTAAAATATCTAGAAAAATCCATGATATACTTATTATTGGTTCCATAATAAATAGTTCTTGTTCGAGAACTTGTAGTAATAAGTCTTTTAGCATATTTATCTAAAATTAAATTATACGTGCTTTCCATTAAAATTCACCCAACAAAATTATAACAAAATAAAAAACGTCATGCTATAATACAAGCGGTGATTTAAATGAAATATATTTTTATTGTTGTTTTTTTATTAATTTTATTTATTACTTTTACTATTACATATCTTAAAAATTTTTCTTCCAAAAACAAAGTCATCTTGCCTAACACAAAAATCACACTTCCTAAATATGAGGAAAAAATTAAAAATAACGACAATCCAAAGTTTCAAGTACAACTAATATCAAAAAATAAAGAACAATTAAACATTGATAAATCTCATATTGGAGAAACTTTGCGTTTTACTATAGCTAAAAATAAAAAAATAAATGTCTACAATACTCAAAATAAAATAATTGGACAAATTGCAATAAAGGATTATAAAAGCATTCCACTAATTGCGGACCATCCAAATTATTTTGAAGGAGAAATTGCTAGATTTGAAAAGCAAACATATACACTAAAAAAAGTTATTATAAATATTCAAGTAAAAGTCGAATATAGCAAACCCATTTTCTTGCTAGATAAAGCCTACCTAAATACTTTAATAACTTTAAATTCTTTATTTGAAATAAACCAAGTTGTAGAAACAAACTATGGCGCAGCAACTATAATAAACATCAACACCGACCATATAATCGCAGATGTTCCTTCCCTTGGAATTAGAAAAATCTATGACATTGAATCTATTTTAAAAAATTAATTATTTATTTAAATTTACAATAAATTTTTCAAGCCTTTTTACATTACTCCTAGGATCATCCAGTATAAAAGATGATAAAATTTTAGAACGCCTAATTATTTTTAATAATGTCTCATCTTTTAGATATTCATCATTAGAATCTTCTTGAATATAATCCATTCCCATCAAATAATCAATTGGAACCTTAAAATAACTAGCAATCTTTTTAATCATAGAATTACTAGGCATTCTTTTTCCGCTTTCATAATATGAAACAGCAGCTTTTGTAATACCTAAGTAATTACTAAATTCAGTTTGAGTAACTCCCGCATTAATTCTAAGTTCTTTAAAACGCTTTGCAAAAATATTATTATCCATTTACGATACACCTCACGTGCATTATAAACAAATAAAAATACATTTATTCATTTGTTAACCAAGGGTTAACTATAACCTTATTGTTTACGAATTTCTATTAAATTTTCGTTAGTTTTTATTTGAATTTGATTTGCCAAATCATTAGTGCTAACATCCTTATATTGATCATAATTTAAAATATCCATAACTTTTAAATCTATTTTCAAATTCTTTTTGTATTTTTTTGAAAGAATCTTATAACTGCCATCAATAACAATAGCAACAATATCCTTTTTTGAATTATACCCTGGTTTTAAAGCTCCAGCTTTATACTCACCAGTCATATAGTTTTCATCTTTCGTTCTTGTTCCTTCAGGATATATAACAACATTAAGAGAACTATCTAAATGTTGAGTACAACTTCTAATCATTTTAACAGCCTCTCTCATATCCTCTCTATCGTAGAAAAAGGCATCAATTACATAACAAGCCTTTCCAACAAGCGGATATTTAATAGTTTCTTTTTTACAAACAAAAGTCATAGGCTTTTCCATCAAATATATCATGGTTAAAGCATCCATAACGGCTTGATGATTACTAACAAAATAATAAGTCTTATTAGAATCAATTTTCTCTAAACCATCACAATTGACTTTTACGTTGAAACTTTTAAATATAATAATAATTAACTTTCTAACAAAAGCATATCTTTCCTCAAATGGATACTTATCTTTATTTTTATAATACTTATTAAGTTTAGGTAAAGCAAACAATATTTTATATGCCCCTCTAAAAAAAGCTTTAATATATTTAAACATTAAAATCACCACATGTTAATTTTACAAACTAACACTTTCCTTTTCAAGGTTTAACTAACTTTATTTAACAATATAACCTGCTCAGCCAAAATACTACAAAAACCACTATTGTCAATCAATCTCCCTCTTACTACAACTATATCCCCGACATTACAACTAACACTAATTTTTTTACTTAAAGCAAACCACAAATTGCATTTAAAATAATCTTTTTCAAATATCCCTTCATTGTTTTTATAATTTCTTTTTACCTCCACCTCTATCTCATTTTTATCAATCGCAGACATATCTTTGATTTTACCTACCAAAAGTAATTGATTTATCATATAGAACACCCCTTTTTCTACATTTTATTTGTTTTTTCTAATATCAAGTCCCATTAAATTTTCATATTTGTATTAAATTTGTTTCTTTTACCATTTCTTGTAAATAATACTAATGGTGATACAAATGCAAGAAAAAAAGATTTCATCTCTAAATTTAATGATTATCTTCTTCTTATCATACAGTTTTTACACTATCCAAATACTAACTCAACAATTATTTTCAAATTATGGAAAAGAATGCATATTGATAATCTGCCTAGCACATCTTCTTTTACCTTTAACAACTTACATAACCTGCAAAATAATAAATAAAAATTCACTAAATCAAAATAATAAAAATAATTTTTTATTTACTATTTTCGTCTCTTTTTATTTAATAATAACATCTATCATAAGTATCATTAATATAACAAATATAATAACTTTATATTATTACCAAAATACAAACTACATACTTTTACTAACAATTTTATCATTGCCAATAATTTATACATTAATAAAAGGAGATCATATCTTATTCTCTTTAGGAGCAATTCTATTAATAATTTATGCAATATTTAAATATTCATATCTAGGAAACACCTCTAATATTGACTTTTATGTATTTTCTAATATTTTAAAAATAAAAAATTCTAATCTTCTACCTATAATTATTTATTGTCTCCCTATTTTCTTAGAGCCATTAATATTATTAAATAACCAAAAATCATTAAACACCAAAATAAACATTAAAATGATAACAATTTTTTCTATACTAATATCATTAATTGGAATATTCACTATTCTAAGACAAACATGGGAATTTGGAAATTTGATAGATAAAATTAGATTCCCCTACTTAGAAAGCATAAAAAATATAATCGCAGGAAAATTTTTTGAAAATATAGATTTTTATTACTTGCTTTCAATCGCAGTTTCAATTTATGTAAGACTAGGATACACCTTTATAACCATTAAAAAATCATTCAAATTAAAAAACATTATTTCTATACTTCTATTAACCTCTTTATTAACACTAGTATTCATAATTCAAAAAAGCATGAGTTTATACTTATTCTCCATTAACAAAATACTAACCATTACCTCATCATGTTTATTAATTTGCTTATTATTATTACCTTTTATGATAAAAAGGAGGAAAAATACAAATGCCTAACCTATTTAATAACCCTACAATAAAATACAAAAAGAAATACCAAAAAAATGAGTACATCTCCTTTTTAAATCTAACAAGTGATAACAAAATGCTACTTTTCTACCATAAATCTATGATAAATATAGATTTACTACAAAAAAAATTAATCCCCTCTTTAATAGAAAAATCAAACATAACACCAAATTTAGAAACACTAGATATACCCGGATTAAAACTTATAGATGACAACGAACTAGACTCACATTTGTTCGGAGGAAACATTATCATTTATAATTATTCAAACAGGAAACTATACTCACTAAATGACGAAAACATCCCCACACGACAAACAAGCGACCCGATAACAGATATTTCCATAACTGGACCTAGAGACGCCCTTGTAGAAAGTAATGACAAAAATGTGGCCTTAATTCAAAAAAGAATAAAAAGCAACGAACTAACAATTGAAAAACAACTTTTAGGAGAAAAAACCAATACCGATGTAACTCTACTATATATATCTCAAGTATCAAATCAAAAAACAATAAATGAAGTTAAAGAAAAATTAAATAATGCCAAAATAGATTCTCTAACAAATATAGGACAATTGCAATCCATCCTAACTGAAAATAAAAACCTAATTCCTTTAATAAATTATACATCCCGCCCTGATTTTATTGCAGAATCTTTATTAAAAGGAAGAATAGTTATTTTAATGGAAGGTATTCCACTTGCTTTAATCGCTCCAGCTACCTTCTTTTACTTTTTAGACTATCATGATTCACTGAGTGAAAACTATTTTTCTGTTTTATTTGATAGACTATTGTTTTCTATTGCCTTCTTTTTAGCAGTATTCCTAGCGCCCTTTATAATGGCAGTAATTAGCTATTATCCAGAATTTTTACCCTTAACCTTAATAGCTTCTACCATAAACGCTAGAAAAGGAATTGCAATCTCTTTTACAACCGAAATAATAATTGCCGAATTCTTATTTCAAATATTTAGAATAGCAGGAACTCGCCTTTCTCAATCAATGAGTGCAAGTTTATTAGTTGTTGGAAGCTTGCTTTTAGGTCGTGCTGTAATTGAAGCAGGAATATTAAGCCAAGAAGCTCTTTTTGTTGCCGCTTTAAGTGTAATATCTAGTTATGTAGTTTCAAATAATAGCAGTTTTAATACCAGCATAAACCTAATGCGATGGCTACTTTTTATAGCTACTGCACTTTATGGTTTTATTGGTATGAGTATAGCCTTTTTACTACTAGCAATTTATTTAGTTTCAAGAAATTCACTGTCGACTCCATATTTATACCCTCTAGCCCCTCTAAACCTTAAAGCCTTAAAAGAATCTTTATTACCTACAAACTTTTTGAAGAAAAAGAAAAAAGGAAGTGAATCAAAATGAAAAAAATATTCGCAATATTAATAATATGCTTAACTCTAACATCTTCAGGATGCTTCATAAAAGAAAAAGATTTAGGGCAAATGTTCTTTCCTATATCAATTGGAATAACATATGAAGAAAATAAATATAAAATGTATTTGCAAGTATTAAATACCTCAACAATATCAATCGTAGAAACAGAAGGTTCAATAAATGAATCAACCTATATATTAATTCATGATGAAGATGAAGATATAAATAAACTATTTACTAAATTAGGTCTTAAAAACCTAACATATATAAGCGCCATTAAACTTAGAAGTGTAATAATCAATAAATCTATCTTTGAACAAAGCCCTATAAAATATTATGATTTATTTAAATATTTCATAAATAGCCCAATCTTTAGAAGCAAAGTGGAACTATTTGTAACAGAAAAAAATATTGAAGACTTCTATAGTTTAAAATACAACCTAATAGGAACAGGAATATTTTCTCATGCAACAAATAAAGAACCAAAATTAACAAAAGGATATACAAAACCTTCTTATCTAATAGATTGTCTAAAAAGCTATTATGAAAACAAAAGAATGTATCATTTCCCAATTATGGATGTCGAAGAAAACACCATTGAAGAAGCAGATAAAGAAGGAAAACTACAAAACATAAAAAACTACGCTTACAAAGGAATATGTTTTACTACATACTTAGGAGAAACTATAGAATGTTTAGATAAAGAACAAGCTAAAGGAACAAGATGGTATAATGAATTAAAATCAATAAATGTTGATTTAAATCAAGATAGTAACCCCCTAAATATTATCGTAGACAAAAGCAACTGGAAAACCAAAATAAAAGATAACACTTTTGAGATTACAATTTCTACTCAAGCTTATATAAATATTAATCTAACTACTCTATCATTAGATGAAATAAAAGAAAATCTAAGTAACCAAATAAAAAAAGAAATAAAAGAAACACTAAATCTTGCTTACAAAAAAAACATAGACATATATCATTTAAATGACTATGCCTATAGAAATAATAAAAACATAAAATATAATCTAGAAAATGTAAAAATAAAAGTAGAATCCAAAATAAAGAATTCTACTTACTATAAATATTAATTTATTAAAACAACAAAAGCACAAACCATCCCATTATCATGAGCAATACTAACAAATCCGTTAATATCTTTTAAATACGGTTTACCCGTTTCATCATTTAAAATTGTAATCTTATCATAATTAAAATATTGATTATCTGCTTTAAATAAAGCTTCTTTAACCGCAAAGCGCTCCGCTAAATACTCCCTTTTTAGTTTTTCATTATCTATAGATTCAAAAACTTCCTTCTCTTCTATAGATAAAACCTTCTTAGCAATTTTAAAATTAATTCTATCTATACTTAAAAGATCGACACCAATTCCTTTAATCATTGTTGTCCCCTCTTAAAATACAAGTTGTACTAACTGCATCTTTCAAATATTTATTATATACACTAATCAAATCATCTACTGTAATACTTTTAATTATTTTAATCAAATCCAAATAATTAGCATCTTCAAATAAATACAAAGAAAAATATTTAGCTAAATTAGCGCAAGAATTACAACTTCTAATAATAAAAGAAACTTCACTTTTCTTAATATTTTCTAGTTCTTTTTCTTTAAATAAACTAATTGCATTATTTACTCTATCCTTGACTAATTGTTTAACCTTATCACTATCATTAACATCACAGCTAAATATTAAAGCATTAACATCTTTATAACTTATAGTCTCGCTTTCAATTCCATTAGCCAAACCTTCCTTTATAAGAGAATCATAAAAATCTGTACTACTAGAAAAAAGCAAACTACAAATAAACTCCATACATAATTGCTCTTTTTGTCTATCATCACCAAATGGTTTTAATTTATAAGCAATCATTAGTTTATCTTTATTAATACTTTCACTAACTTCTTCTTCCTCTTTAATTACTTCACTATAATTTTCATTAATTGTTTTTGGTTCATGTTTAGAAGCATTAAATATTTTATCTTTTTGATTTTTCTCAATAAGTTTTAATGTTTCATCTACATCAATATCACCTGCTACTACTAAATACATATTATTAGGAGCGTAAAAAGTTTGATGACACAATTTCAATAAATCTCTAGTTGTTTCTCTTACTTCTTCTGGTTCACCACCAACATCAAACTTAATAGGATGCTCAAAATACAAATTATTCATTGTTTTATCAAATAGTTTTTGCTCTGGCATATCTTTATACATCATAAGTTCTTGAACAATTATATCTTTTTCCTTATTAACCGCTTCTTCGCTCATTTCAAAAACACTTGGAAAATCTAATAATAAATTTAAACATTCCTCAAAATTATCAAGTGTTGAAAAATAATAAACTGTTTTATTGTAAGATGTAAAAGCGTTCGTATAAGCTCCTAACTCATCATATAAATCCATTACATTTCCTTTATAATAGTCGAATAATCTATGTTCCAAGAAATGAGCAATACCACCTACTACCAAATGCTTCTCTCCTTTATCATTTACAAGATAATCTCCTGTTTGAAAAGAACCAAATCGAGTACCAAAAAAAGCACACTTTTCCTTATAACCTTTCTTTTTTATTAAATATACATTTAAGCCATTACTAAGAGTTGAATGATAGACTTCTTCATTAATATCTTTATATTCTAATTTATCCATCTAATTCCCCTCCTTTAAAATAACACTAAATTTCTTTTCAATTAAATTCGCTACTTCTTTTACATTCTCTTCGCTTACTTCACTAATCAAAGTTATTACTTCTTCATTATCCTTTAAATTATATAAATCTTTGAAATATTCTCTAGTAACTAACTTTAAAGGCGAATCTTCTTCTTTTTTCAAACCATTAATAACCTTATTTTTACAAATATTAAGAATCTTTAAATCAATACTATTTTTTAAATCATTTATAATCTCATCAATCAATTTTAAAGTCATTTCATAATTTTTAGATTCTATATTAGATTGCAAGAAACACAAACCTCTTGAACTTAAATAACTAGCGTATATCGAATAGCAGAAGTTATGCTCTTCTCTAACAATCTTAAATAAATAGTAATTAAACATTTCCATAAACACTAAAGTTGGATAATATAATTCACTATTAAAATAGACATCTAAATCAAATAAAACTCCTATCGAAGATTGGCTAAACTTAGAATCAAAACTAAAATCTTGATACTTTTTCTTATCATTTATATGTATATATTTGTTATCTGTTCTAGAATTCTTAACGGTTAAATAACTATTAACGTATTTTTCAACCTCCTCAAAATCTATATCCCCAATAACAACAATTTTCTTACACTTAAAATCCATATCCTTGTATGCTTTAAAAACATCCTCATTAGATAATTCTTCAAGCCTATTTAAATACCCCTCAGTTAGTTCAAATAATTTATTATCTTGTCCAAGTATTTCATTAACTTTATTTTTAACAACAACTTCTTTGTAATTTAAAGAATCAACTAAAGACTCCTTATAATCATTTTTCATTTCCTTATAATATTCTTCATCAAAAGAGCTTTCACTAATTAAAGGGAAATACAATATTTCTTTTAAAACCTCAAATTGTTTCTCCAATAAATTTTCATTATTTAACGTATAAGCCTTATTAAGTGCATTAACGCCAATAGAAAAAGAAAACGTTTCTCCATAACTTGCCACAAAAGGTTTTATCTTCATATCATAAAGTTCTTGAAGATACATCTTAAAAGTTTTTCTACTAGGATAATTAAAAGTTTTAGTTGTTAAAAGCTTCAATAGCAAATTATTGCAAGTAATATTAAAAGAATCTATTTCATCTTCATAAAAAACTCTAACATCAACAGTTTTAAACTTATTTGTATTAATCATTAATAGTTTAACACCACTATCTAAAAGTATTTCCTTTTTATTCATTACTTTCTTCCTCCTTATTGTAAGTCATTAAAACCTCTCTTGGTTTAGAACCATTTAGGCCACTAATTACGCCTTCCCTTTCCAATCTATCAATCATTCTTGCTGCTCTTGGATACCCTAAAGCAAAAAATCTTTGAATATTTGAAGTAGAGACCTTTTGATTCCTAATTACATAATCTTTAATATCTTCATACAAAGCATCCTCATTATTAGTATCTTCATTTAAAGATAAATTATTAACTACTTCTTGTTTTTCTTCTTCAAGATTTAAAAATTCAGCATCAAAATCCGTATTATATTTATTTTTAACATATTTAACAACATCAAAAATTTCATCATCACTAACATAAACACCTTGAACTCTGTTAAGAGTACCACTGCCAGAAATATCCATAAGCATATCTCCTCTTCCTAATAGCTCTTCTGCTCCACCTCTATCTATAATGGTTTTAGAATCAACAAATGAAGACACAGAAAAAGCAATTCTAGATGGGATATTCGCTTTAATGATACCAGTAATAACATCAACCGATGGTCTTTGAGTAGCAACAATCAAATAAATACCAGCCGCTCTAGCAAGTTGAGTAATTCTTTGAATACTCTCTTCAACCTCTTTTGCGGCAACTAACATTAAATCCGCTAATTCATCAATAATTACTACTATATTAGGTAATGCTTTTTTCCCTTGCGCTACCATAAGTTTATTATATCCTTCTATATTTCTTACACCATTATTAGCAAATTCATCATATCTACGATCCATTTCTTTAACTACTTTTTTAAGAGCAACAGATGCTTTCTTAGGATCTGTAACAACAGGACATAACAAATGAGGCATATTAGCATATGGCAACATCTCCACCTTTTTAGGATCCACTAAAATCATTTTAACTTCATCTGGAGTAGTTCTTAAAAGTAAAGAAACTATCATTGAATTAATACATACAGATTTGCCGCTACCTGTTGCACCTGCCACTAGCAAATGAGGCATCTTATCTATATTCAATACAACTTCTTTATTATTTAAATCTCTACCTATCCCAACCAATAGTTTACTATTATCTTCTTTAAAAGGTTGTAAAACCTCTTTTAAATACACGGGATATCTTTTCTTATTAGCCACTTCAATGCCCACAGCACTTTTACCAGGAATTGGAGCCTCCATTCTTGTTTTAACTGCTGCAAGAGCTAACTTCAAATCATTTTCTATATTAACAATAGACCCTACTCTTACACCAATTTCAGGAACAATCTCATATCTAGTAACACAAGGTCCTATAATATAATTAGTAACGCTCGCTTTAATATTTAATTCTAACAATTTTTGATTTATTTTCTCACAATTTAATTCAACTTCATCCTTTAATTCACTATGAGCATTATTTTCATTATTATCCTTAAGCAAACTATAAACATCCAAATTCTTATAATCAACTTTACCTTCCTTTTTGACCTCTTGTTTAACCTCTACAAATTCTTCAACATAAGGAACACTAGAAATTTCTGCCTGTTCTTCTTCAACATTAACTTCCTCATTATCTTCATTATAAAATTCTAATTCTTCGTCACTATAAATAGCTTTTTCTTCGTTAATTGCCTCTTGATAAAATTCTTTTCTATCTACAATAACTTCTTTTTCAATATTATTATCCTCTTGATGAAAAACAAAATCTTTTTTTATTTCTTCTATAACAACCTCACTATCTTCATCATCAAACAAAGGTTCATTAAAAATATCAAAAGATAATTTTTTTGTTTTTCTAACTTCTTCATTAATTTCTTCTGCTTTCTTTTCTTCATTAATCATTTCCTTGTTAATTTCAAATTCAAAAGCATCATCTACTTCATCATTAAACTCATCCATAACATCAAAAATCTTCTCTTTTCTATCAAAAGCAAGCATCCTATCTTCTTTACTACTAAAATCAATTTTATTTTTAGCTTTTACAAATAATTTCTTACCATATTTAAACACACCCTTAATTGGATTCTTTAACAATATATATATACATCCTAAAATTACTGCATAAATAGTGATTTTTGATGCAAATGAACCTAGTAAAGCAACAAGCAAAGCATAAAAAGCATAGCCAATAAATCCTCCACCTACTATACTAATCTTTTCAAGCTTAACCTTAAAAGAAGAAACCACTATGCTATTAAAATTATTATCAAATTTATTAAACCAGTTTGAAAGACTTGCTCCTTCATAAATACTTGAAGCAACCAACAAAAAGAAAAGTAAAACAACAACCGCTAAAGCATTAATACCTAAAACTATACTAGGCTTCTTCTTTTTAAAAAACAAATATAAGCCAATATACCCGCTAAGCAATAAAACCACATAATGCATACTCCCAAATAAATATACCAAACAATATGTCAAAAAAGAACCTAACCATCCTTGATTAAGTAATCCTATCAAAGAAACAATGGCCAATAAAAGTCCAAGTAAAGCAACCTCTGCCTCTACTGCTATCTTTTTAGGAGCCTTACTTTCATCGCGTTTCTTATCCTTTGACATAGCATTCACCTACCTATTAAAAAATTATATCACTATTATTATTTACAACAAAGAAAAAGCAAGATTAATTAATCTTACTAAAAACAATTAATAAACTCTAAAAATAGATTTTGTAAAAAATAAATATAAAAATATAATTAATTAATTTTGATAAAATAAAACACGAAAAATAAACAAATTAAAATTATTATGCTAAAATCTAAAAATAGAGGTGTTTAAATATGAAAAAAGTATTTATTTTTGACTTTGATGGAACTTTTTATTCTGGAGACCATAAATTCGATAAAGTCGCAAAAAACATTGAAGATAACAAAAGAAAATTCTTATCAAATCTAACAGATGAAGAATACGAAATAATCTGTAAAGAAAACCCTAGATGGCTTAATGCTGTTACAGGAAACGATATTATAAGATGCTTAACTAGACTTACAAAAAAATATGAAAATTTAGATATATCCATCGATGACTTTTATAATTGGCAAAATGATTTTATATATGATATTGTATTGGATTATCAAAAAACAGTCGATAGTGAGTTTTTAAAAGAATTATGCTCAAATTATTCAGTTTACGTAGTAAGTAATTCTTCATTAAAACACATTTATTACTATATGGATAAACTAAAGATTAATACTAATTGGTTCAAAAAAGTAATAGGTAACGAATTTAAAAAAGAAGATCCTACTAAACAACATTACTACAAAGAAATACTAGAAAAAGAAAAAGCAACTCCTCATGATGTATATGTACTTGGAGACAGCGTAGAATCCGACTTAACCCCAGCCCTTCATTTAGGGATAAATGCACTTTACGTAGACAATGCGAATAACATAAAAAAATTAGTAACAAACATTTTAGATAATGAAATTTAAAAAAGGCCGAAAGCCTTTTTTTATTATATTATTAAATACATTCGACAAAATACCACTCACCTACCCAGTAAATTTTAAAAGGGGAGTTCCAAAATTCGACAAACAACTAATATTTAAAGGCCACAGCCTCCTTCATCAGGATCATAAAAGCAGTGATTCTTATACCTTCCGGCTAACTCACCCCAAAACCTATTTTTACAAGGCTCTCCCTTACCAGGATTTTGAAAATATAACGCTTTATATGCCGGTTCTGCCCTCCAAAACTTTATATTTTTTTCTGCTAATCCTTTAATTTTGGAATTTACTGGTGCATTAAATAGCTTCGTATTAACACCTAAAAAGTTGCCTGGCTGATAAACCATTTTTTGAATACTTGTAATCCCCTTAAACGGACTACATTTATAGACAACTCTATTAATTCCAACATTACCAACTAATAACATTCCAAAGTTTCCTTCTCCTAATGCCTCACTTTTAATTAACCTCGCAAGCGTTTCTACATCTTTTTTATTATATCTAACTCTACTAGACATCTATACCACCTCAAATTAGTATATGAAAAAAAGATAGTTTTGTTATTTCAAATTTTGCGAAATATAAAAAGGGCCTTACAGCCCTTAAATTTCTACTACCATAGAAAGAACCATTGGATCTTTTCCAGTTTCCTTCTTTACATATTTTGAAACCTTATCTCTAATTGCTACTCTTTTTTCATTAACATCCAATTTAGGATTATTAAATGTAGATTTAACAACATCTATATATAAAGAAGCAATATCTTTAACCAAATGGTCGCTTTCTTTAATAAACACTAAACCTCTAGTTTGAACATCAGGTCCAGCAACTATCTCCTTAGTCTCTGAATCAATAGTAACCCCTAAAATAATTACTCCATCATCTGCTAGCTTATTACGATCATTTATAACCACACTACCTGCATCAAATATGCCTAAACCATCAACCATTAATTCTCCGGTTTGAACCATTTCTTCACCTGCTATATACTTACCTTGATCAAATTTAGCAACCATGCCATTATCCATAACAAAAATATTATTATGATTTAAACCAATTTGCATATTATTTGCCAAAGTCGCATTAGAAATCAAATCCTTATAATAACCTTTAACTGGTATATAATACATCGGTTGAAGCATACTTATAATTGTCTTAATATCTTCTTCTTGAGCATGCATACTAGAAATCTTTTTATTGCTTATATTAACAATTTTAGCTCCTGTTCTATAAAGCAAATCCAAAACATTAACTGCAATAACTTCAACTCCTGGAACAGAAGGAGCAGCCATTACAATTAAATCCTTCTCACTTAGTAATAATCCAGTTTCTTCATACATTTCTTCATTAGCAATTCTTTCAAGCATTCTAAATAATCTCTCACCATGACTTGTAACAATAACTAACACATCGCTTTGATCTTCTTTTTTTAAATCTTCAATAGTACCTTTATTTCTAGCAGGTATATCAAGTAATCCTTCAATACCAATATTCTCAATTAATTGCTCCATATTTTTGCTTAAAATAACTATTTTTTTATTATTCTTAACACCCAAATTTATTACCTCTTGTAATCCAAATAAATTTTGATTATATAAAGCAACAACAATTCTACCATTAAACTCTTCTACTTGTCTTTTAATTAAAGGAGTAAGCTTATGATTAGGTGAAGCATAATCTGGTTTATTACTTGCTACAGATTCACTCATAAGACACAAAATTTTGTTCTCAGCAATTCTAGCAAGAGCCTTTAAATCTGTTCTAAATTTCTTAAATGCACCACAGTCAATAATATAATCACCAGTATAAACAATATAACCTTGAGATGTAGAAATTGCTACTCCCATAGACTGAGCAACTGAGTGAGTTGTAGAGAAGAATTTAAAAGTTCTTCCACTAATTTTAATATCACTAGTAGTATCTACAATATGAAAATCAAGTTTTATATTTTGACGATACCTTTTAGCAGTATCCTTTATCATCTCACTAGTTACTTTACTACAATAAATAGGAGCAGGAACATCTTTACAAGCATAAGTAATAGAGCCCATACAATCATCATGACCATGAGTAATAATATACCCTTTAACTCGACTTTTATTTTTTATTAAATAAGAATAATCAGGAATGATAATATCAATTCCTGGCATTGTACTTTCTGGATATTTCATGCCGGCTTCCAAAACAAAAATATCATCGTTAATTTCAACAACGTACATATTTTTCCCATTCTCATCTAAACCACCAAGCGCAAATATCCTAACGATATCTGACATAAATTATTTCCTCCATTCAATTATAATTCGCTATTAACTTGCACTATTATAAATTAAAAAGATAAGATAATCAATACCTTATCTAAATTTATTTAATTCAACCCACGAATTACCTTTTATTTCCGCCCGTTCTATTAAAATAACCTTTATACTTATCAGTATAATCACTATATTTATCCGTCAAATCAACTAAATGCAATAATATTTTCTTAGTGTTATTATTATATTTTTTACTTTTACTAGCTTCAATAATATCCTTTATTGCTTCTCTAACATCATCTCTATTTTCCTTATCCTCATTAAACCTATTTTTTAAAATATTATAATATATACCCTTTTCGCTATTAGAAACACATTTATCCATATCAGCAATCAACTCTTTAATTGTTTTCCTTCTAAAAGAATGATTATTACAATTGTATTCATACTTTATAAAACTATATTTATCTACTATTTTTTCAAAATAGGAAGGATTTTCTTCACAATAACACTTCATTACTCTCTCAAAAACCTTATTAATATGACCATATGAACGATTAACATCATATTTAAAACCATTTTTTATTGCTTCTCGATCAGCATATTCAACAACTTTAAAAGCATTTTTACTCATTATTCCTAAATTACCATTATGATTATACTTAATATTAACTAAATTAAGTATTTTAGCAGTCATAATTTGAGCCTTAATATCTGCATCAAACTCATATGAAGTTGCCCCATAATTCTTTGTGTAATAATCATTCCCTAAAAGATCTTTCAATATTTTATCTTTAATATATAAATCTATATCATAATCATCTGAAATTTTATTTTCTCTTATATTTTTATCTTGAATAGCGTGAACTATTTCGTGATTTAAAGAACTAAGCATAGAAATAACACTGTTATTTAAAGCATTAATGTGTAACTTTACTTTTTTTGTATCATAACCACCAGCACTCAACATATATCCGTCAACATTAAAAATACTAACATCCAGGTTAATATTATTTTTATTTAATACTTTACACGCATATAATTTAAAAGAAAACATCTCAAATACAGACATAGTATCCCTAGTTAATTTAAATTCGTGCATTTTTCTCAAAACGTCCTCAACACTATTACAATCACTATATTTACTTCCTAACAATTTAATATATCTAATTTCATCTTCCTTAGTATATCTAGAAGGAGAATAACAATCTAATTTAAATCTTAAAAAATCTGCTTGATTGCTATTTTTACATACACTATCAACAAGTCCAATATCAGCATAATCACTTTCAAGAGGTAAATAATTATAATTAATAAGTTTTTTAGATAACAATTCATCAATTAATTCATCATTACCAAAATTATCACCTGCATATTTTACAATAGTATTTTTTAAAATCACTGGAAGATAATCAAATTTAATCCTCTTTTCTTTCAAAAAAAGCACAATAATAGCTCTTGTAACTTCATCATCACCATCAATATAACAATTCTTTTGCTTTTCAAATTTTTTAATCGTAGAATCAAAATCCTTCATTAAAGCTCTATATACTTTACTAGAATCTATTACATTACTGCTCATAATTATCCCTCACCTATATAATACAATTATATCATTATTACTAAATCCATAAAAGAAAAAAGATTCCATTAAGGAATCCTTACTTAATTTCACACTTCCACAAACCATGTAAATTACAATAAGCAAATATAGATAAAGGCTTATCATCTATCAAAGAAAAAGATGTTTTTGGTTCATTATTAACTTTTAAAATTTTTCTTTGACCACCACATTCTGTCTCCACATAAATCCAAGAAATATTATGTTCCTCAGTCATTGGATGTAACACGCTCCCAACACTTACCTCTAAAACATTATCTTTTAAAACATATACGGGTAAATGTTTTTCTTCTGATGCCTCTTTAGTATTAGGAACTAATTCACTCATCTTTTGGCCGCAACAAGTCATTGGTACTCTTCCATCTTCAATTTTACCAACTAAATTACCACAAATCTCACAAATATAAAATTTTTGATTTCTCATTTTAAATTTCCCCCTTAAATTGCAAATATACTATCTTTTAATTTGTCATCGTCAAACGAATTATTCTTATTGACTTTTTTTAACAAAACACAATAAGAAGACATATCCATAGAGTTATATAATTCATCTATATGCTTAACACTTATAATACTAAAATCTTTAAATAACCATCCAAAATCGTCTTCTGTTATGCAATAAAAAGCATTACCATTTATTAACTCTTCATTACTACCCATATCAGATATCTTACTTATAATATTAAAATAGGTTTCTCCACCTTCTTTAAGAACTCTATACATTTCTTTTAAAATTGTCGCAATACCATTCTTATCACTATTAGAAAGAACTCCAATCGCCGCAATACAATCTACACTTTCACTCTCATAAGGCAATGAAGATATATCACCAACACTTAACTTAATATCTAATCCCTTTAAATAAGCTTTTTCTTTAACAATATCAATTACATAATTAGAATAATCTATACCATAAACATTAAAACCTTGCTCAGCCATATAAATAGAATGTCTCCCTAAACCACAACCAATATCCAAAAAGTTTTCATAATTTGCTTTTTTCCATCTATTAGATAAATAATGCATCATAAAATCAGGAGTATTCCAATACTCATCATCCTTTGATAAAACTTCCCATTTCCAACCTTTAGATATTGCCATATACATCCCTCTTTTACTAAAAATTCCTTCTATAATATATCATTACTTAATATTTTTTTAAAGCAGTTATAGACTAAATTATTATTTTATAAGCTCCCATTTGCAACGAATTGGAGAAACAATCTCGCCATTTGCCTTTAATTCTTTAAAAGCCTTATCTACAAGTTTTCGATCTAAACCACTTTCTTTTTCAACTTCCCCTGCACTTACAGGTCTATTCATTTTTTTCATTGTTTCTTTAACAATACTTAAATACTCCATATTTTCCCTCCTATTTCTATATAAATATTATAAACGCTAATCCTAGAAACATTAATAATAAAATCATAATTTTTTTTACTAAATTATCTTCTTTTAAAAATATCCCCGCTAAAACTACTGCAATAAAACTAGATAACTTTCTAACAATAGATATCATAGATAAAGACACATTATCTATTGCTACCGCTTGATAATAAAATAAGTCTGACAAAAAAATACTACCACCAACTAAGACAACCCATAAATTAGTTTTAAAATTAATTAAATTTATTTTCTTGTTTTTAAACATACAAATTACAAAATAAATACTAGATAAAAAAAAGAAAAACCAAAACAACAATGCTCCCTTTGATACTTCACTACCTAATACTCTTTTATCTATAATCGCAGATATTGAAGATAAAAAAGCTGAAAAAACTAATAAAAGCAAATATCTATAATCATTCTTAACATCTTCTTTTTTTACACTCAATCTAGATATAAGAATTAAACCAAATAAAATTATTACTATACCACCTATTTGAGCTAATCCTATCCTTTGATCAAAAAAAAGCCATGCAAAAATAGTAGTAAAAATAGTTCCTAACATAGTAAAAGGAGTAACAATTCCTAACTCTAACTTACTAATAGCCTTCATTGTCAAAAACCAACTCAAACTAATAACACTTGCCTTTACAAAAATAAAACCAATATATTTTAAATCTATATTAAACGAAACATTAATAAACATTAAACTACAAACAAAAGCAGTAAAAGTATAAAAAAACAATATTTCATAAATATCTTTTTTTCCTCTAACACTCAATTTTTTAAAAAAATCATATAATGATAAAAATAACGCACTAATACCAGCAAGCACAATATACGTCATATAATCCCACCTCTAACTATTCAATAGTTTATTTTCACAAATCATATAGAAATAGGTTTCTACTCCTACGTCTTCTTTTTCTTTAGTTTTAGCCTTCTCTTCATCAAATACCTCAAATTCAATATTATCCAAAACTTTTCTGGCACTATAATTATTATCTCCAACTTTTGCTAAATATCTTTCATATTTATTATCACACATCATATGATTAATCAAAGTAAAACCAATTCTCTTATTTCTATAATTTTCTTTAATTGCAACAAATTCAATCATCCCACAATATTCATCTATTTCAAAAGCATAGTCTCTCTCTTCCATTATTAATTTAAAATATTTATAAGCTCTATTTCCTTTAGAAAAACCAAAATTAAAAATAAAAGAACATCTATTTAACTTAATAGTAGACTCAACGCCATTACCACAAGCCCCAATCCCTATAAGTTCATTATTAAACATAACAACATAAAATTTACTCATATCAAAAGCATTTTTAAAGCTTCTGCATAGTCTTTTAGTGTTTAAATTAAAATTCTTAAAATAATCATAAAAAGAATCAATAAACAACTTGCTCATTTCTATTTTTATATTTTTAATTTCATTTGCTCTAACTACTTTAATCACATTACCACCCATATATTAAATAGAAAATCCTTCTAACATAAAATAAATAAAAACACTTGCTAGAACTTGTAAAAACAATATAAATTTAGCAAATTTATATTTACTTTTTATTTTATTTCTTCTATCCGATGCATCATAATACTTACCTATATGAACCTCACTATGACCCTTAAAATCATCAACATCATCTCTATATATTCCTGAATTCATTGTATAATCATATCCCATATATTTAGCTTCTGGAATAATGGGTTCATAAATTTTATAAATAGATCTATAAGCAAACATATTTCCCAATAAAAAAGCAATACCCCATTGACCTAAAACTATAAATAAACTATTATCAAAAAACACTGTCAAAAACTCAGGAATTTCTTCCAAATTATTCATTTCATAAAATTTATACGCTCCAAAAACAATATAACTAAGAAATAAACCTATTGCAATACAATAAAATTGTATTATTCTCCCTCTTTTTTTTATTACTTTATCATGCCTAGCTTCGCATTTATCAAAAATTCCCATTAAAGAATTATAAATAATTCGTCCCTCATTTTCCTGTAACATAGTATCAACATCAATACTTGCCTTATTTTCTCTAAAATCCATATTAACATATATTTTATTGTGATTATCATAATAACCACTATCAAAACCATTTTCTTTCTTTGTCCAAAAAGAAATACTCAAATAAAAATATACATTATCAATTATTTTAGAATTTCTTAAATTTTGAATAAACCACTCAAAACTTGTCTCAGTCAAAGTATTTCCATCTTTAAAAGAAATAGTATATTTAATTTCAGCAGAACCATTATAATATGTATAATTCTTTTCACTCCAATCCAAATTCTTATTTTTACTTTCTTCAGACATAAACTTTTGCTTCCAATTGTCCTTATACCTTTCCAAAAATTCAGCAGCATCAAGTATATCCGAAATATTTATTTGCTTATTTAATATTTTATTATCTTTCATTTAAAACACTTCCTTTATTATAACCAAATATACATAATCATGTTACCACATATCAATACCATATTCCTATAATTAGAACATAATAAAAAAGGAAGTTAACTTCTTCCTCCCCCAAGTATTTTAAGTTTATTCCAGGTATTCTTTCCTACAATACCATCTACCACTAAACCATTATCTTTCTGAAACTGCCTAACAGCATTGTCTACCTTAGCACCAAATATACCATCTATTTCTCCTGGATTATAAAATTTAGATAAAAGTTTGTATTGCAAATATCTAACCTTATCTCCTCTGCTTCCTCTTCTAATCGTAGGATAAGTTAAAGATGGTGGTCCTTTATAACTTACTCCTAAATAATCACACACACCATGACATGCTTCTTCTCCAACTTGCCTTTGAAAATCAGGATCCATCATTAACTTAGCTTCTCTTAAATTCGTCATAAATCCAGCCTCCACTAACACACTAGGACAATTAACTGCTCTTAACACATAAAAATTAGCACTCTTAACCCCTCTATTACTTTGTTTTGTTCCTTCAATTAATCTATTTTGTATTTTTGTAGCCAAATTTTTACTTTGAGTAGGATAAGGATTAATAGGAGAATAAAAAGTTTCTACTCCATTTGCACTACCAAAAACATCATCTCTAGCCGCTGCATTATAAGCAAAAGTTACAAGTAATGTGGCTCTACTAGCATTTGCAATCTGAGCTCTAGCAGTTAAAGATAAGTCTTGATTACCTGGTTTAACATCAAGAGTTCTAAATCCTTGCCTTGCACAAGCCTCTAAAAAATATCTTTTAGCTTCTTTATTAAACTCATTTTCATAAAAACTTCTTCCAACTAAGCTAACATATGGGGTCCTTTTCCCAACAGTAGGCAAAGGTTCTAGCCCATGCTCATCATTACCCGCTATTAAATAATCACTATTTGCCATTAATATCACATCCTAATTTAAGATATGATTATTAATTTATTTTGTTAATAAAAAAGTATAGTCTAACTATACTTAAATTGTGTTACGTTTCCTATATATAAAATATTTGCAATTACTCCAATCATTAAGAATATTTTTAAAAGGAAGCAACACAATGGGATTAAACTTTGATTGTCCGCTTTTATTCAAAAATAATTCATTGCAAAAACAATAACAAGCATGAATAATTTTACCGTCATTTTCAAATACAACTATATCTCCAGTTTGATAATTATCATTAATTTTTTCGTATTTTAAATCTACTAATCTTTTCAAAAAACATTCTTCATTCATCCATTCAAATAATACAGTTTCATCTTTTGTTGCACCATAAATTGTAGTAGACAAACAATTACATCCATCTTCATTAACAAATTTATTTGCTATTTTCTTTATATACATTGGCATATCACAGCAAACATAACCAAACCAATCATCACAAGACTTTGCATATTGTATAATGATTTCTTCTTTTTCTTTAAAATCTATATTAGCAAATAAATAATTAGTCAAAATAATTTTATCTTTATAAAAATACTTATTTAAATTTCGATTTACATCATCCAATACCAAACCACGTTCACATTCTATTTGTTGTTCATAAAAATAATTTCTTATGGATTCATTAGAAAGCACATTATTAGTGTAATCTACATAAACATACTTAGCAGTATTTTTTACATTCCAGTGTTCATATGCATTTATATATTTAATGTTAGAAAAAGTTTTTAAATATTCATCTATACTAATCAAATTATTATCAATTTCTTTTATATTAGTAATATCTTTAAAGAAAAAAACATCATATTCAGGAATTAACGTATTTATCCAATGTTTAATTATAGATTTATTAGGTTTTATATACACTTTCTTTAACATAATAATTCACCTATTTTAATTATAACAAACATCACAAATAAATTACAGAAATTAGCAAATTAAAAAAAACATAAGTAAATAAGGACTTTTCAGGGGGTATTAACTATACACCAACAGTAGGTAAAGGCTCTAACCCATGCTCATCATTACCCGCTATTAAATATTCATTATTATTCATATATTCACTTCCTAAATTATGATATGAATAAAATTAATATTGGTTAACATAAATTAAAAAAGCATAGAGTTACTATGCTTTTTACTTTTTATTCCATTGGAGTAATTTCTATTGATGATGTATATCCATCATCTACAACAGTTATGTTGAGTTTTTTACTACCATAAGTAGATAAATCATAATCTATATCACGATATGTAATAATATTACCTTCTGTAATATAAATGTATTGATCAATTTGGAACCACTTTACTTTATTATAACCGAGACGATAATCCCAATTTACTATATAATTGGATGTGTCTTCAATAGAGTAATAATAAGCATTTAAATCTTCATTATACGTAAAATCATCTGTGTTAAATATTATTTGTTCATCTGCACTATTAAACATATGAGTATTAATTATCATACTAGGATAAAGTCCTTTAAAATAATAGTATATAATTCCATTATCATCATAACCATTAAAAGTTTGTACATTTAGTATTTCTTCAACAAATGCATTATTTAATCCAAATGTATAGAAAGCACCTAATTCAGCATATTGATTTTCCTCTAGTGGTTGATCAATACATACAGTAACTAATCCATTACTTAAACAAATTCTATTTTCATAATTTTCATAATCAACAGGAACATTGACAATATTATTATCATTAGGAAGTAATTTTATATCATTTTGAATTAATATATGATATCCATTTGGTACTTTAACTTGTGCATATTTTATTGAAGTATCCCAAATAATAACTACACCATTTGCTATATCCTTATCAGTTAGGGTGAACTCATATTGTTTGGCATAATTATGTAAAGTATATGTTACATTTACTTCTAACTCAAAATAAGTTTTCCAATCACCTATATCAGTTTTTAAGATAGGAATACCATCTGGCCCTGTAAGATAGGCAGAGTCAGATAAATGTCCTTCATTAATGTTTTTATCAATGTATACAATTTCTACTAGAGATACAGTAGTATCTACAATTGGTTTACCAATATATGAATATGTACCATCATTATATACAATATCCTCTTTAAATAGAGGCACTCTATAAGGTACTTTTCTTCCTTGATATGTGAAAGTACCATTTATAATCGAAGTTGAAAAAGTTTGATTTATAGGATGAGTAATAGTATGAATTACATTTTCTTCACTATCATATAAATCTATACTTAACATATCAATTTCATTTTCATATACAGATATATTAAATGTTGAACCTTCTAATTCAACTGAAATTATACTATTTTCATATATGTTAAAGTCATTCTCTATACCACTTGAAATTATTTCATTTGTAAATGAATGAATTCGTGTTACATTAAATTCGATAGGTATAGATGCAGAATAATCAATTTCATAATAGTGATTATATGTATCATTACCTAGGTTATTTGTAACTAAATTATCAATATACACCCATTCATCTTGTTCATTTTTAGTTATCACTCCTAGGGAGTTTATTTTGTTAGTCATTGAGCTACCATTAGTGATAATTTTATTGACTTTATCATAAAGGTAGCTAGGGCGATAATAATATTCACCATTTAAAGTGAGCTCAAGATACCCATAATCATTTCGAATGTTTTTTCCCTCTAAGATAAAATTCTCATTTTTATTAATTTTATACAAATTACTTGTACCATTGTAATGATAGATAACATTCATATAATATGAATCATCATTATTTAGTAAAATATATTCTCTACTTTTATTTTCATATGAATATTTTCTTCCTGATGCTACTAATTCATTAGTTGACATTGAATATATTTCATATGAAAGCTCAACCCCATCAATAGCAACATACACTTGATCCATTCTTAAAGCAACTTGACTAAGCTTTGCAATACCAGTTATTAAATCTTCTTTATCAATATTTATTTCAAACTTTTTATATCCAGGTAGAGTAAATTTGATTATCTCATCATGTTCTCTAGAAGGTATATTAAACGTAAATGTATTTTTCTTGCCAAGCTTTAAATTAGAAATGTTTGGATTATCCTCAAATACTATTCCTTCAAGAGTTTTTACTCCTTCTACAGCAATTTCTACCTCAGCATCTAATTCAACTCCAAAATCAACTGTTTTAGTGATTGTAGGACTATTCATTTCGCTTGTAGGTATATATACAGTAATTGATTTTAAATCTTCATAAGACAAAGTAATATATACATCTTTAATAGAATTAATTTTATGAGTGTATTTACCGGTTGATTCATCATAACTACCATTACCATAATTGCTAGAAAAATTAGGAGTAACTTCGCTATCAACCTCTAATATTATCGTTCTTTCTTCCTCAATTGTAGGAGTGCTACAAGCACTAATCGCTAGTGCAGATAAAATAAGAAATATTGATTTTGATTTTTTATTCATATGCTTCACCTACCTATTCTCTACCAATACATCTAATATTGGTTTGTTTGCAACATTATGACATGCAACATAAGCAAATATAATTGAAATAATTGTATCAACTATTACAAGAGCCCCAAATGCTACTAAGATGAATATTGGATTCAAAGATAAGTCTATTGTTATAATAGCAGCGACCTCAGATGACATAATCATTTTAAATAAATAACAAATGCCACCACATATACCTCCTCCAAATATAGCAGTCCAAATATATGAACGTTTAAATATTTGGAATATTTCAATAAAGTATAATCTAGTTACTTCCTTATTTTTCATACCAATAGCTCTAGATAATCCAAGGTAATTCTTTCTGGATTGTACAGAGTAGTGAATTGTATTATATAAGTTTAGTAGTGTAGCAAAGAAAATAATTCCTCCAAATATTGCTAGTATGATACTTATATAAGTAAATACAGTATAAAACATACGATAATTTTGAAATGTTTCTGACATATATGATGAAGTTGCATTTATTTCTTCACTTGAAGTAGAAGATTTTTTAAGTAAGCCATCAATAATGCTTACTGCACTATTTGCTTCTCCATAACTATCAAATTCAACAAGCAATTTAGAAGTTACAAGTGAATTACCATTAGAAGTTGTACTTACACCCATACCACATGGAATAAATAGTCTTTGCTCCGTAGTAGCATTCTTAGACAAAGTTATTATATCATTTGGATAATAGAAAACGTTTCTAGAATAATTCATGCCATCACTCTCATTAACTTCAATTGAAATTAATTCAGGAATATATGATTTCTCAGTTGAAGTATATACAGAATCTGTAGTAAGCCAAAAATAAGTGTCATATATATGGTTACTAGAATCAGAAGGAGCTGTAGATCTTCTTGGAGAAGTCTTATATATATTAGAATCATATACACCTACAATAGTAAATTCTTTAAATATATTAACCGGTATATTGTTATATGCAGAAAAATCACCTGTTATAGATGTTTTAGATGTAGTAATTTCCCCATTTGTACTAAGTTGATAGTTTAGAGTAATTTTTTTACCAATGATAGTAGTATCTAAATTATAATGTGCTAAGAAATTACTTGATACCATAATTTCCTTATTAGAATTTTCACTAAATACTGAACCTGCTATAAGAGGGTTACCATTAGTTGCAGCATCATTATCTGATCTCAAAAATATATTATCATTGGACTCAGAATCGATAACTAAAATACCTACTTTTCCAGAGCCACTATATCCATCTCCCTCGATGAATAAATTTTTATCTAGTGCAAAAGTGTTTCCATCTAATACAACATTAAATCTAGAAGAAGATATTTCTGTTGATGACTCATCATCCCAAATTCTATATGAGTTTTCAAAAGTATATTGATTGTATTTAATGATTGTGCTTACTCCATCAATATCATAAATTTTATCAATATAAGAATCATGAATTGCTCCAGAATATGAATCCTGGGTATATTGATTAGATATTTCTATATTGAATACTCTAATAGAAGCATCTTTATTTACTTCTTTATTTAAATCAATGTGAAAGGCAATAACTATAAATAATAATGGCATAAGTAATATTAATCCAAAGCTTATTCCTCTTACTGTGCTTCTAGTAGTTTTCTTCCTTGACTTTAAGCTTATTTTTGAAAGTCTAAAATAATCTTTTAATTTCATTTATGCCACCTCACTTATAACAGACATTGGATCTGTCTTTGCAATTTTTGACATGCTTTCTCTAGCAAACAATAAAGTAAATGCAACAAAGAATAATAAAACAACAATTGGCACATAAATTGGTAAGTTAAACACTGTAACATAATCAATTTCTCTGAGATAATCTGAAAACATAGAATTAATTATTATAGTATTTAAATTAGACAATAATCCTTTAAATATGAATATAGTTAAAAAAGCCAATATAACACCTGATACAATAGTAGTAATAGATTCTAGTTTTATCGTTGATTTTAAATCTTTTTCATTTAAACCCAGAGCCTTTAATAAGCCGATAAATTTCTTGTTTTTATCTACAGAAATCATAATAGTATTTGCAAGAGAACCAATTGATAATAAAATTAGTATTAGACATAAAAATGATGCAATACCTATAACTGCTATACCAATTACATTTGTCATTTTCATATCATTAAGAGCACTGCATGATACTGAATCTCTATCACTAGGCTTAGGCAATACACTACTTATGTCTTTAACAAAAACATCTAATTTATCTAGTAATTCTTCATTACTAAAGTTAGTTCTTGTTACAGTATAATAATATATTGCAGATTGAACATAAAAATCTTCTACATTATTAAACATATAATTTACATCAATAATTAAGTCAGCAGAATCCTTTAATGGTTTAGCATAATAACCATAACCACTAACGTCCATTTCTTTTAATTTATAGATTCCTTTTACTTTAAAACTCATATTTTTAGTTTTAATATTATAGTTATACTCTCCTGAAGTGGGAATTGTATAGTCTAGTTGATATTCTATTTCATCACCAGGATTAAGTTTAATTCCAGTTTGATTATAATATTCATTAGCAAAACTTGTTGATACTAAAACAGCATTTGTATTTGTATCTAAAGAGCTTACATTACTTCCCTCAATAATCTCATAGTAATAATTGATAGGAAATCTGTGATCGCTAATTGCATATGTTTGATTGTAATCATTATGATATATAGAATAATCTATTATGGATTTATGTAACATTATTTTTTGATTTAAAACATCATATACTTGATTATTTAAAACTTTTCCATCTCCAAGATTTTCATACAAATAGTATTCAGTTTGAATCGGTTCATCTGAACTTTGATAATATTCTTTTATGATGGAAGTCATATTATTTGAAAAAGATATACCAATACATAATATAGTCATTATAAGCAATGAAATTATATATACAATAATCGTAGTTAGGATGGATCTAGATTTATTGTTTTTTATGTTATGTAATGATAGCTTATATCTATCTATAAATTTCATTATTTAAATAACTCCTCATATTTACTCATATAACTAGCAGTTGCTATTCCATCCTTAATTTCAATTATATTATCTGCATTTTTAGCATCTTCCATATTATGAGTAACTAGTATTACAGATTTTCCTTTTTTTACAATTTCTTTTAGTAAATTCATAACCTCAGCACCATTTTGGCTATCTAGATTACCTGTGGGTTCATCTGCTAAAACTATATCAGGATTAGAAACTAATGCTCTAGCAATACTTACACGTTGTTTTTGCCCTCCTGAAAGTTCACTTGCTTTCTTTTCAATTTTATCTTCCAAACCAAGCTCTTTTATAATTTCTATAGCTTTTTCTTCTCTTTCTTTTTTATTCATTCCAGCAATAGTTAGAGGCATAGCCACATTTTCTAAAACAGTAAAAGTAGGCTCTAAATAAAATGATTGAAAAACGAATCCAGTAGTTTTATTTCTGTATTCAGCAAGTTGGTTTTTATTTAAGTCATTTAAAATAACACCATTTGACTCTATAGTTCCACTAGTAGGACTATCTAAAGCACCAATAACATTCATAAGTGTTGATTTACCACTACCACTTTTACCTAATATTGCAGTAAATTTACCCTCTTCTATAACTAAATTTACATCTTTTAAAGCATGAACTGCTCCTTCATCTTTACCATAAATCTTATTTACATTTCTCAAAATAATCATTTTATATTCCTCCATATAAAAATTATGATTTTTTTAATCATATTTTTATTATAATAAAAAAAAAACAAAAAGGAACAATATACAAATAAAATTCTTTTAATCTCTGGAGAAAGAAATATAGAAGAACTTTATATCAAAAAAGATTGATAAAGATAAAATAAAAAGGCAAATAAAAAAACTACTTGCTTTATATCTAGATGGTGAAATAGATAAAGATATATGTAAAGAAAAATATAGATCCCTCTTGGATCAATTAGTGGAAGCTGAAAAAGCCGAAAAAAAGATGAATCTCCAGTTTCAGATGATAACTTAGCTCATGATATAAATGCTATTAACTATTTATTAAATCAACCAATAGTAGAAAGATATTTGATGATGACTAAACTAGAGAGACGCAGGTTTTGGAAAAATATAATTAAAGAAATTGTATATGATAAAGAAGAAGCATTAGAAATTATATTTAATATTTAGTTATATTTATAAGAAATATAAATATCTTTTTTCAAAGATAAACAAGGCACCTTAATTTAAATCAGCAGTAGGCAAAGGTTCTAAACCATGTTCGTCATTACCCGCTATTAAATAATCACTATTTGCCATTAATATCACATCCTAATTTAATATATGATGGTTATGTTTTTTTTGCTAATAAAAAAGTATAGAATACTCTATACTTTATATATAAATTATACATTTTTGCTATCCAAAATTATTGCATTAAAACTTCACATGCTGCTTTTAATTCAATTAAAAAATCAACTAATTTGTCTTGATCATCCCACATATCAAAATTAATTTTAATATATGATGAACTTCCTTCTTTATATGTTTTTATAGCAAAATATTCTTTTGTCATTTCTAAACGATTATCT
>JBGVED010000091.1:0-5256 GCA_045119835.1 Bacilli bacterium | reverse complement strand
ATTCTTTAGCTCTTTGATAACCACTTATTTTAAATTCTAATACTGGTTTTATAATTCTGTATTTTTCTTCTTTAGTCCATGTTCTGTTATTTTCTTTTCTTATCCTTGCCATTTATAATTCTCCTTTCTAAATTCATTATAGCAAAAAAAATGTAGACACTTTTTTTGTGTCTACATTTAATTTACCAGTTCATGGTTGAAAATGTACTTGTCTTTTTTTTATGCATGAAAATAAGAAGTTGTGGAAAACTTGATATCTTTTTTTGCTATTGTGGAAAAAAACAGAAATGTTACACATGAAACAAATTGTGTGGAGAAAAATGAAGAAAAGACTGAAGTGATTTGCTTTTTGGTGCTTGAAAAGAAAAAATGTGTGATTCTATTGGTGTAAAAAAATGAAAAATGAAAAAGTGGTGCTTGGGGAAAATGAAAAAAACTGGGGAAAAGTTATGCTTTTTCCCAGTTTTTTTTGTGTTTGGTAGAATTTTGCTGCTAGATTGACAGCTGTGGAAAATGTGCGTGGGGTGGTTGCGGAGGGGTACTGATTTGTAAATTGTGTTTTGTTGCGCTGAGGGAGATGCAGTTTCACGGCGAGTAAAGAAATGTTGGGATGTGAATTTAGAATGGTTGTAGATTGAAAATGAGTGTTTGATTTAAATTATTGTGGAAAAACACCTCATAGCAGCAACATTGTGGAAAAAAAACAAGAAAGTTGCACGTGAAACTTTTGGTGGAGTGTGGTTGCGGTGGATGTGCGCTTTCTTGATTTGTTTTTGTCATTTCACGTGAAACTTGCGCTTTTTTGTGAATGAAGACGACTTGGTTTTATTGCCTTGGCTGATGATGCGTGTAATCTTATAAGTGTGATGAAAAAAGTATGGGATATAGTTTGCTAAAATTTACATGTGATATAACATGAATGGAAATAGTCACAGATCAACTTTGGGTGATGTTTTGCTTGAGATAGTGGGGTGTAGAATATGAGTGGATACAAAAGTAATGAGTTCTTAAGGGAGTTTACATCTAGAACAAAAACAAATTTAGAATTTATAAATCAAGTAGTGGCAAGTCCTACAAAAAAACATTTCAAAAGACGCAAAAGAACGCATACTAGAGAAAATGGTAGATACTAAGGCGTATGAAATAACTCAACGCTTTAATTTTTTTTGGTTCATAATATTGCTAGTCAAAAAAACTTATATTCAAATAAATGTAAATAATGAACTTGATGCATTGTGGAGGTAATAGTAAATTTATTCGTCAAAATAGAAGAAATTGATGTGTCTTTAAAAAAATAGCACTGTTGAAGAAATGGGGAAAATAAAATCCTGGGGAAGTTGATGAATTAAAGTTTGTAAATATAAAATTTTGCTTTTAGGACATTTGTGCCCTTTTAGATGATGGATGTATGTATTAAAATTCTGTCATAAGAGGAGGGGCTGTAATGAGGGAAAAATATATAAAAAGAATATTGAAGATGTTTAAAATAAAAAAAGAAGATTTACACTCAAAAAGTGATGACAAAAAGATAATAAGAGCAAGAAAGTTGATTGTATTAGGACTGACCTATTGGTTTAATTGTAAAACGGATGAAATATCTATGTTGTTAAATATAGAAGAAACAGAAGTGGAAAAAATAAAAAAAGAGAAAGAACATAAAAGTGATTTAAGAAAGGGTAGAAGCATATACTTTGAAATAAAAAAAGATTTTAAAATGAAAGAATGTAAATATCTAGCTGATAAAGGATATGCGTTTTTTAAATATTATTATGCTATACATTTAAGTGTAGTAAACTTATATGAAAATGTAGAAGAAGAAATGGTTAAGTATTATCTGCAAGCTGCCTTGTTAGGTCGTAATAGTGCGTATGCTGTGTTGGCAAATTATTACAATAAAAATAAAAAATTGAGTGATTTATTATATACATTAGCATCACAAGGATATGGGGTAAATAAAGAACTTGTTAAAGAAATATATAGTGGTAAATCTTGGGGGAATGAAGAGCTGATTTATACCATAGAGGATGGGGAGTTTAGTATGTCATTTTTAAAAGATGTTCATAGCCCTGATAAGTATGATGATTATGAAGATGGAATTTATAATTATAAAAAAGGATTTTGTTTGTATTCTCAGATAGGAGATTTCCTTACAAAAGAATTAAAATACCCTTCTTACTTAAATGAAATAAATAAGTACGAAAGATGCAATATTTTGATGTTCCCTTCTTATGATTTAAAATATATTAAAGTTAGTTTAAATAGAGAAGATGTAAAAGAAAAAGTGTTTATTTTAGATGTGGAAAAATTCACTCTTGATGATTATAAAGAATAAACAAGTTATAGGGAATTAATATTTTAAATGATGCAATTTTAAAATTGCATTTTTTTCATGTGTAAATACTAATAAAAATAATTAAGTTTATAGCTCATTTAAATAAACCCTAAATTAATTGTAGGTAAAAAGTGTTTTTTTATATATAATGAAGAAAAAAGAGGTGGTTGTATGGAACATATTTCACAAATAATAAAAAAGTGTAATAAATGTGGAGATTTACCCAAACTAACATGTGACACAATGAAAATAGGGAATAGTAGAATTCTGGTTTTAGGTGAGAGCCCTGCAAAAGATGGTTGGATAGTATCAAAGAAGGCTTTTTATAATAAAGATGGGAAATTTCAAGCTAGTGGTAAAGTGTTAGATAGATTATTGAATTTAATAGATTTAACTATTGATGATATTAATTTTACTGAAGTATGTAAATGTATAATAGAAGATAGAAAAAGGCTAAGAGAATGTTCTGACAATTGCAAAAGTATCTTATTCAAGCAATTAGAAAATTATGATTTTGATATTATTTTGCCAATGGGCCAGCATCCAACAGAAACTATTCTAGGTTTTAAATTAGCTAAACTAAAAGATGTCGTTGGTAAAAGATTTGAAGTTATGATAGGTAATTGTAAAAAAATAGTTATACCTATATATCATACAAGTCCTGCTAATCCTTTATGTTATAAGGGAAACGAAAATATATTTAAAGATGCAATAAAAAAAGAATTAAATTGTAAAAAGGAGTGTTAAAAAATGATTACTAGATTAATTAATGATAATGATTATAAAAATGTTGCAGAGATGATAGCAAGGTCAGTTTCTGATTCGGCTTTTTCTACTTTTTACCCACAAAGGTTTATTGAAAATATAAAAAATAGCCTTGATGAAGAAGGAGTAAAAAAGAGAGCTTCCTGGACTCATTTTTATGTTATTGAAGAAAATGAAAAAATTGTTGCATGCGGAGCAATTGGTCCATATTATGGTTGCGAGAGTGAAAGTTCTTTGTTTTCTATTTTCGTAGACAGTAAATGTCAAGGCAAGGGGTATGGCAGAAAGATTATAGAAGTATTAGAAAAAGATGAATATTTTAAACGTGCGAGTAGAGTGGAAATACCTGCAAGTATTTCAGCAATACCATTTTATAGAAAAATGGGATATGAACACAAAAATGGTGATTTAATATATTCAGATGGACATGTTAGTTTAGAAAAGTTTATTTAATAAAAAATAAAAACAGTAAAATCGTTTATTTATATGTTTAATAAAATAATTCTAGTTTTTAAATAATATATTTTGCTTTCACGTGAATTATACTGATATTAAAGATTAGCTCGCCTAGCAATAAAAAAGCAAATGAATGGGGTGTTAGAAGTGAAAAATTATAAAGTAAAAGATTTAAAAGTAAAAGTAGGAAACTATATGAAAAAATCACATGACAATGGGAGATACTTGTCTTTTGATCATTGTTTCAGATATTTTAATGAAAATTATCAAACGCAAGATGATAAAATAAAAAACATGATGACACTATATTTTTATGCTTATATGGCAAGCTGGGGTATGCTTAGAAATTCTTTTTTACTGTATAAAGATTATTTGTTTAATAAACCAATAATTGAATTGTTGTGTAAAAAAAGAGAAGCCTTGCAGAAAGATATAAAAGACTTAAAAGGTACTTCTAATTTGATTCTTACGGTAAAAAAAGATATCGTAAATATGTATAAATATAAAAATGGTGAAGAGAAGAAAAATAATGAAAATAAATATTATAAAGAAGAAACAGAACTAAAGGTTAATCCTAAGGAGCCAGATACTCTTGTAAGTAAAGCAATATTGGGTACACTTGGAATAGTACCAGCATATGATAGATTTTTTAAATTTTCAGCTAAACAGTTTAATATAAAACAATCTTTGAATGAAAAAAGTTTAAGTCAGTTAAATGAGTTTTATATAGATAATAAAAAAGATATTGACTATCTTTGTAAAAAATATAATTATCCACCTATGAAAATTGTAGATATGTATTTTTGGCAAAAAGCATATGAATGCAGCACCTTATCTAGAATTATAGAAATAACTAATAAAAAAGGATACACGGAAAAACAAAAAATAGAAAATATAAATAATTTAATTAAAGGAAAAGAAGAAAAGTGTCTTTTAGGATTAAAGCTATCAAATGATTTAAATAAGATAAAAACGGATTGTGAGAATCTGATAAACGCACATTATCAAAACGCTATAGAAAAATAAATAGCTTTGATTGAATTAATTTGTTGTAGAGAAATATTAATACAGTAGATTACTTAAATAAAATTCCAAAAGATAAATATAAAAAATTATAGCCTTATATAAAGTGATAAACATAGTTATATAAATTTTATTTAAGCCTGTGAGTATATTGTTGATGATGGAAAATTGATTATAAATATGTTGTTTTTAAATGGAGGGTGATAAAATAAAAAAAATAAAACTTTTGTATAATTTGTAATTAAGGAGGTCTTTTATGATAAGAGAACTAAATATTAATGATGCGAATCAATTTAGTGAGTTGATTATTAATATGTATGGAGATTTAGAAAATTTAGAATGGTTTTCTCCAATGCCATACGATATAGAAAGTGTTAAAGGGATGATTGACAATCCTCGATTTTACATCATAGGATACTTTGTTGATAACTCACTAGTAGCAGTAGGGTCCTTGGATTATAAATGTGGTAAATTGATAGGCAAAATAGATTTACCCACATTTACAGATCCATCTAAAGTGGTAGAGTTAGCGTTTCACATGGTACATAGTAAGTATAAAGGACAAGGCATAATGAAAAAACTTGTTAACTATTTACTAAATAAAATAAAAGAAGATAAATTTGAAATAGCATTTGGTAAAGTTCATATAAATAATTTAGCTAGCTCAACCTCACTTGTTA
>JBGVED010000090.1:0-1805 GCA_045119835.1 Bacilli bacterium | reverse complement strand
AGAAGATTTCTTTGAGGCAGAAATAGTATATGATTATGATAACAAGACAGTTAATATTATAATTCTAAATAAAAATTAATGTTGAACGACAAATTACAAGTATACTTTAAGATGTAAATAATTTAATATTTATATCTTATTTTTTTATGTTAAATTATTTACCAAGAGTTTAAGTGAGAACGGCAAATTACAGAGGTCATAGAATCTAACAAATTGACAGTTCAGCTTTTATTTCTATTATTAATTTAGTTTAAGATAGTGAGGTCGTAGAATCTATATAACAAGCTTGATGAAATAATGGTGGAAACAAGAGACTTAAATTCAGAAAGGAGTAAATAATGAAATCAGTATTAAGTGTTGATGTAGCTAAAGGAAAAAGTATGATAATGTTATCTACTGAATATGGAGAAGTATTGATTGAACCTAAAGAGATAAAACATAATTTTCGTGATTTTAATGAATTAAAAGATAAAATTGAAAGTTTTAATTTAGAAGATTTAACTATTTTCATGGAATCAACAGGAATATATCATTTGCCAGTAGAAAGATATTTTAAAGAAAATAATTTTAATACATTAGTAATTAATAGTTTAACGACCAAAAATAATTATGATACATTAAGGAAAACAAAAACTGATACAAAAGATTGTATGAGATTAGCTAAATTATTTTTCGTAAATGAAGTAGAATATCATGATTTGTCTAAAAAAGATTTATATGCTAATTTGAAAGCAATGACAAGACAATATTTTTATCTAACTCAATTAAATGTGAGTTGTAAAAATAGATATAAAAGACTTATAAATATATGTTTTCCAGAATTTGAAGAAATATTTAAAGGCAGCAGAATATATGAAGAAACAGCATTAAACTTTATTAAAACCTTTCCTCATGCTTATATAGTAAAAGAAAAAAGAATAGATGCATTATACAATAATTTGTATAAAACTAATTCTAGACATGATTATTATTATAAGAGGTTAGCAAACAAAATCAAAGATATAGCAGTTAATTCATATCCAGGTGTCGATAAAGATCATTCGGATGTAAAGAACTTATCTGATATGGCTGCTATTTTACAAGAGAATATTAAGACAATAAATGAATTAAAAGAAAAGATGATAAAAACTGCAAAAGAGTCACCTTACTTCGATATAATTAATTCTTTTTACGGGATAGGAGAAGTATTAACAACCGAATTATTAGGTGAATTAGGTGATATAACAAGATTTGATAATCATAGACAATTAATTGCTTTCTGTGGTTTAGATCCAACAATAATTCAATCTGGGAAAAGTATAAACGTGCATGGAACTATTTCTAAACGTGGAAATAAATATGCAAGATGGATATTATTTAATATTAGTCAAATAGTAGTTAAGTTAGGGCATCAATGTCCTGGACACCCCGTATATGATTATTATTTAACAAAAAAAGCAGAAGGTAAACATTATTATGAAAACCTAACTGCTTGCTCTACAAAAATATTAAGAATGTTATATACAATGTGCAAAAATAATACAACATTCAAAATAAATTAACAAATTAATTTTAACATATATATAATTACATTACACGAAAAAAATTAAAAAAACGCATATTTTCGTGTTTTTAGTCGTGGTATAATATTAATATAAATTTAGTGTTGACAAAACTTAGATAGTCAATTTATCAAGCAGTTCAATAAAAAGATTTGCTTTTTTAGTGGTATAATAAATATGTAATGTTTCAGTTGCAAAAGTAAAACGCAACTGAAAGTAGATAGTAATTATTATTATTAAATATTAAACTTAATTTAGGAAGGA
>JBGVED010000089.1:0-1574 GCA_045119835.1 Bacilli bacterium | reverse complement strand
AAATATTTTGAATAACAATCTATAAATCTTTTAGTAATTCTTTCTTCACCTTTTATTCCCATTATTTTAAGGTGGCTGATAAAGATAGTTTCTACTAATAGTTCTATTAATTCATAATCACCACTTATCAGTAATTTTTCTTCTTTTTTTGCTTCCGCATATATATTTTTATCTTCTTTTGTTATTTTAAATATATAGTTATATATATCAAAATTATTTATTTCATATTGTGGAATATATATATTGTTGTCATTTTTAAAGTCATTTGTTGTTTTGTAAAATTTTACCATATTGTTCCTCAGCATTTTCTTATGTTAAATTTTATCACAAAACTTATTATAAAACAACAAAAAAATAGTTTTATAGTTTTTTAATATTAAAAAAGGATTGGTTGAAGTGAACCCCAAATAGTTCACATGAGAAAAAGGTCTTTGAAACAGGAAGAAATCAAATCTTCCTGTTTTTTAATCTTTTTGTATTATAAAATTCTATCCATTCTTCAACTAATCGAACATAATGTTCTATAGATGTGATATTATTATTGTACAAAGTTTCTTTCTTCAATAGTCCGTGCCAACTTTCTATTGGAGAATCATCTATTGGAGTTCCTTTTCTAGACATAGAAATTGTTATTCCATTAGACGAACAGATAGCTTTGTATTCAAGAGATGTATATTGGAAACCTTGGTCGCTATGCAAGATTAATCCACGTACATCTTTTCTTTTTGATATTGCTTCATTTAAAGTATCAATAACAAGTTTGTTATTATTTAATTTAGATATTTTATAAGCAACAACTTTTCTATCATATAAATCTATAATTGTTGATAAATAACGTCTTTGATTATTAAAAATTAAATAAGTTATATCTGTACACCATATTTGATTAATGTTTTTTGTATTAAATTTTCTATTAACAATATTTGGCTGTACATTTTCTTCTATTCTTTTATAAGAATAATTCGGTCTTATTCTTTTTATATATTCTGGTTTTAAATTGTATTTTTTCATTATTCTAGCTACTTTTTTATGATTAAATATTACACCATATTTATCAATTAAACCTTCACATATCCTACGATAACCATATGTTCCTTTTGACTCGTCAAATATTTCTTTTATTAAGACGTAATCATAATAATCAGGATCTTCTTTATTTCGATATTTATAATATGTTCTTTTATTAATACTTAATACTTCACACATGTTATCGAGTTTATATTCATTAATATGTAAATTAATAAATATTACTTTGTCTTGTGTCGTGCTTCTATGAAGGCTTGGTATTTTTTTAATATTTCATATCTTTCTTTGTAATCAATATTTTCTTCTTTTGGTCTGCCACGTTTTGAATTTGTTTGTAATTCAGGATGATTTATTTTTCGTATCCAAGTATCTATTGTTCGATAACTTATATTGTATTTTCTTCCTAACGCTTTTGAACCTCCTAATCCTTCATAGTATTCCTGTAGTATTTTTTCTTTTTGTTCTATAGTATATTTATTAAACTTTTGTCCTTTACTTGCCATAATAAAAACCTCCTATGATAATTTTATCATAAGAGGTCTTTTTTT
>JBGVED010000088.1:0-1674 GCA_045119835.1 Bacilli bacterium | reverse complement strand
CATGGCTTTTTTCCTATGTTTTTTGTCGTGATTAAATATTAGCAAAAAAGCCATTTTTATTTTGATCCTTCGCTCTCAAAATCAACAATTTTTCTTTAAAGATCAAAGGGGTTTACCAAATTTAATTTATAGAACTCCCCTAAACGTTTTCTGTTTAATACTGTTGGTATGGACTTCAATATTCAACTTTATAGCCTACAAAGACTATTTTTATTTTACAAGCTATTTAAAAGAACATTATTTATTGGCTACATCATTTGTTATAAGTCTCTTTTGCTATGTTATAAGTAATATATTATTAAAACTAAAACACTAAGTTTTAACTGATTTTGTTAAGAGGTATTTATGAAAAAATCACTATCTTTAATTTGTATTGGATTGGTTTTATCTGGGTGTTCGTCTGCTGAAGAATCTAATTTAAATTCTCAAAATTCACAACGTGAAGTACAGCTATCAAATTTAGAAAAATGTAAATTAAGTGTCAAACAATACAAAGAACGCTATAAAAGTATTCTTTACGCAATAGAATCCAACAAAAAATCTAATTTAGGTATATGCGATTATGATCTTAATTATTCAAATATTAAAAACTCATGTTTAAACTCTGCTACAAATGAAAATAACCCTATAGCTCAATATTATCTAGGTCTTATCTACACTTCTCAAGATTGTAGTACTCCCCCCAATTTTTTAGAAGCAGAAAAATGGTTAACATTATCTGCGAATCAAAATTTCTCAAAAGCACAATCTCTTTTAGGTTGGCTCTATAGTTCGGATAGAGGAGAAGGTAAAAATTTTGTAAAACAAAATAAAAATAATTCTGTAGAGCTATATAAAAAAGCTGCATCACAAAATGATCTTTGGTCTATACACATGTTAGCTCTAAATTACAAAGAAAAAGGAGAATTATCAAAAGCCGTTGAATTGTATAAGCAAGGATATAAGTTAGGCGATGCAGAAAGTGCTTGGCTACTTGGCGACCTGTATTTTGAAAACAAAAAACTAAATAAAGGCTTTCAAGAAAGTCTCAAATGGTTTGAAAACGCGGCTAAATTAAAACAAGACATAGCTCACTCTGTTAGCGTAGGCAAAATTTATGAATCAGGGGTATACTTTCAAAACGTTTACAAAAACGGAAATTACGTTAAGACGCTATCTAAGAGTTTTAAACCAAATAAAGAGAAAGCATTGTACTACTATAAATTAGCTTGTGATGCGAGGAAAATTATCGGCAAAGAAGATGAATTTAGCCTTATTCCAAAAACATATACAGGAGAATCTTATAGTAATGAAGCCTGTAAACTATACAATAATCTAAAGCAAGACTAAAAAATTAAAAGAGTAAATTCTTTAAGGAATTTACTCTTTTTTTTAAGATTAAAATTATTTTACAATCTTATATTTCTGAATAAATTTTAAAGTATTATTTAATGTTGTTCTTGCTTTTTCATAATTTGCAAAGTTTGTTTTTAAATAATCTGTAGTTCCCATAATTCTCGCACTAGATGCTAATAAATAAGCTGTTGATTTATATTGATCATCATCAGAGAATTTATAGGGGAGTTCTATAAATTAAATTTGGTAAACCCCTTTGATCTTTAAAGAAAAATTGTTGATTTTGAGAGCGAAGGATCAAAATAAAAATGGCTTTTTTGCTAATATTTAATCACGACA
>JBGVED010000087.1:0-9108 GCA_045119835.1 Bacilli bacterium | reverse complement strand
TTTTATCGCAGCTTTGTCACAATATTCAATCTTGCCTAAAATTTCCTTTGGAAGACAATCAACCAAAGCTCTTGTATCATGACTTATGGTATAGAACACCACCTTATCAAGTTTTGTTATTCTTTGAACAAAATCGTCAATGTAAGGAAAAACGATTTTTCATACTAAGTACTAAATTTAGCTATAAGTTCAGTTTCTGCTTTTTCCATACTTCTACAGAACTCTTCATAAGAGTTAACCTTATTTACAATATTCACTCCATAGGTACTCAACTTGCCACCAAAACCACATAGACTATAAGATTTTTCTTTCTGATTACCACTTTGATTGTCTTGGCTAAATGGGTAAACTAAAGTGCCTTTATTCGATGGAAATGTATGCATATAAGCTATAAGTTGATATTTATCATCACGGCTAACACCATACGTATCTAATGATTTATATTTAGCATCTACAATCCAATTATCATCTATGGAAGATTTGAGATCAGTTTTACCTTGAGCTACTGTTGGATTGTTTGGTCCAACTATTTGATTACCTCTGTAAAAGTCAGGATAAGCGCTGCGCTGTCCTTCTTTATATAGTTGAATACCACCATTCTTTAGCTTGTTTTCAGGATGAACAAAAGGCTTTTCAAGATTAGTAAGGATGGTAGCTAAATATTCTTCCCAAAGCCATGCTCCATCAAACAAGAGTCCATAGATTTCATCATCTTTCTGAGAATATTCAATCTTTTCATGATTCAAGATAGATTTGCACAACTTAATTAAAAAAGAATATTCCGTAAAGAATGGTGACTTAAATGGTTTTAAGCAATGATGCAAGATCTTACTTTTAGATTGAGGGTTAAAGGAAGGTGTTGCCTCAACTACTTGTGATACATAAAAACGGGTATCCTTATCGGAGGATAAGATACTTCTAAAAGCTGATTTTTTAATGTACTCAATGGTGTGTCTTACTAATTGATTGATGTTATTGTCAAAGGTTCTTTCTCGACTATCATAAGCAACTGTACCTTTAAAAGGCATATTCTCTTTAAGATGTCTTGCTACACTTATAGGACCTTTAACTTTACTATCATTCCTTTGAAAACGACGGTACTCTTTGTATAAACCTTTCTTTAAGGCTCTTTTTAAAGCATACGGAAATAGAAAAGATAGTAAATCTAGTGTTCCATCAAGTTGTTTATCAAAATTAAAGTCAAAAAGATTTACACAAAATACCTTTTGCAACATGTAATACAAAAAGTAGTTATCCTTGGCAAATCTTGAGGTGATAGATAATTTTACGTTTGAAAAGCCAATAAAGCCCATTAGATTAGTGGTAAAAATTTTGACTGTTTTAGCATTGTCGTAAACTGATAAAGAATAAATTACTTCATCCTCAATCTTGTCTTTAGTGAACAGATCATATTCTTGATTTTTATCTGCAGTATTACTTTTATCATCAACCTCAATCAAAGAAGTAGGAAAAATCAGTAACGAAGGATTATCTTTAATAAGTTGCTTTAGTGGCTTATCCTGGAATTCTTCCAACTTATTAATATGTTCTTGCTTTAAAGAGTCTTGCTCCTGCTCATTTACGCTAAATGATTTTTGAGAATTATCAGTTAGATTGATGAGAATCTTTTCGACCATATGACTATGAACCTAAGTATTGCCGTTACTTTAAGGAGGATACCTCAATGGGATCCACCTATATTTAAATATTGCAAATTATTCACTTAATTTCACTATCATTTGAGGATTTTTCATCTTCAGCCCCTGTAGCACTTTGACGTTCCTCTGCTTTTATTTTCTGATCCTTTAGTATTAATTCAGGCTCATCATATGCATCTTTTAGCTTTTTAATTACAGCCTCAGCATTAGGCTCACCACGAAGGTATTCTTTTATAAGACCTTCAAGATGATACTTCCATAACAAAGCAAAATTATCTTCAGATCCATCATCTTGTAGATCTTGCAACTTCATAAAATAGGAAGCACCAATTTGATAGTCGCAAGACAAATTAGCAATATCTAAAATTGCTTTATTTAAAGCATTCATCTTGTCTTTTACTGAATCTAGAATTGAGTTCCAAGCTGCAGAATTTACCTTCTTTTCGTCACATTCATCTAACATATACCGAGTGTCTTCTGCTTTAATTTCTATAAAAGAAAAACGACGTCTAAAAGCAATATCCATTGATTCAACGCTTCTATCAACATCATTCATTGTACCAATGATATAGACATTCTCAGGAACAAAGAACCAACCATTACCCTCATGATTTTTATATGAAGGATCTGAATTTTCTTCTTCATTACTATGCTGTTTATCTAGATCATGGAGAAACTTATCGAATTCATTTTCTTCTTGATGTAGGTTCTCATATTGAGTTTTAATTGCACCATCCACACCTCTGTAGCCTGGATCAATACAGAAAAATAATTCACCAAATATTTTTGATAATTCACCACGATTGATTTCATCTATAATAAAAATGAATTTTCTTTTCTTGTCTTGTTTTTCATCTGCTTTAAATGCCTTCAAGGCATTTTCACAAAAAGAGTAGAAAGTACCATTTTTTCTTTCAAAACAAACCGTTGAGTTATCACCTTCAACTTTGGAAACAGGGCGCAAACCTTCAACAAAATCGGTATAGTCATAGGAAGGATGGAACTGAACAAAATCAATTGTTTCTGCTTCCATAAGAAGAGGAATTCTTTTGGTTGCAATGTAAGTTTTTCCAGTACCTGGTGCACCATGCAAAATTACATTCTTTGAAAGTTTAAGCTGAGAGATTATCTTTGATTCTAAATTATTCATTTCGTATTTCTCATAGTAACCTATAGGCTTTTTGCTCATTTCCATTAAATCATCTATGGATAAATTAAAGAATGGACTCAAAATTGTTGACTCAAATTCCTTTAACTCATTTGTGTCAATTTTTCTTATAGTTGAATTACCATTTGGTTGCCACCACTTTTTTCCAACATTACACTTTGTTTTATCAATTGATTCTTTTAGGATTTCATACTTTTTGGTTACCCATTTTTCGTCATTAGGGTCAACACTCCCCTCATCTTCTAATACTCGACCTAATAACCTTATCTGATTAGAACCATTGCAAAGATAAAAGATATGTCCCTTATTAAATTCATTTAAATACTGTTCTCCTTGATTTTTTCCAGTGTTTTTTGCCACTGACACCAATCTTTTAGAAACATATTCATTAAATTTTTGGTCATCAAAAAAGTCTTTACCTAGACTTACTTTCCAAACATTCAAGTTTTCTTGAGCTAAGAGATATGCGCGGTGAGACAACACTGGTATGGAGAAATCAGAATTGTTTGAGCTTGAGAATAGTTTTCTACAAAAACTTAAATATTTTTCTCCTGAAGGAACGTCATATGATTTTCTAGAGAAATAATCTGAAATCTCTTTAGATACAAGATATTTTGGATTAATTGAAATGAAATTTCTTGAATTAGAATCCAAAGGTAAAAAGAAATTAGGTCTAATCCAATATAAGGCAAAAGTTAAATTCCATTTAACATTGTTGATTTTTTCTGCTGAATCAAAACTATTGCTAAAAGAACTATCATCTTCAGTTCTACCATTTGACAAGTTTATAGCGGCTACAAAAATATTCCATAATTTTTCAATATCATTAGGAGAATTAAAAAATCTTGCTCTCCTATTATCAGCATGAGGAACACCATCAGTAGAACTTGGGATGTCAGATATCATTCCAAAGGCTGTCTTAAAGGACTCAAAGAAGTTTTTCTTTGTTTCGTAAGTTTGGGCCCTATTAAAGATTGCGAATACTGTAAAAGGATCTATATCGCTAAGGTTGCCGTCTTGTAAATCAGTATAACAAAAATCTTCTACAGAGATAGTTTTTGCTTTCCGATTGCTATTCTGGAGAGATATTTCATTAAATTTATTTAAGCATAGTTCAAGCTTAGTTATAAGCTCAGCTCTTTTATCTTTATATTCAAAGAGCTTATCAGCTAATTCTTCATAAAACTTGATCCATGAGAAATCTGACACTTGATTGTTTTGATCTGACATATTTAATCCTTTTATTTTATGAAGGTCTTTCTAATTCTCTGTAAAAATTAAAAAAGTCTCTTGAACAATAAATTCCATAATTGGAAAATTTAAAGAAATCTTGATCTAGAGAAATTTTTTTATACCAATTCCAAATAGATGTCATGCACGGAGTTTGAATATTTAACAATTCTGATAATTGAACAAAAATTGATAAACCAAAAGAAAAATCAGATTTAAAATACCTAGATGAAAAATCAGGAACATACCGATTATCGGAATTAGTTTTCATTGGAAAATAAATTCCTTTAAAAGAGGAAATACTTCTAATTTTCTTTGTTAAGTCTTCTATCGTATTGGATTCATAATGTGCTTTAATTGAAGATACTCCACTTAAGTCGAAAAATGGCAAGTACTTGAAAATTTTGTGAAGTTCTTCATCACATTCTATAAGTAATTTTGAAGCTGAATCATCCCATTCTTCATAGAAGGCAATATTATCAAATGAATCTCCTGTCTTATAATTCTTTAATAATGAATATATTCTTGATGTATGCAAAATAGGATTTGAGTTGTTTAAAGTAAGGTTTAAATAACAAGGAAGATTATTACACTTAATATCAAATATTGACTCCACAATCGAGCAACACTTTTTTTCATGCTTTTTTGGAAGAGCAGCTAAATATAATAAATTTCTGTATCCAGTAGCACAGACACTATGCCCATATTTTACTAGTCTAGCAACAGAAGGCACTCTCTGAAGACCACATAAAACTGCGCCTTTTTTCATGCATTTACTAAATGCAAATTCACTTCCTCCAGAACCAGGAACTGTACATATAATAAGTTGCTCTTTTACATATGGTTCAATCTGAGATGCAATTTCGTTAAATAAAAACGAAGGAACTGTAACAAAGATTAATTCTACATCTTTAAAAGCGACTGCAGGATTATTGGTTACAAGTGAAATTGCAGATTTATGCAAAGTAATGCCATCCCTATTTACTATTGACAATTCTTTTGAAAACAAAGATGGTTTAGAAGTAAAAATAGTAACCTCATGCCCTTTGCATGCGCTATGAACGGCAAATTGCGTTCCAATATTTCCACCACCGACTATTGTAATTTTCATAGATTTAAATTAACTCATCTCTTAACGCTGAAAGAAGTTTATCATTGTCCACTTTTGATCTTATTGCTAAACGTAAATAACTTTGACATTTTGTTTTTGATGATAAATTTTTAATCAAAATATCATGCCTATCAAGTAGTGCTTTTGATAGAGCTTTAAGATCATATTTTGAGTCAAGCTTAACCATGAAATAATTAGCTTGGGATGGGACTACCTTTAACTGAGGAAATTTTGATAGTTCTAAAAAAAATCTACTTCTTTCTTTTTTAAACAATTCTAACGCGTATTTGTAATCAGAACTATATTTTTCCTCTATTTGCATAAAAAACTCTGCAAATGAATTTAAGTTCCAAATAGGAACTGATTTTTTCATATTTGCAATAACTTCGGTATCATATGACACTAATATTCCTAAGCGAAGTCCAGGTACACCATAAGATTTACTAATAGATTTAATAATAAATACATGAGTATTTTTTGCTAAATATTTCTTATCTATAAGGCTAGAATTTTCTTCATTGGCAAAATCGACAAAACTTTCATCGACAACGACTTTAATTGCTCTGTCCTTAGCCCAATCAATCAACTTCATTACATCCTTTTTTGGAATATAATTTCCAGAAGGATTATCAGGATTAATAAGTACCAAAGAGCCAATATTTTTATCTTCAAAATAGGAGATAATATCATCCACACTGTACTGAAAATCTTCTTTATTAGATACAAATTCAACCAAGATATCTTGAGACAGTCTATTTGGATATTCTTCAAAGGTAGGTCGAATCACTCCTACTTTTTTAGATTTACGTAGATAATTTTCTAGGAGAATTTTGATTAACTCAGCTGCTCCATTTCCGACAACAACAGACTCTTGTGATACATCAAAGTTTTTAGACGCAAGTAAGCAATTTACTTGCATTCCACTTGGATATTGAGTTAATAATTGATCAAAATTTGCTCGTATTTCATTCTTTAATCTTAAAGTTGGGAAATATGGATTTACTAAAAAACAAAAATCTAACAGCTTTGGATATCTCCAATATCCACCATATCTAGATTGGATCGCAACTAATTTCTCATCTTTATTAGGATTAAATATTGATTCAGCAATATCTAAATCCTGAATATCATCAATTTCATACCACTTTTTACCTTCAATTTTTTTAGCTTTTATAGGCGAATTTTCTAATATGGTGATAACCCTTAATACCTGTTCATAATATTCATTTTCCCCTAAAGCTTTTTGGTAAGCCATTAAAAATGGGACATAATAGTTACAAGAAAAGTCCTTGCTAAATTTATAAATATTGACAGTTTTGTAATAATCTGTAGTTTTCGTAAAATCAACTTTTTTTCCAGGAACAAAGGATTCAATAGAATCATCATTTGAAAGTAACACGCAGGTACCGTCCATCCATGATTCATATTTATCAACTAATGCTAAATTACTACGAGGATCACTTATTAGACTTGAAATAACCGAGTCTTCAAATATCAAATCAGATTCAAATAAAATTGTGTCGTCTTTTAAGAGATAATCAGAAGCTAACGATAGCGAATAAATATTATTGGTCTTATCATAAATGGGATTTATGACATATTCTATAGGAGTTTGTATTCTTAGTGTTTCAATATAATCTCTTAATTTTTTTCCTTCATAGCCAATAACGATTACAATTTTGTTAAATGAATATTTCTCTATTTGATTAAGCATCCTTTCAATAAGAGTAACTCCATTAACTTTTATCATGCACTTAGTGTTATTTTTAGTAAGATCTTTTAATCTTTTTCCCATTCCAGCTGCTAATATCAGTGCTTGCATGATGCCTCCCTAGAATTAGTTGAAATTTCAACTATATTACATAATTCAGAATTTTTAAACTCAACCTCTAGACAAACAAAGTGTGAATCATCTCACCCTTTAAAAGATATACATGAATTTTGTAATTGATTCGTGTAACCTCTTACTCATATTGGAAGGAGTTTGTTTTAAATTTAATCGTAAAAGTAAGACTATATTGCTTGTTTAAGACGATATTAAGTAGCTTAAACAAGCAATTTTTTTGCTTTGTGCTGCTTAATCATCATTATAAAAGAACGCTTTTTGATGAGATTAGTACGTATTGTTAAAGGACAACGTCTTCTAATCGAGATCGAATTTTATTAAAAGGTCTACCATTGTTAGTATTGCAGATCATTAACCGACCTAACCCTTTTGTCGAAAGTGACCTAAGTTCTTAGGTAGGATTTAAAATAGACTTATGAATTAAGGGGCTACAGCTTTTTCAATCTATTCATACTGTAAATCGTTGCTATTATACACATACTATAGTGCACTCTAATTTAGTATTACTTAAATATTCCATTACTTCTTTATAACGTTCCCTCTGGTTATTTGTAATGGTTATAACTATAACATCAGGTTTAAGCTCTTTAAGACATTGCAATGGATATATAGGAATAGTTTTAATGAAATCGCCTCTCTTACTGCATGCTTTATCTACTATACCTATTACGTTATTTAAGTTCTCATTCTGCTTTACACGTTCAAAATAAGAAATTAAAAAAGAGCTTTTTCCCCACAACACACATTTCATAGATCTAGTCTTAAATTTTAATAGATAATACAATTTTAGGTAAGCCTTGAAAAAGGCTATCTTATTTTTGGTTCGTTTAATTTTTTTCTGCAGATATAACATCACAAAATATGATAGTTTTTCATATGGTTTAATTAGTTCCTTATAAGATTTGTCAACACTGTAAACTTTATCTTCAGTTGTTCCATGAAGAGATGGATATTTAATAGGAATTTTCCAGTCACCATAGTAAGTTGACAAAATATCTTCATACTTAGAAGATATTGGAACTTTCATATTTTCAAAATTCACATATTCTGTTTGGTTAAAGATGTCTTTACTTAGTAAAAATGTATCTCTTGGAGATTTTTCTAATGACAAATCTGAACAATACTCTGAATTCTCTGTTGTGTTAATTACTTCATTTAAATATTCAAACAATTGGTCATCAGACTTTGTTAATAACTCTTTATTCTCTTTGTATAGTTTTTTCCATTGCTCTCTATAAAATAATCTTAACCTTCTATTATTTCGAAATTTCAATAATTTTATGATTTTATTATGTTCTAGGATTACTTTTGTTCTTTTTTCGTAATCAAATGGAACTTGATCAATAGGAAAAATATCGATAAAAATTCCGTAATGAATATTCTCTTTAAAGCAGTCCATTGTTTTTGAAAAAAAAGCTGTATCATCCATTCTTAACTTAGCAATACTGCTATAGTAATCATGCTCAGAATAAAAGCTTTGAAAAAAAAATGGAGACAAAAATTCCTTTTTACTTATTTCAATAAGCTTAGTAAAATCATCTCGAGGCATGATGACATCAACATCATCATCCCATGGAATAAAACCTCCATGCCTTACAGCCCCCAACAGTGTTCCAGAATCACATAAGACATTCAGATTATACTTTTTACAAACAGAAAGTAACTTATCTAGCAAATTTAGTTCAACATTCCAAACTTGCTTCATCTCTTTTTTAACAAGATAATTAGATCTATATTCATCATCTAAATTACATAATTCTTTTAGTTCAATACCCATATATAATTCTTCTTAATTCTTTCACGGCATATGCATGAATATTTCAAAAAAAAGTTCATGAGCTACGCCTTATCCAAATCAATACGCTTATTTCTAAGCAATAACGAGAGAGCCTCAACTGCATAATCAGGTGTTAGCTTCATTCTAGTCATCAGCAAGCTAATCGATATAGGCTGGCTACCTTTACTATGGTATGGTCTAGCTAGAACTAAGGCATTATGAGCAATTCTATTTAGGAATATGCGGTTCTTTGCATACTCTCTAGATTTCATTTGCATATGATCTTGTCCAAAGTCTACATCCATTACATAGTGCAGT
>JBGVED010000086.1:0-3110 GCA_045119835.1 Bacilli bacterium | reverse complement strand
CCATCTTTAGTACCTATATTTACAACTCCTGTATTTTCAATACTATTTCCTATATTATCCAAATAAGATGACTCATCAAATAATTCTATACTTGAACCATTAATAGTCAAATTATCAACATTTTTAAACAAATTAAGAATTCCTGTTTGCCAAAATTCATCGCCTACATAGAAATAAATATCATTTATAATCATTTCACCATCTGTATTTACCACACCATAATGATGAGTCCATGATACTAAATCCACTTTAACATAATTAACAACTACACTTCCTCCATTATTAACAATTCCACTAACTGATCCAGGACCAAAAGGGCCACCATTATCAAGATAAACAGTTTTTCCCTTAATAACTCCATCTTCAATTGTTAAAATTCCTGTATTATACACACTTACAATATTTGAACCACTATAATCATCGCAATTTGCTATCGACTCAACATTTATAGTAGGACCATTAATTGTTAAAATTCCACTATTATAAACTCCATATATTTGATAATAAAGATTACTACCAGCAAATATCTCTCCCTCTCCACTAAGTGTTAAAGTTCCATTATTTTTAATAGCTACAATGTCATCATCTAAATTTTTTGCATCACAAAGAATAGAATTACCATTCATATCCAAAGTAACTACTTTACCAGCATCTATAGTCACACATCCATTTAAATTACTTAAAAGTTGAAGTGTGTTGCCATTTGTCATATTAGTCAAAGCATCTGACAAATATCTATAAACACTAATAACAGTACCATCGTCGTCAAGTTCATTAATCATTTCAGTTGACAAATATAAGCTATTATTTTCAATCACAACTCTAGAATTATTTTCTACTATAGTTATATTACTTAGATAATCATCAACTATTTCAGGATACAATTCTATTAAAGGATCATCTATTTTACCATCATAAAATCTAGTGATTTGACTATCTCCAAAACTTATTCCTTGACCCAAATAAATTATTTCTTGATTAACAGTTCCATCGCTAACCCCAAGTGTTAAATCACCATTGTTATCTATACTAAAATAAAGTATATCTTCATATATTGTTGTAGCATTAATAATACCACTCTTTAAAACTAACGTTCCTTCATTTAATATTCCTGTTGCAGTATGCCAATCACTCTCTGCAATTATAGTAACATTTTCAACTTCAAGATTACCACTATTTACAATTCCATACACATCTGTATAATCATACCATCCTTGTGAATCAACACTAATCTCAATATTACTAAGATTATAAGTTCCAGATCCAAAATGTATTCCTGTAGCATCATTATGCCCTATAACATCTATCGATCCACCTGATATTATTAAAGATTTTGCTCCTTGCGCTTTAACTCCATATGCATAGCACTGCTTTTCAATTGTATCTTTATCTATTTTACAGTCATTACGTACTTTAATAGAAGAATCAGTAATAATAACCAAATCAGCACTTTCTATATTTACTCCAATAGAATCAGGTAAAAATCCTGAAGTATCTGTTGTATCAAAATCAGTATTTATTTCTGTATTAATAATTTCAACATTTCCTCCAGTAACTTCTATTCCATGAGAATTATCATGAAGAGTTAAAACCTTTACGGAGGAATTCATTATCTTCAAATTACCACTAGATTCTATACCAATCGTATCGTCTTCATCATAACTGCCATCTCCATATATTTCAACATCATCAATAACCAAAGTTCCCGTATTTTTAATAACCACAATATTAGAATCATCAATTGCACTTATATAAGAACCACCACCATTAATAGTTAAATTACCGTTATTAATTATAATTGAACTTGCTACATCATCACTTAATTCCCATCCATTCAAATTAAATATAACAGTTTTACCAGCAGCTAAAGTACCACTACCACATCCTCCATAGTACTCTAACTCCATATCCATATTAAGATCTAAAGTATTACCACTTGTAACACCGCTAAGAGCAGCACTAAGAGTCATATATGTGGCAACCTTTTCTCCACTAGAGTTTGTTTCTATAAATGGATAACACGGAAAAGTAGGACCCGTTACATTTAAATCTGCATTTTCTTCTATTTCATCAATTGCTTCAAAGCAATTCTCTACAGCATCATCCTCTATTAAACAACTATTCTCCCCTCTAATGCTACCATCCCAAAAATACACATCTGCAGATGTACTTTCAACAACAAGTTCCCATAAATATGGAACATATATTCCTTCTAAATATGTATCATTTCGATCATTATATATATCTCCATCTTGAACACCTACAGTCAACGCCCCACTATCACCAACATAAACAGAACCAACATTTCCACCACGAACTAAAGTTTTCCCTGAATAAACCTTTAACTCATAAGCTGTATCTGCATAAACACTTCCAAGAATATCATTATTTATAGTCAAGCTACTTCCCGTACTATAAATAGCATATCCTTCAGCATCAGTTTTACTAGTATCAATATCCACAAAAGTATTATTAATTACCATAGTTTTGCTATTATCTAAACCGACTGCATATTCACAGTTCACATCTATCGTAATAGATCCGCCATTTATTGTAGCCGTGCCTCTATTAATAATACCATAAGAAACTACAGAACCATATATCTTCATAGTCATATCTTCAACAATTAACGTTCCTTCATTATATATTCCATAAGCATAATAAACCGAATCAGCATATATTCCCCCAGAATTAATAGTAACACTTCCACTACTAGTATTATAAATAGCATAAGCATCACTATAATCATCACCAACATCAGGATATATTCTACCACCATTCATAATAAATTCTCCACTATTATAAACACCATAAATATTGTTTCCCTCATCATCTGTAACATCGATATATCCACTATTTAATGTAAGTTTACCAGCGTTATTTACACCATATAATTTTGATGATCCTTCATCCTCCACATCTAACTTACCATTTCCTTCAATGATAAGTTCACTTCCACTAGCAATTGATATTATTTGAGATTCATTAGATATAGTAAGGCTATTCAAATTCAAAGTTAATTTTTTATTTCCAGTCAAAGATCCAGATGAAGAAAAATCAACCAAAACCTTTATAACATTCCCACTACTAGCATTATCAAAAGCACTTTG
>JBGVED010000085.1:0-37619 GCA_045119835.1 Bacilli bacterium | reverse complement strand
CCAACAGATTTAATTTTTGAAGCTCTTAATACAAAATTAGAAATAGATGGAGAAATATGTATAGATGCTTTAGATTACTTGTTAATGCCGTTTATAAATGAGCAATTTAAAGAAAATTTAAAAAATAACTTAAATAAATATTTAGATATTTCTGGTTATTTAGAATATATAAATATCAAAAGAATCGAAGAAATAATAGATAAACAAAACAGTATGTACTTTGATAAAAATTTGTTTGATAACTTTATCCTAAATAAAAAAGTAGAAGAAATATTTAATTTATCTTACAAAGATAGTTTGATCTTCATAAAAAAGGAGCTTTTTAAATCAATTGATGTTATGCTAGTTAGTTTAAATAATACCTATCAAGAAAACAAAAAATATTCAATAAGTTTAGGAAGCAACAATACTCCAGATGGGAACCTAATAACAGACATTTATTTTGATGTTTTAAATAGTAAAGATAGATTAGAAAATGTAACTACAATATTTAAAATTTGCAAAAATAGCAACAAAGAAACACTGGAAAAAATTAGTGAATTAGTGATAAATGGCAAGAACATTGCTATAGCTAATATAGATGCAAGTTACAATGGTGAGAATATAGAATATTTCAGTAGTGGTAAACGTGTTTTTGAAAATTATGTTTATGAAGAAAAAGAATCAAAAGGGAGAATGATTGTATCTTCTGTTTCAGTCAACTTAGGTAGGCTGGGGTTTAAATATCAAAATAAAGACATTAAAGACTTTTATTTAGCGTTAGATGTTTGGCTTGAAATGAGTAAAAACTGCTTGGTAAATATTTTTGAAATAATCGGAGACAAAAATAAAGAAAATTATCAAATATTATTTAATGGAAACTTAATTGATGATGAAAAATTAGAAAGTGGTCAAAAAATTAGAAAAATAATAAAAAAAGGCGCTTTGGTACTAGAGTTAGCAGGTCTTAGTGAATGTGTAATAAATCTAGAAAATGATGAAAGAAAAAGAAAAGAATTATTACTAGATATCATTAAATATGTTAAAGAAAAATGTTTGAAGTATACTAAAGAAACAAAAATGAATTTTGTCGTTAGTGAAACAAGTAAACGTAGACCATTAAAGAAACTAATAGAGTTAGATAAGTCAATATATGGTATTAGAAAGAAAATAACTGATAAAGAATATTATTCAACAATTGACAGTCTATTTGAATTTAAATCTAATAAAGAAGAAGACTTTGAGTATATTGGTAGATATCAAAAATTATTAACAGGAGGAAACTTAGTAAAAATTGATCTTCCTAAGACAGCAAAAGAAAAAGATATTTTAAATATATTTAATTGCTTATTAGAAAAAGATGTAGGTTTTATTAAATTTAGTGGTGGGAAGTATAGTTATGATCATTAGTGGAATGCAAAAATTGACGTTGGTTGATTATCCAGGACATACAGCTTGTCTTATATTTACTCAGGGTTGTAACTTTAGATGTCCATTTTGTCACAATAGTGACTTAGTTATTGGCGCTAATAACTCAAATAAAATTGATGAACAGGTTTTGTTTGATTATTTAGATAAAAGAAAGGGGTTGATTGACGGGGTTTGTATTAGTGGAGGAGAACCTTTGTTACAAAAAGATATCAAACTGTTCATAGAAAAAATTAAAGAAAAAGGATATAAGGTTAAATTAGATACAAATGGAAGTAAGCCTGATGTATTAGAAAATCTTATAGAACATAATCTTATTGATTATGTAGCGATGGATGTTAAAAATGTTTTCAATAAATATGATTTGACAATTGGTTGTAAATCAAACGTAGAAGACATAAAAAAAAGTATATCGATATTAAAAAGTTCAAGTATTGATTATGAGTTTAGAACAACCATAGCTAAAGAATTACACAGTTTAGAAGATATAAGGGGAATACTTGAATATTTGGGGGCAGATGTAAAGTATTATCTTCAAAACTACAATGATTGTGAAACAGTTTTAAAAAAAGGTTTAAGTGGATTTAGCGATGATGAATTGCTAGAGATAAAACAAAATTTAGAAAGAAAGTATCCTAATGTAATTATTAGGGGGAGAGGAAAGAGGTAAGTTTTTATGTATAAAGTAAGAAAAAGAGAAGGTAAAATAGTTAATTTTGAGATAAAGAAAATCACAGATGCAATCACAAAAGCATTTGAGGCTGAAAACAAAAAATATGATGAGAATGTAATTGATTTTTTAGCTTTAAAAGTTACATCAGATTTTCAAAGTAAAGTAAAAGATAATATTATTGATGTTGAAGACATTCAAGATAGCGTAGAAAGCGTTTTAAGTAATGCAGGTTACGCAGATGTAGCAAAAGCATACATCTTGTATCGTAGATTACATGATAAAATGCGTAATATGCAATCTACAGTTCTTGACTACAAAGAAGTTGTTAATAGTTATATAAATGTTACAGACTGGAGAGTTAAAGAAAACTCTACTGTAACATATTCTGTAGGTGGTTTAATTTTAGGTAACTCAGGAGCAATAACTGCTAATTATTGGTTAAGTGAAGTTTATGATGATGCAATTGCTTCTGCACATCGTAATTGTGATATTCATTTACACGATCTTTCAATGTTGACTGGTTATTGTGCTGGTTGGAGTTTAAAACAATTAATCCAAGAAGGTTTAGGGGGCATTCCAGGAAAGATTACATCAGCTCCAGCAAAACACCTGTCTACATTATGTAACCAAATGGTAAACTTCTTAGGAATTATGCAAAACGAATGGGCTGGAGCGCAAGCGTTCTCATCATTTGATACTTACCTAGCACCATTTGTTAAAGCGGATAATTTAACATATAAACAAACAAAACAATGTATTCAATCATTTATTTATGGAGTAAATACACCAAGTAGATGGGGAACACAAGCACCTTTTACTAATATTACATTAGACTGGACTGTACCAAACGATTTAGCAGAACTTAACTGTATCGTTGGCGGAAAAGAAATGGATTTTAAATATAAAGATTGTCAAAAAGAAATGGATATGGTAAATAAAGCATTTATCGAAACAATGATTGAAGGAGATGCTAATGGAAGAGGATTCCAATACCCAATCCCTACATATTCAATTACTAAAAACTTTGATTGGAGCGAGACAGAAAATAATAAATTATTGTTTGAAATGACTGCAAAATACGGAACACCATATTTCTCAAACTATATTAATAGCGATATGGAACCTAGTGATGTTCGTAGTATGTGCTGTCGTTTAAGACTTGACTTAAGGGAGTTAAGAAAAAAATCAGGAGGATATTTTGGAAGTGGTGAATCAACAGGATCAATTGGTGTTGTAACTATCAATATTCCTCGTATCGCTTATCTTTCAAAAAACGAAAAAGAATTTTATGAAAGATTAGAAAACATGATGAATTTAGCAGCAAGAAGCTTAAAGATTAAACGTAATGTAATTACTAAATTATTAAATGAAGGGTTATATCCTTATACAAGAAGATATTTAGGAACATTCAATAACCACTTCTCTACAATTGGACTTGTTGGTATGAATGAAGCTTGCCTAAATGCCAAATGGATTAAAAAAGATTTAACAGAAAGTGAAGCTCAAGAGTTTACTAAAAATGTATTAAACTTCATGAGAAATAAATTATCTGATTATCAAGAAGAATATGGAGATTTATACAACCTTGAAGCAACTCCAGCGGAATCTACAACATATCGTTTTGCTAAAAAAGATAAAGCTCTGTATCCAGAGATTATTACTGCTAGTGAGAACAATGAAACTCCATACTATACAAATAGTTCACATCTTCCTGTTGGCTATACTGATGATTTGTTCACTGCATTAGATATTCAAGATGAATTACAAACTTTGTATACTTCAGGTACTGTTTTCCATACATTCTTAGGAGAGAGAATGGAGGATTGGAAGTCTGCAGCTAATTTAATTAGAAAAATTGCTGAAAACTATAGATTGCCTTATTACACACTATCTCCAATCTATTCAGTTTGTAAAAATCATGGATATATAAATGGTGAAGTTAGCAAGTGTCCAGAGTGTGGAGAGGAAACAGAAATCTATAGTAGAATTACAGGGTACTATCGTCCTGTTAAAAACTGGAATGATGGTAAGGCTCAAGAATATAAGAAGAGAAAATCATATATTGTAAATGATTCAGTATCTGTATGCGAAGATGAAGTTTTACTATTTGGAACAAAAACTTGTCCTAACTGTAAAATGGCAGAAAAGTTATTAGATAAAGCAGAAACTAAATTTAATTTTGTAGACGCTGAAGAAAAAGTTGAATTAACTAAAAAGTATGGTGTAAAACAAGCTCCAACTTTAGTAGTTATCAAAAATAATGAAGTTCAAAATATAGTTAATTTATCAAATATTAAAAAGTATATTGAAGAGTGTAACGGGTAATAAAAATGTACGACATAATAATTATAGGGTGTGGTCCAGCAGGAATGACTGCTGCAATCTATGCCGCTCGATCAAATAAAAAAGTTTTAATTATAGAGAAAGAAACAATTGGAGGGCAGATGGCATCTGCTCCTCTAATTGAAAATTATCCTGGCTTTTCTAGCATCAGTGGAAGTGAATTAGCAAATAATATGTTTGAACAAGTAAATAACTTAGATGTTGATATTGAACTTGAAGAAGTAAAAGAAATTATTGATGGTGATGTAAAAAAAGTTGTAACAGAAGCAAGCGAATATGAAACTAAAAGTATTATTATTGCAACTGGTTCAAAATATAGATTGTTAGGTTTAGAAAATGAAGAAAACTTAATAGGTAGTGGAATTCATTTTTGTACAGCATGCGATGGATTTTTCTTCAAAGATAAAGTAGTAGCAATAATAGGTGGAGGAAACAGCGCCATTATAAATGCTACAACTATGGCAGATATTGCTAAAAAAGTTTATGTTATTCAAAATTTGCCTTCACTTACTTGTGAGAGTATATTAGAAAGCAATTTAAAAGAAAAAAAGAACGTAGAAATTATTGTTAATTCTACAGTTAAAAAGATTGTAGGAGAAGATAAACTTGATTCTATTTTAATAAATGAAAATGGAAAAGAATCAGAGATAAAACTAGATGGAATGTTTATTTCAATTGGATTAACTCCTCAAAGTGATTTTGTTAAAAGTGTCCTAAAAACAAATAAATATGGTTATATAGAATCAAATAATTGTTTAACGGATAAAAAAGGAATATTTGTTGCAGGAGATTGTAGAGATAAGATGTTTAGACAAGTAACGATTTCTACAAGCGATGGAACAATAGCAGCTACTGAAGCAATTAACTATTTAAACGAAACAAAGTTTTAGGATGATAATTTAATTTATCGTCCTTTTTTTAGAAAAATTTGGAATTTAATTAAGGAGGTAATTTATGGTCAAATTTACTTGGTATAATGGAGAAGTTGATGAAAAACTAAAAATAACACAAGTCTATGGTATTATTTTTACAATGGATGGTAGAATTCTTCTTAAAGTTGAAAGAAAAAAAGAAGATAGAATTTACTCTCTAGCTGGAGGAAAACCAGAAAGTTATGATAAAGACATGGAAGAGACCTTAAGAAGAGAACTTCTTGAAGAAATTAATACTACTATTAAATATCCAATACTAGTTGGTTATCAATTAGTAGACGAGGGGAATGATAAGCCTCCTTATGCGCAAGTTAGAATGGTTGCGCTTATTGATAATATTGGTTTAAAAAAAATAGATCCTGATAATGGTAAATTGTATGATAGACTTTTAACAACTCCTAGTAAGGCAATACAGTTACTCAATTGGGGAGAAACCGGAAAGCAACAAATAGAAGCAGCTTATAAAATAGCTAAAGAAAAATTTAATATAAAAAATAGTAATCTATTAGATGAATGGATATAAAACTCAACAGAATGTGTTATAATTATCACAGCAATAAAAGGAGGAAAATTTATGGAAAAAAATATTTCAAAGGAAGCTTTATCAATTATTGAAAAAATGCAGAAAAGTGAACTTACAGAAAGTATAATTTATGAAAAGATAGCTAAGTTTGCAAAAGGAGAGGAAAACAAAAAAGTTTTACTTCGTCTTTCAAAAGAAGAAAAAATGCATTATGAGATATGGAAAAAATATACAAAGAAAGAAATGAAGCCTCAAAAATTTAAAATATTCAAATATAAATTAATCGCTAGAATATTTGGGTTTACATTCGCTGTTAAATTGATGGAAAATGGAGAAGAAAATGCTCAAAAAGAATATGATTTATTAAAAGAAGAAATAGAAGAGAGCGTTGCTATTAGACAACAAGAAGAAGAACATGAAAAAGCATTATTAGAAATGCTAGATGAAGAGAGATTAAAATATGTAGGAAGTATGGTTTTAGGACTTAACGATGCGCTTGTAGAATTAACAGGATCATTAGCAGGTTTTACTTTTGCAATGCAAAACACAAAATTAATTGCTTTATCGGGTTTGATTATAGGAATATCCGCGACATTTTCAATGGCCTCAAGTGAATTCTTATCCGCTAGAAGTGAAGGTAGAAGTGATGCTTTAAAATCATGTTTGTATACAGGTGTTGCTTACTTAATTACAGTAGTGCTTTTAATTTCTCCATATTTGATATTTAATAATTCACAATATATGTATGCTCTAATTTGCATGATAGCAGTAGTTTTGTTAATTATATTAGGATTTACTTATTATACTTCAGTAGCGCAAAGTCAACCATTTAAATCAAGATTCTTGGAGATGTCTATTATAAGTGTTAGCGTTGCTGTAATATCTTTCTTTGTTGGAATATTAGCAAAACAATTATTTGGAGTTGATATTTAGTATGCAAACAATATTAATTGGAACGTTTCTTCCGTTTCTAGGAACAGTATTAGGCGCTTCTTTGGTTTTTTTTATGAAGAAGGCGCTAAATATAAAAGTAGAAAAAATATTATTAGGTTTTGCTGCTGGAGTGATGATTGCTGTATCTGTTTGGTCTTTATTAATACCATCTATTAATATGTCTGCAGATATGGGCAAATTATCTATTATTCCTGCTTCAGTAGGATTTATTTTAGGAGTATTATTTCTATTAGTTCTAGATACCTATATACCTCATTTACACGTTAATAGTGATGAACCTGAAGGTGTTAAATCGAAACTAAAAAAGAACACTATGCTAGTATTAGCAGTAACTTTGCATAATATTCCTGAAGGTATGGCAGTTGGTGTTGTTTTAGCTGGAGTCTATTATGGTAATACATTCATTACACTAACAGCAGCATTAACTTTAGCTATAGGAATAGCTGTTCAAAATTTGCCAGAAGGTGCGATAATTTCTCTTCCTTTAAAAGGCAATGGAGAAAGTAAATCAAAATCATTTTTTATGGGAGCAGTATCAGGAATAGTAGAGCCTATTGCTACCATTATTACTATTTTATTAATTGGCTACATTCAGCCAGTTTTACCTTATTTATTATCATTTGCAGCCGGGGCAATGATGTATGTAGTAGTAGAAGAACTCATACCACAATCTCAAAGCGATAAGCATAGTAATTTAGCTACAATTTCATTATCATTAGGTTTTGTTTTAATGATGATATTAGATGTTGCTCTTGGATAAAAATAATAAGATATTTGATTATTAGATAAAAAATTTAAGAAATACGAGGTGTAAAGAATGAAAAAAAGTTTTATAAGAGAAGACTTAAAAAAATATATTAATGATGAAATTAAAGCAAAGTATAAAAACTTTGATAAAGCACATAGTATATCGCATTTCAATTTTGTTACTAAAAATTGTTTGGATTATGGTAATGAGTTAATAAAACAAGGGATTGATATTAACCTTGAAATCGCTTATGTGGTAGGAGCATACCATGACATAGGAATAACTAAAGGTAGAGAAGGACATGCTAAAAGTTCAGGAATTATTGTAAGAGAAGATTCTAAATTAAAACAATTTTATGATGAAGAAACTGTTGAGATGATAGCTCAAGCAGTTGAAGATCACTCTTCGCATTTACAATATCCTCCACGTAGTATATATGGAAAAATAGTAGCGGATGCAGATAGAAATAATAGTTTATATTTAGTATTCTCTCGTCCTGTAAAATATGGATTAAAAAATGAAAAACAATACAACAGGGAAGAACAAATAAATAGAGTATATGACTTCGTTAATAAAAAGTTTGGTAAAAATGGATATGTTAAATATTGGTTAAATATTCCTCAAACCACAAAAGAACAAAATGCAGTATGGAATTTACTTGATAATGAAAGTGATTGTAAAAAATATATTGCAGGCATAGTTGACGAGGTAAGTAAAGGAAAATTGAAATAAATAATAAGAGCACCTTTTGGTGCTTTTATTTTAACAAAAAACATATATTGATATAAAAAAAGAGGAATATAAATGAAGAAAAAAGCACTTGTATCAATAAATGTTTTGATAATTATATTTGAGTTAATATCTTTATATTTAAGTATGAAAGAATTTGATTATAAAATGTTTACTTATTATACACAATATAGCAACTTATTAGCATTAGTAAGCAGCACAATAATTCTATTTTACTTAAATAAAGAAAAGCCAAAATGGTTAAGATTTTTAAGATATTTAAGTGTTAATGTTTTAACAATAACCTTTTTGGTTGTGTCACTTATTTTAGTTCCTTTATTATCATTAAAATTTGGGATGAAATGTTTTATGATGTTTACATATGAATCAATGTTATATCATCATTTATTATGCCCAATATTATTCTTTATATCATTTGTCTTTTTAGAAGATAATTCCTTTATTACGAAAAAAGATAATATTTATGTTTTAATACCAACGCTTTTATATGGAATTATAATGGTTTTTTTAAATGCTATACAAGTAGTAGATGGACCTTATCCTTTTTTACAGGTTGATGATCAACCCCTATTTTTAACATTAATTTGGCTTATAATATTGTTTTCTTTTTCTTATTCTATAAGCATGATTATACCTAAAATAAGTATAAAAGTTACTAGTAAACATAATTAGTATTTCTTATAAAAGTAATTATAGTAAAAAGAAGTATATAATGTTAAAATAATGATGGTGATTGAAGTGTTTATAGATGAGGTAAATATAATAAATAAATTAGAAAAATATCGTAATAATAAAATAATTATATTAGGACATGAACATCCAGATGTAGATAGTATTATTAGTGGTTATTTATTAGAAAAAGTTTTATTAAAAGAAGGATTCAACGCATCTTTTTGTATAACTGATAAAACTATTTCTAAAGAGTCATTAGATTTTTTAAATAGATATGATTTTGATGCAAGTAAATATCAATTCCAAATAAATCATGATAATAATACAAAATATATTCTAGTAGACAATAATTCTAGAATCTGTCAGGGGGAAATAATTGCTATTATAGATCATCATCCTGTTAATAAACTATTTGGTTTAGATATGTATTTTAATAAACCTATCAGCTCTACAGCACTATATATTTGCAAAAATAATGAAAATATACTTGATAAAAAAGACATAACATTAGCTATTTTAGCAACAATGCTAGATACAGCATCATTCAACTCAACAAAATCAAGAGAAGAAGACAAAGTTTGGGTTTTAAATATGTGCCAAAAATTAAATCTTGATTATGATAAATTATATAAAATTGGTTTATACTTAACACCATTAGATGATTTAAAACAATGTAGTTTAAACGGACTAAAAAAATACAATTATAACAATCATTTAGTAGAGTCAAGTTATGTTCAAATAGGAAATGAAAAAGGTAATGATTATAAAATAGAAAGCATAATAAATATTTTAAAAGAAGATGTTAGGGATAAAAATTTAGATATGTTTGTTTTTATTGTTCATAATATGATTGAATTAAAAACAACAACCTATAAAATAACATCAAATAGTGTTGAGATTGTTAAATATAATAAGTATACTTCTAGAGGTAGCGACATAATGCCCAGCATTGAAAAAGAATACTATAACAATAAAAAATGTTATTAAAGTAATAACTACTAAATTTAAAAGGAGCGGTTAAGATTATGAAAAACGTAGATAGGTATATTACATACTACAAATATAATGAAGAAAATGACACTGTGGATATGATTGAGTTTGATAAGCTCGAAAAAAAATTTGATGTTATTGGGATAGCAGATGCGCTTGCGCTATATTCAGAAGATGAAGAAGGTAATTATTTTGTTGAAATAGAATTGCCAACCTTTATCTTTGATGTTTTGAAAGCAAAAATAACGGGAGAAACCATAAAAAAAATCAATATATCTTCAAGTCTTAAAGAAAGGACTATTTATGATTTTATTTGTTCTAAATCAGATAATTACTACCAACTGCTTATAGATACAAATAATTTTATTTATATAGTTGAACAAATACAATCGCAAAATGATGACTATGAAAAATATTCAATAGATAGTGTTGTGTTTTTTACAATTTTGGAAGGTTTAAAAGAAGTTGGTTGTAAAAAGATGATACTAAAAGAAGATGAAAACTATGAATAATGCTAATTTATGATAGGAGTGAAATTTTTGTGGAACAAGTATTTGATGTAAACGAAGCTTTAGAAATATTAAAAGATAAGATTATATTAAAAGATAACTCAAATAATAGATTTGTTTGTAGAAAAAACAAAATATATGTATATTCAAGTAATAGTTCTTATTGCCTTAAATTCAATGAGTTTTTAGATATTTTTAAAAACAATAAATTTATAATAGAGGATTTTGATGAAAATTCAATCGATCCATTAAAAGATAAAGAATACTATAGCTTTAAGCACAAATAAATTTTTGTTGAATTATAATGTTACAAATTTTAAAATAGTTATGTAAAGTAGGTGGAATAATGAAAACAAAGACAGAATTACACACGCATCTAATGGGAATGCTATCAGCGCAAGGGTTTATGAATTTACTTTGTGATTTTAATTATTGTTTTCCAATAAATAAAAATGGTCAAATTGATTTTGATAGCACGGCAATTAGAAGAATTAGTGTAAACAACTTTTTAAAAGATAAACGTGTTTTTGATAAGTTGTATATTCCAAAAGGAAAAAAAGTTGATTACAGTGAATTAAATGAGTTTTATACGTTTAGAAACACACTTATTGGAGATTTAGTTGCTTTTGTTTCAAGTAATACTTCAACTATAGATGCACAAGAAATAAAATATAAAATTTATGCAGAGTATTTTAATGAATCTTTAAAAGAGCTTATAGGACAAGGCGTTGAATATGTAGAGATAAGTTATTCAAATGCTAAGATAATAGACAATATTTTTAAATATGCAGATGTGAGTTTACTTGATCAAATAAAATGTAGCTTTTTGTTCTCTACAGATAGAGAAAAAGTAGCAAAAGATTTTAGACAAAGCTCAAGAAGATTGGCTGAATTAATCGATAAAGGGTTATCAGTAGGATTCGATATAATGGGGGCAGAATTACCTTTATTAGATTCGGAAATTGACGAAAATAATAAACAAGGACTAATTGGAAAATTAACCCCTTTAATCGAAACTTTAAATAAATGGAATAATACAACTCTAAGAATACATTCAGGAGAAACTAGATATTCAAGGGAGAATACTCAAAAAATATTAACGCTTTTAGAGAAAATTGAAGAAAAACTAGGGATAACTATTCCTCCTCCTCAAATAAGAATTGGACATGGAATATACTTTGAAAAAAATCAAGAATATCTAAGACTTATGAAAAAGTTTAAATGTATCGTAGAAATTAATGCGTCTTCTAATTATGCTTTGGATAACATAGATGAGTATAGTGATATCCCATACAACTATTATTTAGATAACGGCATCCCTATTGTAATATCTAGTGATGGGCATGGATTATATGATACTAGCAAACAAGAAGAAGATAAAATAGCATCTAGTATTGTAAAAAAAGATAATCAGAACAAAATAGAAGAATTTGATAAGAAAATAATTAAAAAAGGAGGAGTTTAAATGGCTGTAGTAAATAGAAAAAATATAGAAAAAATATTTATGAGTATAGATGAAAATTTTTCTACATATAGCTATGGGCAAAAACTAGAGTTTTTATACCACCTTGAAAGAGAAAATAGTTTTTATAATGGAGAAAGATTATCTGAATCTGAATTGTTGATGATGGCTATTGAAAAAATAGAATATGATTTTGCAAGAATATACTGTGAAGGGAAAGCTAAATCTACTATTACACGATTAAATAAATTAATTAATGAAATAAAAATGGAAGCTGAGGCTCAATCAAATTACCTAGAAAAAGGTAAATGTGATGAAATAATAAAAGATCTTATAACATACGTTCAAATAAGCATGAATTTAGATATTACTTTTTATAAGTCGCTATTAAACCTTTATAAAATGTGCTTAGAAAATGAAAAAGAAGAAAAACCATTAGCCCAAACTACTATTAAATATAATAGGGGAGGCAATATGTAAAATGAATTTCAAAGACGAATTATTAAAATATAAAAGCAAAGATAATGAAGTTTTAATTGAAGAAATATTAGAATTTATAAAAGCATCAAATGTTCAAACTATAAATCAATTGAAAGAAGCGCAAGACGCTTTATTTACCCTAAATAAAAAAGTATTAAATGATAAGCAAAGAATACAATATTGTTATGAGTTTATTAAAAATGCTTATTACGATTATGATGGATTATCAATAGATGAAATACGTGTTTTAAAAAAATTAAAAGATAGTATAGTTAGCTCTATTAGTGATGAAGAAAAAATAATTAATTTAATAAAAATAAATATCATTACAAATAGAGAAATAAAATTTTATAAAGAAGCATATGAAGGTATAATAAAAGGGCTATTTTAAGCCCTTTTATTATTTTTTTAAAGTATTAAATATTTCTATTTCATTAATTGCAGATTCTTCGCAATCTGAGCCATGTAAAACATTTTCAGTCATACGAGGTTCTTCATTTAGCATTGCAGGAATTGTTTGTCTTAATTCTTTAATTAAACTTCTCATTGAAGTTATTGAATCTTCCCCATAAACGACCATTCCATAAGCCTTATCAGAAGTAATATAATCTTCTAATTCTTTATAAAACCCTTTAGCGTTTTCATAACTTCCTCTAAAATGCTCTGCATAATGTTTTTGAGCATCTTTTATAGAATACTTAACAAAAGAAGCATCTTTTATTTCCATTCCTTTGTTAGTTATCTCATTTTTTACTAACTCAATGATATTGTCATAATTAGCGAAATGAGGCTTTACCATAATATATGTTGTTTGTTTCATAATATTCTCCTTTTCTTTTAAGAAAAATTTTACATTATTGTTCTACTTCTTACAATATTTTTTAGCTTTTATTGATAGTGTAACAATATAAATTTTCGTTTTTTATGTTATTATATTTTTGTTATTTATATTATTAATAAAAAAAAGAAGGGTGGAAGACAAAAGTATGACTAAAATCTATAATAAATTAGTTAGAGATAATATTCCAGATGTTATTAAAAGCAATGGAGAAAATCCTACAATAAGAATTTTAGAAAAGGAAGAATATAAAAAAGAATTAGAAAAGAAATTATATGAAGAATACAATGAAGTTATAAATGCTTTAACAAGCGAAGAAAAAATAGAAGAATTAGCGGATATGTTAGAAGTTATAAGCGCTTTATCCAAACTTGAAGAGAATAAATCCCTTGATGATGTTATTGAAACAATGAATAAAAAAAGAGAAAAACGTGGAGGATTTGAAAAAAGAATATTTTTAGAAAAAGTAGACTAATATATATTTTTTTATATTCATATAAATAAAATATAATGAATAAACCCCAAATAAATAATATTTAAAGACTAATAAATTTTAAATATAGTAAAGATATCAAAAGCAAATAACTTTACTATATTTTTTATTTGCATCTAAGGGGGAGATAAATATAAAAAACATAATAAAAAATGTTAGAAAAGAAAAAATAGTCGCTAACACAATACTGGTTTATGTTGAAATAAAACATATAAAAAAAGGCGGATTTTGGGTTTGGAGTGTTGATTTAGAAAAAATAAAATATTTTTTATATTGCTCAATAACCTGTATAAGAAAATATAGAACTTTAAATGATGAAATTAAAACATTTTTAAAAAAAGATAACGAAACATTAAAAATATTAAATGATATTGAAGAGACAAAAACTTTAAATGAGGCAAAAAAGATTGTTGTTAAAATAAATGATTTTATAGATAAATATATATATGTAAATAAAAGATGTAAGTTTTATATTTTTAAAACTATTGATGAGGGATTAAAAAAAGTGATAAAAAATAATTCTAACATTTATATAGACTTAAATAAAACTTTTAAAGAAGACGACTATTGTTTGAAAGATTATTAAATGATAAAATTTAGGTGGTGATAACATGAAAAGTGAAGATTGCTTTATTTATCAATGTAAACATGAAAATTTTTCTAATGAAGAGATAATTGAGTTTGCTAATGAACTTTTTAGTGATTGTGTTTTTTCTTTAGCGGATTTGAAATATATTTATAACAAATTAAATGTTATGTGGAATGAAGAATATGATTATAAGCCGCTTTACATGCTAAGAAATAATAAAGATTACGTTACAGAATACGATTTCGATTATCAAAATCCTATAATATCAAAAAAATATTCTTTTGATAAAAAGTACTTTAATTATCTAGCAGATAAAGCGCAGGGTTCTAAAAAATATATGAATAAATTTTTAGGTTATGTAGAAAAATTAAAGGAAATTCCATTAAAATATTATGCATTGGAATTTGTTAAATTGAAAAGTATTGAGTTTGAAAACGATAATGATTACTACTTGGTTACAGATAGTATGACAGATTATACATTTAATGGCCGAAAAATTAAAAATTTGAGGGATTTATGGGGCTTTGCGGTAAGTAACCCTTTAAATAAAGATTCTTCGAAAATCAAAGAATTTTGCGAAAAATTTATGAATGATAAAATGGGGATGTATTTAAAAGAAGAAAGTTCATATAAAAAAGTACAAATAGAAAAGCTGTTTATTTATTATATGGAACAAACTTTAGTTAATTTAGATGTTAAAGTAGCTAATTCTATAAAAGTTAATTTTTTGATTTACAATAAGAAATGGTTAGATAAAAACGAATATGATATAAACAAAACAACAATAAAAAAAATATTAAAAAATTACGTAGACAGCTTATTAAATAGCAAAATATTAAATATTGAAAAATTCTATAAAGAGAATAAAGAAATTGTAAACGAACTTTGTAATGGATATTTGCCTCTATTTGATCTTATAACAAAGGGGGTAATGGAAGATGAAAAATGATATATATAGCTTGTATTTAGAATTAAGAAAAAAAGAAGTGGAATTACTAAATAAAGACAAAGTCATAGAATATTTTTATAAAATATGTGAGGAAAATAGATATGATTATGATTTGTTTGACAATATAAATTATTTGTTTAAAGTTAGAGGGTATGGTGTAGTATTTGAAAAGCCTAAGTATGGCTCTAATAAAGATTTTAATCATGATGAATATGTTACTCTTACAGCAAAAGTAGCCCTTTCAAAAGATAAAACCATGACATTAATAAATTATTTAAAAGATGTTGGTAGTAGACGATTAACTTTATCCGCTTTATATTTAATTAAAATAAAATATTTGATAGATGAAAATGTTTTTAAAACAAATAATTCTTATATAAAAGAATGCTATGAAAATGATTACTCATTATTAGATGCCTTGTTTAAAAACTATAAAAGTAATGATGAAGAAATAAAAAAAGGTATTGATTATATTAAATATCACGTTTTAGGAAAACTTACTCAAATGGGGTTTGATGAATATGAATACTATTATTGGTGGAATGAGTTTGTTTTAGATAGTGAATATTTATTATATAGTATTGGAGATTACAAAATATCTAATACTATAAAAGTTATTTTTAAAATTGTAGAACGAGAATTTATTGATATATATAAAACAAAGCAATATTATACAAAGTTTGATAAAACCGAAACGTATTTATCAAAGATAGATAATAAACTAATTGAAGAATATCTAGAAAAATATAAATATGTTGTGCCAAAACTCGTTGACGATGGTTATGTTTTGTTGTACAGGAGTTTAGAGTCAAGGAGGAAAAATAAATGACAAAAGAAGAGTTAGAAAGTGCAATAGAGGAATTAAAAGAAGCAGGAAATAGCGAAGAAGATATTGCTTGTAGTATTTACTTGATGTTTAGTGAAGGAAAAATTAATTTAGAACAATTTCAAGCTATATTAGAGATGCTTGGCTACGAATTAGATGAAGATTTTTTAAACATGAGTGAAGAAGAACAAAAAAACGTTGCATTAAAGGGTAATAACCCAAAAGATGATTTCAATAACGTTTCCATTGAAGATGTATTCGAATCAATTGAAACATTAAAAAAAGAAGGAATGAGTGAAGAAGAATTAGCAGACTCTTTTGCACTGATGTATGAAGAGAAAAAGATAAATTTTGATACATTTGCAAAGGTTATGGATTACTTAAATATGGAATTTGAAGAAGAATTTATTCAATGTTTGAATGATAACGAAAAAGAATTATTAAAAAATATTAGAAAAGATAATATAAAAAAAGATATTGCAATTATGAAATACTACGAAGAAAAAATAGAAATATTAAGAAAACATAATGTTAATGAAAAATGGATTATCAGACCTTTTATAATGTTATTTTTAAACAATCATATAAACATGAAAGAATTATATGCAATAAACAATATTTTAGAATGTTACGAAATAATAGAAGAAATAGTTGATGAAGATTTACAGAAACAAAAAGACATTTTAAAAAATTTGAATGACACTAAATTGATGTTACCTTTAAAAGAAAATTTACAATGGTATAATAATATGAGTGATGAAGAAAAGAATGAAGGAGAATTAGATCAAGCCATAATTGAATTATATAAAGGGTATCCTCCATATGCTTATAATAAAGAAAAAAAATATTGGGAGAATATTTCTTTTAGCTTAAAAGAGGAAGATTTTAAATAAATAAAAAAATATTCAAAACTTTATATATCTTTTATATATAATATAAAAAGATATATAATTTTATTTTTAACAAGAAAATCGTTTTAAAAATTTTAAAATAAATATTATATTAGTACTCGTAAGGCAGGCATTATCGTGTTTACTCCTTATCGTTCCTTTCTTAAATGCCTGTCTTATAAATTAATTTGGAGGTATTAATATGAATAAAGAAAATTTAATTGAATTAGTTACAAGTAAAAAAATCAATGAAAACACCAAGTTTTTATGGATAGAGAAAGTTGTTGGCTTTGGCTCTTGCTCAATGGATGTTGGTGGTTGGGTTTGGTCAAATAGTGAAAAAGACTTATTAGAGTATCTTTTAAATTATGATTTAGTTAACACTATCGCAGATTTACTTATAAGGCATGGGATAAAAAATGGACAAAGAGATTTATATGAATTTAATTTTGAAGAAATTTTTGACTTTTTAAAAAAACAAAGTTTAAAATTAAATAAAGAAAAAGAAGTTATAGAACTTGAAAATTTAATTAATAAAAAAGATTTAACACTAGTTGGTGAAATATCAGATTTGTTAAACAAATTAAATTGCAAAGTAGAGATGAAATATTTTACAGATATAAACAAAGCAATAGAACTAGTAAAAGAACATGAAACAGAAATAGACACATGCGATTTAAGGCAAACATTTAAAGAAGACTATGTTGCTTAATAAAGAAGGGGGTATTAAATATGAAGCAAATAAATGTAATAGTAAAAAATAAAAATACACTTGTGTTGGAAGAAGATGCAAGTAAAGGGGATTATATTGAATTATCTTCGCTTTCAAAAATAGATTTATCAATGATTGAAGAGTTATTTGAAGACGGCAAAGAAAAAGTATATTCTCAAAAGTTAGAAGAAGCTAAAAAGATTATAGAATTAGAAAATAATAAAGTAGTACAAGAGTTGAAAAAACAAATAGAATTATTAAAAAAAGAAGAAGTAACTAAATTAAAAGAAAAAGAATATGAAGTCGAAAAAATATATTTGGATAAAATAAATGAATTAACAAAAATCATTTCAAACTACGATGCTAATAAAAGTTTAGAAATCGAAAAGATAAACAGAGAAAACGAAAAAAAATTTAATGAAGAAATTTCTAAAAAAGATTTTGAGATAGAAAAAATCAAAAGTGATTTAAAAAATAATAAAGAAAGTTTCGACTCACAAATAGAGATTGAAAAACTTAAACTTACTCAAAAACATACACATGAAACAAGTTTATTAAAAGAACAAATTGATAAAATAAATTCCGAAAAAGAATTGTCATTAAAAAATAAAGATATGGAATTAATGAAAAAATTAGATGAGCAAAAGGAAACCTACTTAAAGCAACTTGATGAAAAGAATGAAATTATAAAGAGAAAACAAGAAGAATATGACATGCTATACAGACAAAAAGTAGCCCTTAATGTAAAACAAACAGGTGAAGATTTAGAAGCATGGTGTAATAACGAAGTATTAGGATATATGCAAAATGGTATGTCTAACTGTAAATGGTATAAGGACAATGAAGTTGTAAGAGATGAAGATGAAGTAAAAGGAAGTAAAGCAGATTACATATTTAAAGTCTATGCTAACGAAGAATGTTTGGATAATGAATTATTAACTAGTGTTTGCTTAGATATGAAAGATGAAAATCCTGAATCTGTTAACAAGAAAAGTAATTCTGACTACTATAAACAACTGGATAAGAATAGAATAAAAAAAGGCTGTAAGTACGCTGTTCTTGTTTCAAATTTAGAAAAAGATAAGCCGAATGATTTAATTATTTATAAAGTTAACGAATATAAAGATATGTATGTTGTGCGTCCTGCTTATTTAATGACATTTTTAAATATGATTACTTCACTTACAGTAAGATTTAAAGAGATTTTACTTGCAGATAAAAAAGAAAAATTAGAGTTAAAAAAATCTATGGAGTTAATGGAAGAATTCGAAAATTTAAAGAAAACTTATTTAGATAAACCATTAGAGTCATTAGAAAAAAACGTTTTAGAAATATGCAAACAGAACGAAAGTATAAAAACCGCATCAAATAAAATTACAGAATATTGCGATAAGATTACTAATAACTATATAAATGAAATAAATTCAAAATTATCAAATTTTGAAATTAAAATGAATCGAAAATACAAAAAAGAAATGAAAGAAAATTAAAAAAGGAGGACAAAAAATATGACTATTAATGATGCAAAAAGTGCAATAAAAGAATTGAAAAATCAAGGTTTTAGCGATGATCAAATTGTTGTCTGTTTTTGTAGAATGTTTATTGATGATAAAATAGATTTCAATGCCCTTAATGCTTTAGTTAATTTGATGGGAAATCATTTATCAGAAGATTTAGTTAAAATGAGTACAAAAGAACAAAAAAAATATTTGATGAAAGCTTTAGGCTTAAAATAGGTGAACATATGTCAAAAGTATACAAACTTATATTGAATGAAGAAAATTTTAATAAAATGCAAGAACTTGGCTATGTAGCGGATCCACCATACTTAAAAAAAGATGTTAAAATAGACTATTATTGTTTAATTTCTAAGACAATAAAAAGTTTGTTTAATGACAAAGAATTTCAAAAAGAAGTTTTATCTAACAAGGATTCTTTGAAAACATTGAAGAAAAACAATGTGTCTTATAATACATGCTTAGATAGTAATGGAGAAGAAGCTTTGTTTGTTGTAGAGGATGAAAATTTTAAAAATTTCATATCTTCTTGGACAATAATGATTGATGCTGAAGATAGAATTTTAGAATTAGTTAACTTAAAATTAGATGAGTTTCCTTATTTCTTCTATGATTCAATTGCCTTTAATGAAAGTTGTAAAAAAGAAATAGAAATATTAATTAATGAAAATCTGATTGAAGAAGTTGAGGAAGAAGTAGATTTATTATAAAAAAGGCCTAATGTAATTCACTCGCCATGTGGAAAACATTAGGTTTTTTAATATTTATTTTGGAAATAAAAAATAATAATGTTAAAATATTTTAAAGAAGGGATTATTATGAAACGAGAAGAAAAGTTAAGAATATTAGAAAAATTTTTGAATAAATATAATCTATCTTTAAACGATGAAAATGTAAAAGAATTTTTATTTACCGAAAGAGAAACTTACGATGATAAAGTTAATTACAACAGAACACACAAAGTTGGAACCGGAGTAATAGTGCCAGATATGATTAGCATACTTCCAATTTATTTTGAAAATTCAGGATATTCACATTCAAAGAAGCGACTTATAGATTGGTTTATGTATGAAAATGCAGATGCTAATTCTTTTGTTTTTGATAATATAGGGAAATTTAAATTTAATATAGTTAGTAGCTTTGAAAACACAAAAAAAGAATATCCTATAGTTTGTGATAATGATGGAAATTATTTTAATTATGGAGATGGGAATCATAGACTTTTAACATTAATGCTTCAACATTTTGTTGAAAGAAAAATGGCTAGAAGCAAGCAAGAAATAGCTAGAATAGATGCTAAGTATAACTTGAAGGTTCCGGTAAGTTATCTACATAAAAGAAAACTTATAGATATGTTAGAAGAGGAAAAATATGAATTATCAAGCGATAAAAAAACTTCAACTTATTCCTATATGGCTAGAAAGTATCGTGAACAAATGCTTGGTAGTGACAATGCTTTAGCAACATACGATAACAAGAGAAAAAAATATAATTATAATTATAATGGCCAAACATTTAATGGAACGGCAGAGGAACTAATATATTTTTTAATAAATAAAGAAGATAAAAAAACACTGCAATGGCAACATAAAGGAGTAAATTATGTAGCAGGAGCAAACTATGTTATCAAAACAAAAGATATATCATTATACAAAAGAAAATGTAGAGAAATGGAAAAGTTTATGCTAGATAAATCTATAAAAAAAGAAGATTTTCTAGTTGTTAAAGATATAGATAAAGATTTATATGAAATAATAGTTCCATCAATATCAATTGATAAACTTGAAAGCAAAAAGCAATATATAGATTATTTTAAAAATGAGATGTTTGTTAATGTTGGGCAAATAATAGAAAAAAAATCAGATATGAATTTAAAAGAACTAAAACACGAGTTTGATACGTATAAATATCCCGCGCCAATATTTATAAATGAGGTAAGGTATACAAATCTTACCAAATCTCAATTTGAAAAGTTATATCCAGTTATAAAAAAACAATGTGACTTAGTAAAGAAGTTAAACCACAAAAATAAAAAATAAAAAAGATTATTCAAAAATAATCTTTTTTTAATGCTTTTTCGCTAGATTACTAAATTTTTCTTTTTGATATTCAAAGTATTCATTATATAGAATCGGCAATCTATTATCTACTAATTGCCATAAAACCTCATATTCATCTGGGTACATCGCCTTTAAATTTTTTGGCATTTTATATTCATCTCTTATATGAATCCCTTGTTGTGCAAGTTTATCTATGCATGAACTTATTACGCTAGAGAAAATGCTGGTTACAAGAGGCCTTTTAGCACTAATTTCTTTTCTAGCAGTATCATTTAAATCTGTTATTTTAATTTGAGCAATTGTTTCATACAAAATATCAAAATTAAAGTTATCTTTTTCCTTCAATGAAAGAAGGCATTCTTCTTTTAAAATAGTTGCTTTATTATTTACTAATTCATTTAATTTATCATATTGTTCTTGGAATATTTGTTTTAATTTTTCTATTGTTCGATACTCAAATTCTACATAGCCATTATTCAATAAATCAGCAATTTCATCTTTTGAATTTGGTGATTTTGAGCATGCTTTTCTAGCTTTAATAAAAATGTTTTTGAAAATGCTTCTATCCATTACAATATCAAGTTGCAATTCATCGGTTAAATCATTTGTTTTCAAAGAATTGATATATTCATATATTTCATCAAAATTAACAAAAATCCTTTTTAATTTAAGAGATAATGCTGTTATTTTTGGACTATTTAAAGATATGGCATAATTCTTTTTATAATAGTCTACTAAATCATCATATTCATCAAACTTAATGCAGTTTTCTATTTCTTTATTTTCGTCTTCATTATTAAATGCAAAAAATTGATTGTTCCCAAAATAAATTGAATAATTATTGACATTGCCCAATAATTGAATATTTGTCTTTTTTGAAGGAGAATCGTATTCTTTTATTTGTGAAAGTGCAGTTATATTTCTTTTTGTTATATTTATTCCTTTTTCAGTTATGTTAATAATATGGCTCTCTTTAGGAGAATAACAAATTAAAATAGAATCATCATTATCTTGCTTTGATAAAAAAAGTCTAGCAAATGGCCCATATTTCTCGTTATCTATCGTAAGAAAATAATGATTGTTTACTTTCTCTGCTTTTATAAGAAAATTATATGCATTTTTAATTTTGCCGGTTTTTCCATTTTCTGATTTGATTTCTATCATATTAACACCTCTTTTATTTTTATTGCATTTTTTTAGTAGTGTGATTGACTTCATTTAATCTATCTAAAAATGTAGATATTATTTGTTTAGGACAACATCCATCTTTTTCTGGTGGAAAAAGATCTAGTGTTTTAAAAATAAATTTATAATCAATTTGTTTGTAAAATGCTTCTGCAATAGCACAAGACATGGCACTTGTTGTATCGCAATCTCCGCCAATTGAGATAGTAGTTCTTAAACAATCCTCAAAATTTTCGCTAATTAAAAAACAATAGATTGCTTGAGGTACTGACTTTTGACATGTTGCATAAAACTTATAATTTTCTACTAAATCATTATAATCAAAATTAATATCATAATATTGCTCAACATATTCTTTTATAAATTCTTTGCTTTTACCAATTCTGGCATAATAAATACACATAGCAATTACTTCAGCACCTTTTAATCCTTCTTCGTGATTGTGAGTTACCTCTGTAACAAGTCTAGATAATTTTTTTACTTCTTCTTCGCTGTTTGCATACCATCCTACGCTACTTATACGCATAGCGCTACCATTGCCAAAACTATTGTAAGCCTCTCTTAAATTATCATCAAATAGCCATTTTTTAAACATACCACCATAGCCAACACTAGGATAAGCTTTACCCCATTTTTTTAGGGTGTCTATCACTTTATCCTTGTCGTCATACCATTTATTTTGAATTATTTCTGCTACTGCTAAAGTCATTATGCTATCATCTGTTAATTTGCTTTTTTCAACAAATAATTCAAAGTCTTTTTTTCTAATATTATTAAACTCATAAGCAGAACCTACTGTATCTCCAATTATTGCACCCAACACTTGCATTCACCTCTATTTAAATTTTAACAAAAAATAGACTTGTTTACAACAAAAGATTATAATAGAAAATGAGGTGAAGTCAATGAAGCTTTATTACCCAAATTATAAAAAAAATATTATAAATATTTCTGCAACATTCAATAAGATGTTGGGGCACAAAACAGATGTTCCTTCATTAAAAAAGTTGGAAAAGTATTTGCGAAAAGATTATAAAAATGTTGTTTTTATTATTTTAGATGGATTTGGAATAAATCCTATTAAAGTTAACTTAGATAAAAATAATATTTTAAGGAAAAATATTAAACAAACATTAACGTCCGTTTTTCCTTCAACTACAACTAATGCAACAACAACGTATATGAGTGGAGAGTATCCTTTTAATCACGGCTGGTTTGGCTGGAGTATCTATTTTGAGGAATTAAATAGAGTCGTCGAGGTATATAGAGCAACTGATTATTATACTCAAGAAAAAATAAATCCTGATTTTTCTAGAGAAAGATTACCATTTGCTGCGTATTATAAAGACTCAAAAAACTATATAGTTAACACGATTTTACCTTCATATATAAAAGACGGTAATGAAAAAGAAAATTATCCTTACAACACAAAAAAAGAAATGTTTGAAAATATTAAAAATTGTTGTTTGAAAGAAGGAAAACAATTTATATATAGCTATTGTGATGATCCAGATCATACAATGCACGACTATGGGGTTGGTAGTAAACAAGCCAAAGATGTTGTTAGCGAAATATCTTCATATATTCAAGATTTACACAATTCCTTAAAGGACACTTTAATTGTTATAAGTGCGGATCATGGACACATTGATATAGATGGTTACATTGAAATTTATAAAAATGAAGAATTAATGAAGTGTTTAGAAGTGCCAATGTATTTAGAGCCAAGAGCAACAGCTTTTAAGGTTAAAAAAAATAAAAAAGAAGAATTTGAGGAACTTTTTAACAAAAACTATAAAAAAGATTTTAAATTATTTGAAGTGGATTATTTAGTAAAAAAAGGTGTGTTTGGGCCATATAATGAAAAAAACAGAAATTTGTTAGGTGATTATATAGCGGTATGTAAAACAAATAAACAATTTTTGTTTAGTGAAAATTCCAACAAATTTAAAGGACATCATACATCATTAACAAAAGAGATGTTAGTTCCATTGATTATTATTGAGTGATAATTATAATTAAAAAAGTAACTTTTTGACAATAATATTACTATTATGTATTAGTGAGGGATGTCAAATGGGTTACTTTTTTGCATTGCTATCTTCTTTGCTTTTTACTTTTTATTCAATTCCTAAAAAGTTTTCAAATATAAAATCTGTATATTATGTTTTTTTTATGGGATTAAGTTGTTTAATTTGCTCAATAGTGTTTTATCTTTTTTCTCCTTTAAAGAGAGTTTGTTCAATAAGTTTTTGTTAGTTTCATTTTTGGGGGGAGTATCGTGGTTTGTTGCCTCAACGTTATTTTTCGTGTGTGTAGATAAAATTGGGGTTGCTCGTTCAACTCAATTTAAAAGTTTGCAAGGACCAATCGGCTCTATAATGATATTATTAATTTTGTCAGAATATAGTAATTTAAATGTTTATCTATTAATGATTGCTATGTTTTGCATACTATTATCATCTTTTATGTTAGTAATAAAAGATAATGATGATAAAAAAATAAATTATAAATACATTTTATTAATACTATTGTCTTCGCTATTATATGGATTTTCAGGCTTTATAAGAAAAAGTGTTACACGTGAAAACATTGTTTATTCTCAGCAAATTTATAGTTCGTTGGGAATTGTCTTATCGGCTTTAATTTATATATTTATAAGCAAAAAAAAGATTACAAAAAAAGAGAATATAAAGAAATATTCTCTAGCTTTATTATCTGGTTTATTTTATTATTTTGCTTCATTTTTAATGGTCTTATCATATAAATACATAGAGGGGTCAATAACATTTTCACTTATCCAATTAAATGCAGTATGGGCTGGAATAATTGGAATCTTTATATTTAAAGAAATAGATTATAAAAAACATTATATAAAATTACTTTTAAGTTTAATATTTGCTTTAACAGGAATATTTTTACTACTTATTTGTTAAATTTTTTTTAGAATTAATTTAAAGTGTGTTTTGGTATCTAATATTATGCCGAAATCTTGTTTAATCTGGTGAGCAGTAAAAGGAAGAATGTAGTGGTCAGAATATGTGATTCTATAGTTATCTGGAATAGTTTTTAATAAATCTTCGACTGCTATAGGAAAATAGTTTTCTTTTACCTCTCTTTGCCAATTCTCTAAATATTTATACTTTAATAAAAAATGAACAAAATTTCTTTTTTTCTTAATGCTTCCCCAAATACTTTCAAATTCTTTTAAATTAACTAAATAAGGTTCTTTGATTTTGTTTATTTCAGCATCTGTTACATTTTCTACTAGATTTGTAGATAGCATCATGTCTCTAATACAAATATATTTAAAACCACTATTATAAACACGATTCCAAAATTCTTTTATTTCTTCATCACTACTATAAGAATAAACTTCATGAATAGTACTCGATATGTTAAGTAAACTTTTATTAAAATCAATATTTATATCATTCCAATTATTACAAAATGTAACGCCTTCGTTTTTACTTTTTGCTATGTCTAACATTGTTTCGCTTATGTCATATCCTATGTAATTGTATTCGGGAAACAAATGCTTCATTTCTAATATCAATTCGCCATCGGCACACCCAAAATCGACTATGCTTTCTATAGGTTCAAAAAATTTGTCTAGAAAAAACATTTTATCTAGCAATGACTTTTTCATTCTATAATTATATATTTCGACATTTTTTATTTTTTCCATTTATAACACCTCTAAATAATTATAAAAATTTTTCGTTAATTTTTTTAGTGTAATCGTATTCTTTTGTTCTAATTATTTTAATTTTCTTTCTTTTTACATAAGTTGTTATGGATAAAACATCATCTATATATTTATTTTCACCATCAACACTAATAATAAAGTTCTTGTTTTCTGAAGGTATTATTTCAATTATTCTTTTGTGAGGAACAATAACAGAGTTAAACAAAGTTGTGTAGTTCCTATTGTTAAGAGGAGCAATAGGTGTTATTTGTAAAGTGTGCAAATCACTATAAACTATGCTGCCTCCAAAACTTAAATTATATGCGGTAGAACCAAATGAAGTTGATATTAAAAGGCCATCACCATTATAATTTTCTAGCAAATTATTATCTATAAGAACTTTAAAGTGGGCGGTATTTAATTCCTTTTGCCTAATAACAATTTCATTTAAAGAGAAAAAGTGCAAACTCTCATCTTTAGTATTTATTTTTGTTTCTTGAATGCTTATACTTTCTGTTTTAAATCTATTTTTATCTAGATTGTTTAAAAATGTATCAAGTTTATCGGGATATATTTCTTGGACAAATCCTAAAGTTCCTGTATTAACACCAATATAGCAAATATTGTCATTGAAATTACAGGATTTAATCATTCTAATAAATGAGCCATCACCGCCAATTGCTATTGCCAAATCAACGTCATCAACGTTATCAGAGATAACATAATTGCGATTAATTAATTTTTCTCTTAATTCTTTTTCTATTTTTTTTGAATATTCGTTATTATTTGCAAATAATTTAACTTTGTTTATTTTTCTGCCCACATAAATCACATCACTTTCTTATAGTGCCATTACCTCTATTATAATTGTTTTTTAAATAATTCATAGTTTTTTCAAGAGCAATAGTAGAATTAACTCCACAAATGTAACCCATTTGGTAAAGTTCAATAGCTTCCTCAAAAGTACATTCAAAATATCTAACAAATTCATCTTTATCTAAATGTTGTTCCTTTTCTTTTTTACAGTTTAACGCTAAATAACAATAATTAAAAGCGGCAGAACAACCTTCATCTTGATAATATTTAGCAAGTAAAATCATTTCTTTTGCAACGTAACCAGTTTCTTCTTCAAGCTCTCTTTTAGCACTTATTTCAGGTTCTTCGTTTTCCTCAATATAACCGGCAGGGAATTCAATCCCTATAGTAGATTTAGAAAAAACGCGAGGTTGTACAACAAGTAATACATTACCATCTTCTGTGATAGGTAAAATTGCACAAGCACTACCATCTTTACCATTTTTGACTAATTTTTCTCTTACTATCGTTTTTCCATTATTTAATTTGCATGAATATCTCTTTATGCTTAAAAATGCTTTTTCAGAGGGAGATTCTTCTTTCATATCTAATGTTTTTAATTCATCTATATAACCTTGTAATTCTTCAAATTTTTCTTTTCTCATTTTAACACCTACTTATTGCTTGATAGTTTTTTCATATCGCTTATCATTTTATTTTTAAATGATACATAGTTTACAGTACCATCTACATAGTATTTATGAGGATTTTCAATTCTTTTTATTTCTGGATAAATAGTTTCCATCATTTTATTACAATACTCTTTCTTTTCTAAAATTTCTGGATCATCATATACAAGTTTACCTTTTTCAAAAATAGTTGTTTGAAGTTCTTCTAATCTGAAATTAGAAATAATTGTACTTTTTAGATAGTTTGTCGGATCAACAATTTCCAATTCAACTTCTTTAGTAATATCTTCATCTTGTCTACACATAATATCAGCAATCGCAAACCCAGTATCTTTGTCATACGCTCTATATAGCTTTTTATAATCAGGATTAATTATTTTTATTTCGTCATTTGATAATTTTATTTTAGGAACTAAAGTATTGTTTTCTCTTAGTGCAACTTCTTTATATACACATCCCATTCGTCCTTCTGGTTTAGAAATATTATCGCCAACACCTAAAACATCGAAACATGCACCTTGTTGAACTAAAGAAGATATTGTTTTATCCGTTAGACCATTACTCAAGCAAATTTTAGCTTGAGGGAAACCAGCTTCATCAAACATTTTTCTAGCTTCTTTAGATAGATAAGCTAAATCTCCTGAATCTATACGAATACCGATGTTATCAGTAGATAACCCATTTTCCTTCATATAATTAAATACTTTGATTGCATTAGGAACGCCACTTCTTAAGGTATCTATAGTATCAACAAGTAACATACAATTGTTTGGATATGTTTTAGCATAAGATAAGAATGCTTCATATTCGCTGTCAAAAGATTCAATCCAGCTATGTGCCTGTGTACCTAAGGCTTTTAAATTAAGCATATCTGCAGCTAATACATTACTAGTGCCACTACAACCAGCCATTATTCCATAAATTGAAGAATCGATTGCAGCTTCTAATCCATCTGCGCGTCTAGCACCAAATTCCATTATTCCAATTCCTTTTGGAGTTGCTTCTACTATTCTTCTGGCTCCTGTTGCGTGTTCCATTGCCCCATTTATTATAGATAAAATAGCTGTTTCAATAACTTGAGCTTCGTTTAAAGGAGCTTTAACGGTAATAAGAGGCTCATTAGGAAATACAGGGGTACCATCTGGAATTGCATAAATGTTTCCCGTGAATTTAAAGTTTTTTAAATATTCAATAAAGTCTTCATTGTAGCCTTTTCTTCTAAAGTAGTTTAATTCTCTTTCTCCAAATTTTAAATTTTGAATAAAAGGAATTATTTTATCAAGTCCAGCCATGATAGCGTAACCTCCACCAGTAGGAACCTTTCTAAAAAAGACATCAAATATAGCTTCTTGATTTTCTTTTTTACAATTTAAATAACCATTAGCCATGCTATATTCGTATTCATCAGTTAACAAAGTGTAATTTCTAGGTAATCTTTCATATCCATTATATGTCTTCATAATTTATCTTCCTTTCTTTTTATTGTTTAAATTCAATTGAGTTTCTCTTTCTTTTAATTGTTTAAAATCTTTAACAATTTCAATACCATTTTGTTTCATCAATCTGTAAGCTAGTTCATTATATTCTTCTCTGTTATGATTAGGAGCGTCATATGTTTCAGTCATGCTTTCAACGACAAATATTTTTACATTTTTATTTAATTGATTAAGATAAGTTTTTAAAGAAAGAACGAAGTGAAGTACACAAATATCGGTACAACATCCACCAATTACAACTTCATTTAAATTACTCATTTTCTCTAAATCTTCTATTAATCCAGGAGCAAATATTCCGTTAGTTGAATTTTTTCTATAAATCAAGGCTCTATCTTCATATTTTTTTAGGCTATCAACAAATTCTACTTCACTAGTGCCAATCTTACAGTGTGCTGGATAAGTAAGAAATTCAACGCTATCTTCAGGATGCCATTCTCCAATTAATGCTACTCCTTGTTTTTCACTTAGAAATGATTCAATTAATTTAACTTGTTCATCCTCGGTATGAGAAATATACTCATCATGCATAGCTCCTTCATAAACAAATCCTTCAACCATATCAATAATGTAGGCTATTTTGTAATAATCTTTCATGTTAATCTCTCCTCTTTTTATCTTTTTGATAATATCATTATAGCATATATTTTTTATTTTGCAACACTTTTTATCAAAAAAATACTAACAGGTGTTAAGATGTAATACATTACATCTTTATTTTTGGTGATATAAAAATAATTTCAATAATCATTAAGATAATTAAATTGTTTTGATATAATTTAAATAGGAGTTGATATAAATGTTATATTTTATAAGACATGGTCAAACAGAAGAAAATGTAAGACATATTTTAACAGGAAGAAGAGATGCACCTCTTAATGAAGTTGGAGAAAAACAAGTTGAAGAAGAGGGGATTAGACAAAAAGATATAAATATAGATTTGATTTTTTGCTCTCCGTTGCAAAGAGCAAGAAAAACATGTGAAGCTATAAATAAGTATCATAATGCAGAAGTTATTTATACAGATGAAGTAATCGAAAGAACATATGGAAAATATGAAGGAAAGGTATCATCGAGTATTGATAGAGAAAAAAGTTGGAATTACTTTGCAGATTATGATAAAGGTGGAATGGAAACTCCTAGAATGTTATTTGGAAGAGTATATGCTTTTCTAGATAAAATAAAAGAAGAATATAAAGATAAAGATGTATTGATTGTCGCTCATAATGGAATAGGTAGAGCTATTTATTGCTACTTCAACGGAATTCCTTTAAGTGGTGATTTATTATCTTTTGAAATGCCTAATGCAAAAATTATTAAATATGAATTTGAGGACTAAAAATGTTGTATTTTGTAAGACATGGACAAACCAATCACAATTTGAATAAACTTTTAGCAGGAAGATGCGATATAGAATTAAATAAAGAAGGGTTAAGACAAGCCAAAGAAACAGCATTAAATAATAAAAGTTTAAATATAGATTTAATATATTGCTCTCCATTAATTAGAGCAAAACAAACATGCAATGAAATTAATAAATATCATAATAAAAAAATTGTAATAAAAGATGAACTAATAGAAAGAGATTTTGGAAAATACGAAAGTTGCCCATATTCAAGTATAGATGGAGATAAATGTTGGAATTATTATGATGAAACATATAATAATGATATAGAACCATTAAATGAAGTTTTTAAAAGAGTACATTATTTTTTAGAAAGCATAAAAGAAGAAATAAAAAGTAAAAATATTTTAATAGTTGCCCATAATGATATAGGTAGAGCTATTTATTGCTATTTTAATGGAATACCATCAAATGGAGATGTACGAAAAATAAATATGAATAATGCAAAAATTGTAGGATATGAATGGGGAAATGTTGATGATAAGAAGGATTCTAGGAAAATCTAAAAATACTATTATTAAGAGTTTGTGTTATTTGCTAATAGTGTGTTTGCTATTAGTTTGTTTTAAATTCGATTTTTCTAAGTTAATGAGAACAGAATCAAGTCTAGCAAAAGCTCAAGTTAATGAGGATTTAATGGAAGTAGTAACTAACGATAGTTATAAGGTTGTAGGTGAAGTAGAAAGAGTGTTACCTCAAACTTTTGGGTTGTATAGTAAGGAAGAATACCCTAGTTCTTTAAATATTTTAACTGATACAGATCAAAGTAAAAGAGAAAGTATCTATAATGAAAATATCGAAATGTATAATGAGATAGAAACCGCTATTAGCGAAAATAGACTTAAAAAGCACGTTGCAGCAGATGGTCAGTTTTTTGGAACTGTAAGTGATCAAGCAAAAGGAATAATAAAGAAAACGTATATTAATGCGAGTGTTAAAAGATATCATTCATTAGGCATTTACGCACCAGCAGGAGAAGTGTTAACTATTGAGATAAATGAAAATTTAATAAACAAAGGACTAAGTGTAGTAATAGGGTATGAAGTAGAAGCTAATAACATTCCTCTAGATAAATTTCTAACAGGTAATAAAGATAGAATGCCTTTAATAAGAAAAAGTTTTGATTTAACTAGTACATTAACAAAAGTAGGAACACCACTAGGAGGAGCAGTATACATATATGTAACGGATAAAGTTAATGATAACTTTGAAGTGACAGTAAGTGGTGGCGTAGATAATCCGGTTTTTCAACTTGGGATAAATAGCGAAGAAGACTATAAAGACATGCTAGATAATGATGGCTTAATTATGGAATTTAAACTTCCACATGTCCGTTTGATAATGCCAAAAAGTTATGTAAAAAGCGACGATATAATAAACGCCTTGAAGTTGTGGCATAAAATGAGTAGTTTGAGTATGTATACATTAAATAAAGTAGGTAATACAATGCCTATAACTCATTACTATGATTCATATGTTCCTGCAGGAGCTGCTGTTGCTTATGTTGGAGCAAATTTCAGCATTTTGCCACTTTCTTGGGGGACAAGTTCACTAAACTACGACCTTCAAATGAAGGGGGGAAATTGGGGTAATTTTCATGAGTTTAATCATCACCATCAAAGTTTTTCTAACGGCAAATGGGGGCTTGATAATCCAGGAGAAGTTACCAATAATGTTTTAACGGTAATGGGATACTTGCTTTATACAGATATTGCTTCGACAAGAAGTGAAATACAAGCGCCAGGAGCAACAAGTAGTGGGTGGAATATATCGACAGATCCTTATTATAATTTTAAAAGAGTAATGGATGTTTCAAATAATGTAACATCCTTTGAAGAATTTTCAACTAATCAATTATACATGTATGCAGATTTGATGCATGCTTTTGGAGTAGAAAAAGTTATAGAACTTATAAAAAGCACAAATGGATTAATAGATGGTTATGAAGCAAATCTATTAACAGACGTTGATTCATTTGCGATAAGAGCGAGTAAAATATTTGGATATGATTTGACATATTATTTAACAAATGTATGCAAAATGAATCTAAGTGAAGAAACAATAATAACAATAAAAAATATGAATTATATGCCGTATTTACCTTTATATAATTTATATAGTAATGGAGTAAAAAACATAAATACAGGAAGAACATATTATTTAAATGATAATACTTATATATTTGATTTTAATAAATATACAGTTACAACATTAGACTATAAAATAAAAAAAATTACAAAGCCAAAATATGGCAAATTAAAGCAAAATGAAAATGGAACATATTCTTACAATAACAAAACAAACAAAAAAGATAAGTTTAGTATTACCTACTCTATAACATACGATAATAAAGAATATTTAAAAACACTAGATTTTGAAATAGATTTCGATTGGACGAAGCCTCTTTTAAAAACATATAGTACAAATCAAAATAATATAGATGGTGCTTTAAATGAAATAAAAGAAGAAAATTTAATTGAAAAAAAATATGTTGAGGGTCTTAATTATGATGTTAAACAAGGTAATAACATATCCATTAGTAAAGGTAAAATAAAAGTTGATAAAACAGGTAATTATACTTTTGCTATTTATGGAGATGATAAAATAAGGTTCTCTTTAAATGGATATGAGATAAATACAACTTCTTATTCTGGTTCAATAAACATGAATAATTTAGACAGTTTCGTCAATATTTATCTAGAAAAGGGGGAGTTTTATGAATTTTCTTTGTATTGTTTAAATACTGGTGGTAATGGAAATGCTCGTGTTGTATATTCATATGAAGATGAATCCAATTATATCAATGTAGATAATAATTTAGTTTATAGTGAATCAGCAAATAATGAAAATACAAAATATAGAGCAAAGGAATATCCAATAATTTATGATGTTAACAATGAACTCATCTTAAATAAGTATAGCAACTATACAATTAATGAAATAGAAAGTGTTGAAGTTAACATGAATGCTGTTAGTGACGCAAAAACTACTAATTTGTATGACTCTAATAAGAGCACATCTTTTCATACAGCATGGCAAAGTAATATAACAGAATTTCCTCATGTTTATATAATTAAGTTTACCAAAACAGCAATGTTTGATTGTATAAATATATATTTTACAAACAATGATAAGTATTATGCTATAGGGCAATATGAATTATATATAAGCGATGATAATAAAGAGTATAAACTGCTAAAACAAGATGATAATAATGAAAATGTTTTAAATATAAGTTTTGGTAAAATTATAAAAGCAAAATATATTAAATTAGTTGTTAAATCTAATGCAAGTAACAAACGTTTCACATCAATTAACGAAATAGAAGTAGGTGTAAGTTCTAATAGTAGTAATTTAAATTATTATGCTAGTAATAGTTCAAACTTACAATATACAGGAAAATGGAATTTAGAATATATTAACAATCATTTTAATGGTGTAAGTTCATTAGCAAAAAAAGGAAGCAAAGTCGAGTTTGAATTTGTTGGAAAAGAACTTGTTTTATACACGGCAAACAATAGTAATTATAGAATAAAAATAGATAATAGTAATTGGATAAATGTGGTTAATAATGGAAAAGAAACTACACCTTCTTATATGGTTAAAAATTTAAAAAATAAAAAACATAAAGTCGTTATAGAAGCCATAAATAATGATATGGAAATAGAAATGATTGGAGTAGATGGATATTTAGAGGAACGAAATATTTACTCTATGAGTTTTATTGAATTGTATAAAATAATAAGTAGTATTTCTATAGCAATATTATCCATACAATTATATATGTATTTAAAAGATAAAAAGCCTATTCGTAGAGGATTAAATAAACTCAAACAAAAAGTAAAAGAAATATTATAGAAGATAAAATTTATCCCATACTAAAATAGGGGATAAACATGACTATAAATGAACTAATAGAAAATGTTAAGCAATGGATAGTTACTGAAGGAATAAAATTATTAGTAGCGTTAATTATCTTGTTTTTTACTTTTAAAATTATTAATTGCTTCACTAAATCTATTGAAAAAAGATTGAATAGAAGCAAGAAAAATTTAGATGAAACTATTACTAAAGTTTTGCTAAATGTGTTAAAAAAAGGCTTGAAAATACTATCTTTTATATGTTTTTTAGGATATGTGGGAATAGAAACCACTTCGATTGCAGCGGCAATAACTTCAGCTGGTTTAGGGGTAGGGTTAGCACTTCAAGGATCGTTATCAAATTTTGCGGGAGGAGTAATAATTTTAGTAATGCGCCCCTATAAATTAGGTGATTATATAGAATGTAATGGGGTAAGTGGAACAGTTGAAGATATTAAAACATTTTACACTTATATCGTCACAATAGATAATAAAGTTATTATGATTCCAAATGGTAAAATGGTAGATTCATCAATTATTAATTATTCAGCCAAAAAAACAAGAAGATTAGATATGTTGTTTAATGTTGATTACAACAGTAATTTAAATGATGTTAAAGAGGCATTGTCAGAGAGTGTTAAAAACTCAAAAATGTATAAAGAAGATAAAATCCCATTTATAAATATTGAAGAGTATAAAGATAGTTATTTTAAAGTAGTCCTAAAAGTATGGTGCGATAATAAAAAATATTGGGATTTATATTATTATTTATTAGAAGAAGTAAAAAAACAGTTTGAAAAATATAATATAAAGATTGCGTGTAATAAAGTGAAAATTATTAAAGAAAATAAATCTCTTAGTTAAAATAGTTAAGAGATTTTTTTTGTTTTCTTTCTTGTTGTGATAAACTTTAATAGAGAGGTGAGAATTATGGAGATAATACTTGCTAGTATAAAGGATGCTAAAAATCTTAGCTATCTAAAGAAAAGAGTTTGGGAAAGCACATATAGAGGCATTTATGATGACTATTTAATAGATAATTACGATTATGAAAAAAGAGAGGAAAAATTCAAGAAATTAATTTTAGATAAAAATCAAGAAATTTATATTTGTAAAGAAAATAATGGAATAGTCGGATATATGATTTTAGGAGAACCTTTTCATAATTCGTTAGAAGGATATGATTTGGTAATAAATGATTTAGCGGTAGATATAAATTATCAAGGCAAAGGAATTGGAAAAAAGTTTGTCGATATTGCCAAAAGTAAAAATAAAAAGTTATATAATTGTTGTAACTATTATAATAAGAAGGCACAAATTTTTTATGAAAAAATGGGAGCAAAAAAATATAAAGTTGAAATGGATGATTATGATAAAGCAGCCTGTCAAATTTATTATGTGTATTAAGGAGAAAATTTAAAATGGATAAAGGGATAAGTTTTTATTTTGGATATAAAATAGATTATAAAAAAAGAGCAAAAATGATCAAAGCTGCAGGTTTTGATTGTGTTATTACAAATGCTGATAAAAGTTTAAACAAGCAAAATGGTTCAATAAGAAAACAAGTTAAAATATTTAAAAAAGTAGGCTTAAAACTTTCAAGTTTGCACATGAGTTATAACGATAACGAATTAAAAGAATTCTTTTTTGATAATAAAAAAGGAAAAAGATTAGAGAAAAATTTAATAAAAGATTTAAAAATTGCCAAAAAATACGGATTTAAATGTGTAGTAGTTCACCTTAAAGAAGAGTTTAGTGAAATAGGTATAAAGAGGTTAGAAAGAATTTTAGAAGTTTGTGAAAAATTGAATGTTCCATTAGCGATTGAAAATATAGATTATCAAGATTTGTTTGTCAAAGTGTTTGAAAAAATAGATAATAAATATTTAAGGTTCTGCTATGATTCAGGACACAACAATTGTTTTGATAGCCATTTTAATTATCTAAAAAAGTATCAAGATAAATTAATTTGTCTTCATTTGCATGATAATGATGGTTTAGATGATTTACATACATTAAATAAATTTGGAAATATTGATTGGGATACTCTAGCAAAAGGACTAGCTAATTGTAATGAAGTTAGTCTAGATTATGAGTTATTGATGCATGCAAAAAAAGGAAATATTAGTGCAGAAGAAACATTAAAGGAATGCTATAAACAAGCTTGTCAGTTAGAAGAAAAAATAATGAATTATAAAAATAGTTAGGAGGTATACAAGATGGAGAGGATTTTACAAAAACAAAAAGATTTCTTTAAAAAAGGAAATACGCTAAACATAAACTTTAGAATAAATGCTTTAAAAAAATTAAAAACAAGTATTTATGAAAACTTGGAAGATTTAGTAAAAGCGTTTAAAGAAGATTATAATAAGTGTGAGTTTGATGTTTACTCTACTGAAGTTGGGCTGGTTATTAAAGAAATAAATTATTTTATTAAACACTTAAAAGGTTTATCTAAAAAGAAAAAAGTTAAAACATCAATTATAAATTTTCCGTCACGTGGATATATAATTAATGAACCATATGGAAATGTTTTAATTGTTTCACCTTGGAACTATCCTTTTCAATTAACAATGATGCCTTTAATAGGGTCAATTGCAGCGGGAAATACAGCATTTATAAAAAGCTCTAGAAATACTCCAAGAGTTACTAGTGTTATTGAAAAAATATTAAATGTTTTTGATAAAGAGTATATTTATCTTATGGAAAACACAAAAGAAAATATGGATAAATTATTTGATTTAAAATTCGATTATATTTTTTATACTGGATCTACCGCTGTAGCCAAAGAACTTATGGAAAAACAAGCTAAATACTTAACACCAATGACATTAGAGTTAGGAGGGAAATCTCCTTGCATTATAGATAAAACAGCAAATATAGAAAAAAGTGCTAAAAGAGTAGTATGGGGTAAATATTTAAATGCTGGTCAAACTTGTGTAGCACCTGATTATATTCTTGTTCATAGCGATATAAAAAGAGACTTTATTAAGTATGCGATGAAATATATTCAAGAATTCTACTACACAAACGGAATTCTCGATGATGAATTTACGCATGTTATTAATGAAAAAAGTTTAAATAGATTAATATCTTTAATAGACAAAGAGAAATTAGCTTTTGGAGGAAAAATAACAAATGGAACATTAGAGCCTACTTTATTAGAAGATGTAAGTTTAAATGATGA
>JBGVED010000084.1:0-29479 GCA_045119835.1 Bacilli bacterium | reverse complement strand
CCTATTGCTTCAATTTTATTTTTATTCCTTTCCATAAACTTTTGTAATCTATTTTCTATATTTTCCATTAAAATCACCTTTATAATTTTAACCTATTCGCATATTTTTTAAAATAAAAGTAAAAAACTATTAATATTTTTTATGGTTATGCTATACTTTTTCTAGAAAATACGAAAGGTTTAGGTAGAAAAATGAGAGGGACAGTAAAAAACTTTAATAAAGAAAAAGGTTATGGTTTTATTAAAACTGATGAAGGTAAAGATTTATTCTTCCACTACAGTGAACTTCAAATGGAAGGATTTAAAACTGTAAATCCTGGTCAAACAGTTGAATTTGAAATTATTGAAACTGAAAAAGGCTTAAGAGCTGTTAACATTAAAGTTGCAGAATAAGAGGTAAAAAACCTCTTTTTATTTTATTTATTTTTTATATCCGTTTTCTTTATTATAGAATAATATTTAGGTATAATTATTTTGTGAAGTTTAATTCACAAGGAGGTCTATGAGTTAGTATGAACGGAACAGTAAAAAGTTTTAACAAAAGAAAGGGTTATGGATTTATCTCTACTAATAATGGCGAATCAGTATTCTTCCATTATAGCGAATTAAAAATGGATGGATTCAAAACTATCAATCCTGATCAAAAAGTTAACTTTGAACTTATTGAATCTGAAAAAGGTTTAAGAGCTATCAATATTTGTATTGATAATAACTAATTATAATTAGACATTTAAGGAACTTAGGTTCCTTTTTTTATTTCCTTTTTATCTACTTTTACATTCAATATTCTTAGATAATTAAAATATTCTTGTTTGAATTTGTTTTGAAATATTTCTAGTATTATTAAAACTATTGTACTAATTAAACTACTTAATGCACTTATGATTAAAAGGTAGTTTTTTATTTTTAAAAATATTTTCTTATATTTTTTTACTAATTCATTATAAATATCATCACATTTATAATCATTCTCTTTAATTTCTTCATAAATTAATATGTTTTTTATTCTTAAATCACTATTATCATATTGTAAAATACTTTTAAACAAATCATAACTCCAATTACTATTTTGGTAAATTATAAGACTTTCATCTTTAATTATATCTTTAATATTAAGTTCAACTTGCTTTATTTCACTATTATAATCAAAATATAATATAATATTCTCACCTTTGCTTTTTCTTACAAGTTCACTGACTTGTGAAGAAATAATGATTTCATTATCATTTAAATCGTTATCCATTATTTTTAAACTTAGTTCTCCAATATTTTCTATTTCATCTATGCTTACAAGAGTATTAAATGGTTTTAAATAATCAAGACAATTATACCCTTTATCCAGACAAACAATATATTTATTATACTCAATAGTTTTAAAATACTTATCATCTTTAACTTCAACTTTATATCTATTAAAATCATCGTTTTCTCCTATTAAAGTGAACTCAAAGCAAGATAAAAAATCATCCTCGTTAATAATCTTAAATATATTTTCTTTATTTTCTATTCTTACATCAAAATAATATTCTTCATATTCATTATAATCATAAATTTTTATAAATCTTTTATTACTGAGTATAACAGTTTCTTCATTTTCAAAAACTTCAGAAATTAAAAAAGGAAATCCTTTGATATTTTTGTTTATTAGTAAAGAATTAATATGATTTATATCGCAGTGATTTAGCAAATTATTTTTACAAAAATTTTGAATGTTTAACCCTAAAACCACTTCATCATTCTTTAAACTTTTCTCAATATATTTAATTGATGATAAAGTAAATCCATTATCTATATAATATCCATCTACATTTATATCGTAATTATAAAGCAAAGAATTGTAATAATTACCATTGTAATCAGTTACATAAAAAGATAATTTTTTTACCACTTGATAAAAGATGTCTTCATTTATATTTTTTATTAAATTCTTTTGACCTATAACTATTCCTTCTCTTTCTTTTAAATACCGCAAATATCCATTAAAATCTTTATTTAAATATTTGTTTATTCCTACATAACTAATGCAGGTCAGAAGCAAACTAAATACAAAAAATATTTTTTTAACAAGTATTTTTTTTATATATATTTTTTTATACCGGAATTTCATCTTCTTTTTATTAGTAATAAATTTACTCTCTATTTTCTTCTGCTGTTGCTCTTTTTCCTTGTTGAGATATATTCTTTTACAACATTTAAAAGAATCATTATGAGTCGATATTATAATGGTTTTATCCTTACATTCTTTTTCTAATAACTGTGAAAACAATTTTATATTTTCTTGTGATAAAGCACTTGTTGGCTCATCTAAAATAATATTTTTAGCATCACTATTTAATGCTAATGTTAGTAAAACAATTTGTTTTTCACCTAAGGATAATTTGCTTATTTTTTTCTTGGCAATTTTTCTTATATCACAAAAGTATTTTATCTTTTTTTTATTAATCATTTCAAAGAGTTTAAAGTGTTCTTTAACAGTCAATTTATTCACTAAATTTTTGTTATCTTTTAAGAAAAATATGTCGCCTTCTATATAAACATTTCCTTCTATACTTGAATCATCAAAAGAAATTATATTTAGTAATGTTGTTTTTCCTACACCACTAGGCCCTAAAATTAAATATAACCCTTTATCAAATCTATAACTAAAATTTTTCAATATATATTTGTCATCATATTTTTTACATATATTTCTGCATTCAATCATATAGATACCTGCCTTTTTATTTCTTTGTTTAAATTTTTCTTATTGAAAAATAGCATAATAATCATCATTAAAAAGCATGTTGTATAATCAACAAATAAATTCTTGAAAATCGCCTTTACTAACACTAGAATAAGCCCACTTATAAAAATTGCTATAATACTTAATAAATTATTTTCTAAGTTTATAACTTTACAAAGTTTCTTTTTTGTAACGCCGCAAGCTTTAAAAAACACAATATCATCATATTTACTTTTAACTTTTTTTCTTATTATTCTTACTAAATAAACAAAGGAAAATACAATAACAAATATATTGAAATAATTCATTCCTTCATTAACATCTTTAAAAGTATGTTTTAAAGATTGCAAATATTGATATGAAGATGATAAATAATCTATATTCAAATCATCTAACAAATCCAAATCAATATAATTAAAATAGAGAATATATTTGTAATTATTAATATCTATATCTTTAAAATACTCATATAAAGAAATATTATTGTTTATTAATTTTTTATCTTTAAAATATTGATGTACATAGTCATAATAAAAATATATTTTTTTATCTTCTATTAAATCAACGTTGTCTATAATTCCTACAACTTTTAGTTTTAATTTGTCCTTGTATATATCTGTCTTTTTATAATTAATAACTTTAGTAGTTTCTATTGTAATTTCTTCACCTAAGAAATAATTATTACTTACTATTATTTCGTTAATAGACTTAGGATATCTACCTTCTTTTAAATGAACCTTTCTATTTATAACACTCAAATTATCTTTTTGATACAGATTATTAATAAAAACGTCATAATTAATAGTTAAAAGGTGATCGCTTGTTGATAATATTTCTATATTTTTTTCGCTAAGATTATTGCATTTTTTTATTTTTATATTGGCGGTTATTTGTTCATTACACTCTTTTAAATAAAACTTATTGTACTCTAAAGAATTTGCTTCATTTATTTTTGTAATATTCGAAAAATTTCCTTTTAAATTAAATGTAAAATTTAGTGTAATCGCCAAAAATAAAATTACTAAAAAATAATATATATTTATTCTTTTATTACATTTAAAACTTTTATTTACATATTTATTAAAGGTTATTTTGTTTTTTTTACTATTTATAAATTTTCTTTTTCTATTATTTTCCTTTATCAAAATTACTCTTTTATTATTTATACAATAAATTTCATCGCTAATTCGCTCCACTAATTTTCTATCATGGCTAACTAATAAAACTATTTTACTTTCACTAATTTTTTTAATTTCTCTTATTAAAATATTGGAGTTATATTTATCTAAATGACTTGTTGGTTCATCTAAAACAATTACATTATATTTGGTGTACAGCCCTATTAGGACTGCAATTTTTTGTTTCATGCCATAGGATAGTTCTTTTGGATACTTATCTACTTTAGATATTAAATTTATTTTTCTTAAAAGATTAATATCTAAAGAAACCATTTCAAAATGCTCCCTTATCGTAAGGTTTGATAGTAAATTTACCTTTTGAGATACAAAAGAAATACTTCCTTCCGAAATTTTCACCCTTCCTTTACTTGGTTTTATAAATTTAGAAATGATATTGAGAAGCGTTGTTTTGCCACTTCCGTTTTCTCCAACAAAAGAATATATTCCTGGTTTATCTATTTTTAGATTAACTTTGCTAAATAAAATTCTTCTTTTATACTTTTTCTCTACATTTTTTAACTCTATCAAAAAAGGTCCCTTTAATATCTATAGGAACCTCTTTTTAAAATTAATCATTATTTTCTATTTTTTTTAAAGATTTTTCAAATTTATGTTTACTTAGCATAACTACGTGCCCGCACCCTAGGCATTTTATTTTAACATCTGCCCCTACTCTTATTATTTGCCATCTATTACTTCTGTTCTGACATGGGTGTTCTTTTTTTGTTATTGCTATATCATTTAATTTATATTCCATTTAAAATAACCCCTCTATCTTTCCGTTTTCATCTATATTTATTTTATTAGCTGCTGGAACTTTTGGCAATCCCGGCATAGTTAATACATTTCCAGTTAAAACAACCGCAAATTTAACACCATTAGAAATATTTATTTTTTGAACATGAATAGTAAAATTCTCTGGTCTTCCTAATATTTTGGAATCATCAGTTAAAGACATTGGCGTTTTTGCCATACATATAAGTAAGTCTTTATCTAATCCTCTGTTTTTTAAGTCATTTATATTATCAAGAGCTTCTTGGCTATACTCTACTTTACTTGCACCATATACTTCTTTACAAATTGTTTCTATTTTTGCTTCTATAGAATCTTCTTTTTTATAAAGATAATTAAATGATGAGTTATCTTCTTTACATATATTTACAACTGCTTTTGCTAAATCAATTGCTCCTTCTCCGCCTTTAGCAAATCCATCACATAGTTCTACTCTATAACCTTTGCTTTTGCACCAATTTAAAAGCCAATTTATTTCTGTTTCATCGTCTGTTAAAAATCTATTAATTGCTACTATACTTTGTACATGGTATTTTTTTATAGTTTCTAGGTGTTTTTCTAAATTGGCAACGCCTTTTTCTAAAGCTTGTAAATCCAACTTATTTAGTTCTTCTTTATTAACTCCTCCATGCATTTTTAACGCTCTAATTGTTGCAACTATAACAACAGCGCTAGGATTTAGATTTCCTTCTCTGCACTTGATATCTAAAAATTTCTCTGCACCTAAATCCGCCCCAAAACCAGCTTCTGTTATACAATAGTCAGCTAATTTCAATCCCATTTTAGTGGCAATAAGAGAATTGCACCCATGAGCAATATTAGCAAATGGTCCTCCATGGATCAAAACCGGTGTATTTTCTAATGTTTGAACAAGATTTGGTTTAATTGCATCTTTCATTAAAACTTTTAAAGCTCCAACAATCCCTAAATCTTTAACTTTTATACCTTTATCATCATTTGTGTATGCCACAATAGCTTCACCAATTTTTCTTCCGAAATCTTCTAAATCTTTACATAAACATAAAATGGCCATTACTTCACTTGCAACTGTAATATTAAAATAATCTTTTCTTATAATACCATTGTTTTTACCCATACCTACACTTATTTCCCTTAATGCTCTATCATTTAAATCAACACATCTTTTCCATACTATTTTATTGGGATTAATATTTAGTGAGTTACCAAAATATAAGTTATTATCAATACACGCACTAATCAAATTATTTACACTAGTTAACGCATGCATATCTCCTGTAAAATGCAAGTTTATTTCATCCATCGGCACAACTTGAGAATAACCACCTCCTGCTGCCCCACCTTTTAATCCAAAAACAGGTCCCATAGATGGTTCTCTTAAAGTTATTATTGCTTTTTCGTTAATTTTAGCAAATGCCTGACCAAGTCCTATAGTCGTAGTCGTTTTTCCTTCACCTGCACTAGTTGGATTAATCGCAGTAACTAAGATTAATTTCCCTTCCTTTTTATCTTTTAAAGTCTTAAGTATATCGAAGTTAATCTTAGCTTTATACTTTCCATAAACTTCTAAGTATTCTTCATCTATATTTAATTTTTGGGCTATATTTTGAATTTTTTCCATTTTACATTCACTAGCTATCTCTATATCACTTTTAAACATAGAATCACCTCTAAATTAATTATATATTTTGTTATATTTTTTTAAAATAAAAAGATAAGTATTTTAACTTATCTTACAACCTTTTCATTTAGTTTCTTACTCATATCAGCAACTTTTAATCTGACCAATCTAGTAAGAGAAATCGCATCTATTTTATTTCCTGATTTAAAATAAGGAACTACAACATACTTTCCATTTAAAGAAGCATTTCTTTCTAAGTTATATTGTTGTATTTTTTCTTCTACTCCATTAGGAAATTCAATTGTTTTATAACCATTATCTCTACATTTCCACGCATTAATGATATTGCAATAGAAACAAACCCATCCTCTTTTATCTACTACTCTATCATAATACTTTTCTAAAAATCTTTGTTGTCTTTTGCTTATGTTACATCCAGAAGGAACGCACACTGCAAAAGGAACCGCATTGTCATCTATATAACCATCCAATGTTTTAACATCGGTAACTTGCATTAATATCTTCATTTAAATCAACTCCTATTAATCAAATAATAACATTCAGCTGGCATTTTATCAATATTTTTTAATTCAAAAAGAGGAAAAAACCTCATTTTAATTTACTCTTTTATAGATATAGTATGCGCATAACATACCCGCTACTGATGGAGTAAAAATTATACTAGAAGGAGGGGTACTTTCTTTTTTTATTGCTGTATCTTTATTTATAACTCTATTTTGTTTTTTTGGAATCTCTGTTGAAAAAACTACATTTATTTTCTTTAAATCTTTATATCTTTCTTCTTTTCTAACAAGTTCTCTTAGTTTCTTTGCTACAGGATCATAATTTGTTTTGTCTAAAGTTGTAATTAAAATTTTAGTTAAATCTTCTCTGTTTCCCATACCCATACTACTTATAAACTCAATATTGTTATCTAAACATAGTTTAATCAGTTCCCATTTACAACTTATTGTATCTATTGCATCAATTACAAAATCCACTTTTTCTTCTAATATAATTTCTTTGCTTTCTTTATTGAAAAACAAAGGATATTTTTTTATTTTTGCATTGGGATTTATATCTAAAATTCTGTTTTCAACTACATCGCATTTATCTTCATTTAAAGTTGAATCCAACGCTATTATTTGCCTATTTAAATTTGTAATATCTACTTTATCTTTATCTATAATCACAAAATTTTCAACGCCTAGCCTTGCTAAAGTTTCTACAGCATATCCTCCAACTCCACCTAACCCTACAATACACACTTTAATTTTTTTTAATTTTTCTTGTTTTTCCTTACCAAAAAACAGTTCATTTCTTAAAAATCTATCTTCCATATATTACCTCAAATATTCTATGATATCTTTCACTGTACTATCTATGTCTATTAAATTAACATCAAACCATTTTACATCAAATTGATTATTAAACCATGTGTATTGTCTTTTGGCGTAGTTTCTAGATTTCTTTTTTATTAGCGCTATTGCTTCCTCATAACTAATTTCATTTTTATAATAAGAAAATAATTCTTTATACCCTATAGCTTGAAGTGATTTATAATCTTTATCTCCATATTTTTTAAATAAATTTTTAGTTTCTTCAAGCAATCCTTTTTCAATCATTAAATCAACTCTTTTATCAATTCTTTGATATAAGATATCTCTAGGTAAGGTTAATCCGATAAATGTAACATCATATATTGGTTTATGTGATTGTTTTTCTAACATTTCTGTTTTACTTTCTTTTAAATTTTCTATAACATTAAGCACTCTTACAACTCTTTTTCTATTGTTTGGGTGTAATTTTTTTGCTTCTAATGGATCTTTATTTTTTAACAATTCAAATAGTTCCTCATTTGAATACTCTTCATAATTATTAAAAGCTATTCTTTCTTCTTTTTCAAATTTATAGTCGTATAAGGCTGCTTTTAAATACAAACCTGTTCCTCCTACTATGATAGGAGGAATATTTTTATTCTTAAATTCCTCTATTTTATTTCTTAAATCAAATTGATAGTCATAAACAGTGTAATCTTCTTCTATATTTTTAAAATCTAACAAATGGTGTTTAATCCCTTCCATTTCCTCAACACAGACTTTAGCACTACCAATATCAAGTTCTTTATAAATTTGGACACTATCTCCATTTATTATTTCTGTATTAAAATGTTTAGCAAGTTCAATTCCCACCTTAGTTTTTCCTACTCCTGTAGGACCTACTATTACAATAACTTTATCCATCATTATTATGTCCTTTTAAACATTTTATCTAATTCATTACTACTATAGACTATTAATGTTGGTCGACCATGAGGACAAGTAAAAGGGTTATTGCATATGAATAAATTATCTAAAAGAACTTGCATTTCTTTTATTGATAAAACTTTGTTTGCTTTTAGTGAAGCCTTGCAAGCTAAAGTAGAAATTGCTTTTAATCTTAAATCTCCTAATTTAACAGAACCATTACTAGATAGAACTTGTTCTACTATTTCATCAATATATTCATTAACATTTGATTCTTTCATCCATATAGGAATACTTGTAACTTTAAAAGCATTTATTCCAAATGGTATCATTTCAATTCCAATCGTTCTAAGTTTTTCTAGATAATCCAATAATTTCTGCGCTTGATAATTGCTTACATTAATCACAATAGGAACTAGTAAATCCGTAAAGTTCCATTTGCTATCATCATTTAACTCTCTTTGGAATTTTTCATAATTTATTCTTTCTGCTGCAGCATGTTGATCAACTATATACATTGCATCTTCATCAAATGCCAATATATATTTAGCTTGATATTGTCCAATTGGAGTAAGTTTTATAAACTTTTTATCTGAAGTTTCTTTGCTTGAAAAATCTATAACTGTATCTAAGATTTCTCTCTCTTCCAAAACAGAATTTTCGCTTATAATATTCTCTTCAATTTGATAATTGGTTAAGGCACTTTGAGCATAAAATGTATCAACATCTAGTTTTATTTGTTCACTTTTACTAGAAGGTTCATTGTAAACTTTTGGAGCAATATTAGTAACTGCAAATACTTCTCTAATTGTTTTTTCTACTAATTCTTTTAACTCTTTTTCTTTAGATAATCTAACTTCGTGTTTTGCAGGATGAACATTTACATCAACCAATGTTGGGTCAACTTCTATATTTATAACTGTTACAGGAAATCTATCATCACTTAAATAAGTTTTATAAGCTTCAATAACAGCATTTTGTACACCTACCATCTTTACACATCTGCCATTTAAAATTGTAACAATAAAATTTCTATTAGCTTTTGATACTCCTAGTGAACTTGTATAACCAGAGATTTGAAAATTATCTTCATCGCATTCAAACTTCTTCATTTCTCTTGCTACATTAAGACCATACAAACTAGAAATAACCTCTAATACATCTCCTCTACCTGTACTAAAGAAATTAACTTTATCTTCTACATAAAGAGTTAGGCTAACACTCGGATGAGACAATGCAATTTTAGAAACAATTTCACTTATATGTGATATTTCAACATTATCCGTTTTTAAATATTTAAGTCTTGCTGGTGTGTTATAAAACAAATTTTCTACAGTTATTGTAGTACCAACTCTAGACGCACAAGGCTCATCCTCGATGATTTTACTGTCCTTTAATTTTAATCTAGTACCAACTTTTCCTTTACATGTTTCTATAGTAACTTGCGCAACAGCTGCAATAGATGGCAAAGCTTCTCCCCTAAACCCTAAAGTATGGATGCTAAACAAATCTCTTTCTTTTAATATTTTTGATGTGGCATGTCTTTGAAATGCTAAATGCGCATCTTCTTTATCCATTCCTTTCCCATTATCACTAACGCAAATCATTTTCTTTCCTGCATCTTTTATTTTTATTTCCACAACACTTGCACCAGCATCAATGGCATTTTCCACTAATTCTTTAACAACACTTGCTGGTCTTTCGATTACTTCTCCTGCAGCTATTTTATTTGCTAATGCCGGATCTAAGACTTTTATAGAACTCATTATTACCCCTCCTTATTTTCTCTGAAATTTTTCCTCTTTTACTATACAAGCAATATCTTTTTCTTTTAATATTTTTTCAACCGTTTCTCTTTTTAGATTTCTTTTATCATCTTGAGATATCAAAAGGACTATTTTATCATCAAAATTTAATACGCCTTTACAAAACCTTCCTTCGATTTCGTGATTGACATCAAATTCATCTCTATAACTTAAAGACACTCCTGCTTCTTTGTTAGGAAAGTAAGTGCAGTCTTCTATACATTTAGATAATGAGTCATCAATAGCTTCTCTTAAAACATATTCTTCTCTTGCAAACCAAATATCTGGGAACCAATCGTTTCCCACATATTCTTTTGTTGTTGGAGTTTTAAATCTAACTACAGTATATTCTATACCAAATTCTTTTAGATAATTTTCTATTTCTTCTTCACTAATTTGCCCTTTTGAAAATAGAATTAAAGTGTCGCTATCTTCACTATAAAAAAACGAATCAAACAATCTTCCTTTTATAACTTTATCTGCTATATAAAAATCACACCAACAATTCAAATATAAAATATTCCCACAAGAATCTTTTTTTACATTTTTTAAAGCTATTCTAGTTTCATCTTTATCTTTTTGTATAGCCCATACATCTAAATTACTTTTCATACAACGACTCCTTAATTTATTTTATTTTTTAATTCAACCAAATAATTTAAAGCTTGCATTGGAGACATATTCATTGGATCTAAATCTCTTAACTCTTTTACATATTCAGGTTCTATTTCCTTAATGATAACTTCTTTTTTCATTGCACTAACATTATCATTTTTTTCTAAATTTATTAATATTTGTTTTGCTCTTTCAAGTAGTGTATCAGGTAAATGGGCAAGACGTGCAACATTAACTCCATATGATTTGTTTGCGCAACCATCTTGTAATGTGTATAAGAATGTTACTCTATCATTTTCTTCATGAACAGCCACATTTTTGTTTATAATCCCATCCAATTTACTCTCTAGGAAAGTTAGTTCATGATAGTGAGTGGAGAATAACGTTTTCGCCTTAATGTTAACTGCGATGTACTCTATAATTGCTTGTGCCAAAGCCATACCATCATAAGTAGAAGTACCTCTACCTATTTCATCAAAAATTATTAATGATTTGCTAGTTGCATTTCTTAAAGCATTATTCGCTTCCATCATTTCAACCATAAATGTTGATTTTCCGCTTACTAAATCATCGCTTGCTCCAATACGAGTAAATATTTTATCAAACAAACATAAACTTGCTTCTTTACATGCTACATAACTACCAATTTGTGCCATAACAACTGCTACTGCCACTTGTCTCATAATAGTAGATTTACCTCCCATATTAGGACCTGTAATAATTTGCAAGAATTTTTCATTATCAATATAAACGTCATTTTTAACGAAATGTTCCTTACCAACAAGTTGTTCTAAAACAGGATGTCTAACTTCTTGTAAAGATACTACATTATCTTCATTAAACATTGGTCTTACATAACCATTTGCCACTGCTACTTCTGCAAAATCGCTTAAAACATCTATTGTGGATAATACATCTGCTAGAGTTTGAATATCTACTGTGATATCTTTTATTTTATCTCTAATTTCCCCAAAAAGTTCGTACTCTAACTTTACTATTTTCTCTTCTGCTTTTAAAATCATATCTTCTTTTTCTTTTAATTCGTTAGTTATAAATCTTTCTGCACCTGTTAAAGTTTGCTTTCTTATATAGCCGAACTCATCTTTTACCATATTTAAATATGAATTAGTTATTTCTATATAGTATCCAAATACTTTGTTATAACCAACTTTTAAAGCTTTTATTCCTGTTTTTTCTCTTTCGCTTGTTTCAATGTTTGCAATAAAGTTTTTACCGTTTCTAGAAATGTATTTTAACTCATCCAAATCAGTATTATATCCATCTTTTATAATACCTCCTTCTTTTATTGTTAAAGGAGGATTATCTATAATAGCCTTTTCAATTAAGCCAACAATTTCTGGAAGTGCTTTAATCTTGTCAGATAAAATAAATAAATCCATTTCTCCACTATCTTTTAATAGTGCTTTTATCTGAGGAACTACCGATAAAGATTTTTTTAGTTGAACTAAATCCCTTGCATTAGCATTACCGTAGCTTATTCTTGCCACCAGTCTTTCTAAGTCATAGACCTCTTTTAAAAGTTCAATAACCTCTTTACGACATATAAAATTATTTACAAAGCTATCTACTATTTTAAGTCTTTCTTCAATAGCTTTATGATTGCACAAAGGATTACTAATCCATCTTTTTAGCATTCTTGAACCTGCTGCAGTTTTACACTTATCTAATATCCATAATAAAGAGCCATATCTATCTTCATTTCTAAGTGTTCTTGTTAATTCTAGATTGTTTCTCGAATAACTATCAATTTGCAATTGTTCTGTTTTTTCTATTACAACAGCTTTTTTTAAATAATCTAAATTTCTTTTTTGTGTTTTTATTAAATAGCCAATTAATCTATTGATGGAGCGAATTTGTCTGTAATCACTTACATTTTCATTTATATGAGCATATTCTTTTTCGTCTGCCAATTCTTTTTGATATGAAATTGTAATTCTATTTCCTTCTTTTATTTTTAAAAGCATGTCTGCATTGAAGTCTTCACTAACAACTATTTCTTTACATTCCAACGAATCTATTTCAGCCTTTAATAAATTATATGTTTTTTCAATACTACAAACGCTTACTTCTCCAGTAGATAAATCAACATAACTTAAAACATAATTATTACCCGCTTCTTCAACTTCTAGCAAATAGTTATTTTTCTTTTCTTGTAAGCCTAAATCTATTAATGTTCCTGGAGTAATAATTTGTACCACATCTCTTTTAACAATTCCTTTAGCTGTGGCAGGATCTTCTAATTGTTCAACTATACCAACTTTATAACCTCTATCAACTAATCTTTCTATATATCCTTTGGCGCTGTGATGCGGAACTCCACACATTGGCACCCTCTCTTCAACGCCAGCATCTCTTCCTGTTAAAACTAACTCCAATTCTCTTGAAGCAATTTTTGCATCTTCAAAGAACATTTCATAAAAATCACCTAACCTATAAAAAAGGATTGTATCTTCATATTGCTCTTTAACTTTTAAATATTGAGTCATCATTGGTGTATAACTTTTCTTTTCCATTTTTTCACTCCTAATAATACAAAATTATTATATCATTTCTTGTGTTTATAATAAAGAATTAAAAATAGTATTTTATTTTAAAATACATTGTAAAAAAGTTATATTTTGCTATAATAATAATTGTATTAAGGAGGCAGTATTTATGGGATTTTTATTCTGGGGTAGAAAAAAGAAAAAAGAAGAAGTTAAAGTTGAAGAAGTAAAAGAAATAAAGAGCGAAGAACCAAAGAAAGTTGCTCCCGAAAAGGGTAAAACTGAAGTTAAATCAAAAGATACTACAAAAAAAACTACAGTAAAAAAAGCAGCTCCTAAAGCAAAGCCTGCTACTGAAAAAAAAGAAACAACAAAGGAAGTAAAACCTGTTGAAGAAAAACCTGTTAGAAAGTCTACAAAAAAGGTTTATCACGTTTCTTTAAGAAAAGATGACGGTAAATGGCAAGTAAAATATGGCGGAGGCAAAAAAGCAATCAAATTATTTGATACTCAAGCTGAAGCTATTAAATTTGCTGAAAGCAGAGCAGATAGTCAAGAAGGTTCTATTTCTATCCATAAAAAAGATGGAAAAATAAGAAAACAAGACTATAGCAAAAAAACTGACGATAAAAAAGTTTCAGAAGAAAAAGCTGAAAATAATTAAGTTTGAAAAGTAGTATTCTTAGAATATTACTTTTTTTATATATTGAAATGAAAGGATGTATTTTATGAGCGACAAAAAAAACGAAAGCATAACATCAAGGGATGTTGATTTTGCTAAATGGTATACCGACGTTGTTAGAGCTGCACGTCTAGCAAATTATTCAAATGTCAAAGGATGTATAGTATTTGAACCAAATGGAACTGCTATTTGGGAAAGAATTCAAAGAATATTAGATGATAAATTCAAAGAAAGTGGACATGAAAATGTTATGATGCCTATGTTGATACCTGAAAATCTAATGAAAAAAGAAGGTGAACTTATAGAAGGTTTTGCACCTGAAGTTGCCTGGGTTACTATGGGAGGAAGCAAAGAATTAGAAGAAAGACTATGTATAAGACCAACTAGTGAAACATTATTTAGTGACTACTATAAAAACGTCGTTAATTCTTACAGAGATTTACCTTTAAAATATAATCAATGGTGTAATGTTATGAGATGGGAGAAAGAAACAAGACCATTTTTAAGAACTAGAGAATTTTTCTGGCAAGAAGGACATACCGTTCACTCAACTAGCCAAGAAGCTGAAAAAGAAACTTTTGATATGTTAGAAACATATAAAAACTTTTTTGAAGATTATTTAGCAATACCTGTATTAACTGGAAGAAAAACAGAAAAAGAAAAATTCGCAGGTGCCGAATACACCTTAACGGTTGAGGCATTAATGTACAATGGTATTTCTTTACAATCTGCTACTAGTCATTATTTTGGTCAGAAATTTTCTAAAGCGTATGATATTAAATTTTTAAATAAAGAAGGTAAACTTGAAAATGCTTACCAAACATCTTGGGGATGCACAACCAGAATGATTGGAGCTATTATAATGGTTCATGGCGATGATAACGGGTTAATATTACCTCCAAAAATCGCCCCAAAACAAGTTGTAATCATAGGCATTGGTAAAAATGATGAAACTGTCGACGAAGCAGTAAACAAATGCTATAAAGAATTAAAAGATGCCGGCATTTCTGTTTATATTGATAATAGTGAAAAATCTCCTGGATTTAAATTTGCTGAGGCTGAAGTTAATGGTATTCCTATTAGATTAGAAATAGGAAAAAGAGATTTAGCAAATAATCAAATAACTATTGCCAGAAGAGACACAAGAGAAAAAATTTTATTTAACTATGATGATAATTTAGTCACCAATATTAAAAATTTAATGGATGATATACAAGCATCAATGTACAAGAAAGCTAAAGATAGAATGAACGATTTAACTTATCAAGCTACAACTTTTGAAGATGTAGAAAAAATAATGCAGAATAAACCAGGATTTATATACGCTTCTTGGTGCGGAGACCAGGAATGCGAACTTAAAATGAAGGAAATTAAAGGAACAAAATCAAGATGCATTATAGAAACTTATGACGACAATCATACTCATACATGTGTAGTATGTGGTAAAAAAGCTAAACATAACGTTGTTTGGGGGATTCAATATTAGAAACAAAAAAATGATTACTACAATTCTTAGTAATCATTTTTTATTTATCTAATAATCAACGTGTGATCCACCATATTCATCTAGTGAAATCTTTTTCATTTTTTTTGCGCTTGTTCCAATACAATCAATAATATCATTCAATGTTTCTAAAACATCTATATCTATAGAATTATCTACAACTTTCATTTTCTTCATTTGTTTAAAAAACTTTTTACTGCACTTTAAGCCTATCGAATAAGCATAATATCTCTCCCACACTAATACTCCCATAAGAGGGTGATCTGGCAAAGAACTGTAACTCTTTAAATATTTTCTAAAGCCCATCCACTTTTTATAATCTTCATTTCCTTTTTCACTAAAATCATTATAGAAGCAACTTAAATTAAACATAAACGTTATTAAAAACTTTAAACACCACAATATTCCGGCAGAAATTAAAGATAGTATAACTATCGTAACAATGACACCATACTCATCAATATCTTCTACCCCCAATATTAGGGTTGCTAAAGCAGAAGAAACACTAGCAATTATAGTTACTACTTTATCGATTATTTTATACACTTTCAGTTTTCTTTTCGCTGTTTTTGAATCAAAAAAGTCATGAGTTTTGGCTTTTGCTTGAACTAATCTTAAAAAATCAGTATAAAATTTTTCTTGTAAATTTTTCTTGTATAACTTTTTATGTAATGTTTCACTTTTTATCTTTTTATTACTACCAAATAAATATTTTATTAATCTAATTTCAAATCCACTTAAATTTTCTGCTTTTTCTTCATCTAATTCTAGTACATATTTAGCGTCGTCATCACTAACAAATCCTTTTCTTAAAGTTATTTTAATTACATTTCTTCCTATTAAATCAAATAAAGTGGAGCAAATTTCTCTTCTTCCAATTTTTTGATAATTAACCAAATAACCCATAACAGCTGGTTGATAATCAGGAATCGTTGTTGTTTCATCCAAAAATAAAGTTTGTAAATCTTTTAAACCTAATTTTGCTTTATATTTTATAGTAGTTATAACTAAATATATAAAATAAATGATAGCAACTAACGTAGGTATTAAAATTATTATTATAAATGGTACCGCTATTATACCAAATACCAACTTACTCATTAAAAACATACTATCACCACGAAATTATTATAATAAAGATGATATTTTTATTCTAGCAAATGATATAATTATTTTGGTGATATGAGAATGATGAGACTAGATAAATTCCTTGTTGAATTAGGCAAAGGAAGTAGAAAAGAAGTAAAAGAATTAATAAAAAAAGGTTCAGTAAAAGTTAATCAAGAAATTATAAAAAATAATGAATATAAAATTAATGAAGAAAATGACAAAGTATATTTAAATGATAATTTATTAATTTATGAAAAATTTGTTTATCTAATGCTTAATAAACCTGCTGGAGTTGTAAGTTCCACTTTTGATAATAAAGATAAAACGGTGTTGGATTTAATAAATGAATATAAACATTTAAATTTATTTCCTTTTGGAAGACTAGATAAAGATAGTGAAGGATTACTTATTATTAGCAATGACGGTAAATTGGCTCATGAATTGTTGTCTCCTAGAAAGCATGTTGATAAAAAATATTATGTAGATGTTGAAGGACGTGTAACTGAAGACGATATAAAAAAATTCAAAGAAGGAATTATATTAGATGATGGTTATTTATGTAAAAGTTCTACTTTAGAAATAATTGAAAGTGATGAAATAAGCAAATGTTTTGTCACTATAAGCGAAGGTAAATTTCATCAAGTGAAAAGGATGTTTGAAAGCGTAAATAAAAAAGTGATTTACTTAAAAAGAATCACTTTTGGAAATATATCTTTAGATGTTAATTTAAAGATAGGTCAATATCGTAAATTAAATGAAGAAGAAATAGAGATATTAAAAAATTGATTATCTCTTATTTGCTTCTTTTTTTAATAATTTTATATCTGCTTTTAAAAGAGAATCAGCCATCACAATTTTATGAAGGTTACCTTTTTTTACATCATTTGAAATAGTTGATGAAAGTTGCTCTATTCTTTTTTGGGCTTCGCTACTATGACGGTATACATCTTTTTGAATTTCACTATCGAGACTTAAATAAGAGCTCTTTTTCAATTCATCAATTTCCCTTTTCAATGGTTTTAAAGTGTCTAGTAGCCCTGCAATATTATCAATTAAATATTGTGTTTTATTTGCAAAATCAGTTAATTGTTCTAGTGTTAAAGCTTCGTTAGATAAATTAACTTCATTTAGTTTCTCTTTTAACTGATTTAAATTTAATTTTACATACATTTTAAATCTATCTAGTTCTTCAATTTGTTGCTCAAATGTTTTCATCCCTTGATAATATTTAAAAAAGTCAACTTTTCCTCTTAATTCATTCTCTAACCTTCTTAAAGATTTTTCTAAGTATTGAAGCGTTTCATTTATATCGTTAAAATCGCTAAGTCTATCAACGCATTCTTTATACATTGCCTCATTTAAAGAAATTCCTTTTTTCACATACTCTTCACTAAGTTTTTCCATATATATCAACTCCAATTTTTATTATTTTATCATTAAAACCATCTTATATCTACATTTAATTATTTTGATAGCAAAAAACTCTCATAATTGAGAGCTTTTTTGATTTATTGTCTATTTTTCATATGAGGGAATAATAATACATCTCTAATTGTATCAGTATTCGTTAATAGCATTACAAGTCTATCAACACCAATTCCAATTCCCCCAGTAGGAGCCATACCATATTCTAATGATTCAACAAAGTCAATATCCATATCATTTGCTTCATCGTTACCTAACTCTTTTTCTTTTAATTGATTGATAAATCTTTCTTTTTGATCAATTGGATCGTTTAACTCAGTATAAGCATTACCAAATTCTTTACCATTAATGAATAATTCAAAACGATCTGTATATCGAGGATCTAATTCGTTCTTTTTAGTAAGTGGTGAAACTTCAATTGGATATTCATATAAGAATGTTGGTTGAATTAAAGTTTCTTCAACATATTTTTCAAAGAATAAGTTAACGATATGTCCATAATTCTTTTCGTGCTCTTCAAGTTCTATATCATGTTCCTCTGCTAATTTAATTGCCTCTTCAACATCTGTTATTTTAGAGAAATCAATTCCTGTAATTTCTTTAATTCCATCAACCATTCTAAGTCTTCTAAATGGTTTAGAGAAATCTAATGTATTTCCTTGATATTCAAATACTTCACTACCTCTAATATCTTTAGCTAAAGTTTTAAACATACCTTCTGCTAAACTCATCATATCACTTAAATCACCATAAGCTTGATAGATTTCAACTGTTGTAAACTCTGGATTGTGGGTTGCATCCATACCTTCATTTCTAAATAATCTACCTATTTCATAAACGCTTTCCATACCACCTACAATTAGTCTTTTTAATGGTAATTCAGTAGCTATTCTTAAATAGAAATCCATATCTAAAGCATTATGGTGTGTAACAAATGGTCTAGCACTTGCTCCACCTAAAATTGGGTTTAATACTGGCGTTTCTACTTCTACAAAACCTAAGTTATCTAAATAATTTTGAATTCCTCTAATTATTTTTGGTCTAGCAAAGGCGATTCTTTTACTATCTTCATTCATGATTAAGTCAACATATCTACGACGTCTTGCTTCCTCTTTATCTTGTAATCCATGGAATTTTTCAGGTAAAGGTCTTAAAGCTTTTGTTAAATGTGTATACTCTAAAGTCTTAACACTTAACTCACCAGTTTTTGTAATCATAAGTTTTCCTTTAATTCCTACGATATCTCCGATGTCTGCTAGTTTAAATACTTCCCAAGTTTCTTCTCCTAAAGTATCTTTTCTTAAATATGCTTGCATTTGACCTTTTTTATCTTGAATATGCATGAAAGCAACTTTCCCCATGTCTCTTAAAGTCATTATTCTTCCTGCTATACTTACGATAACTTCTTTTTCTTCCATTTCTTCATGACTATATTTTCCATATTTTTCTTTTAAATCTGCACTCCAAGAATCTCTATTGTATCTTTTTCCAAATGGATCTATTCCTTTTTCGATGTATTTTGATAATTTTTCTCTTCTTACTTGCTCTTGTTCTGTTAAATTTAATTCTTCCATTTTTACACTCCCTTTTAATGCTGTAATTATATAACAATTGTTTACATTAAGCAATTATTATATTTTTATCTATTTTGAATAATTTTCTATTTTATTATTAATTGAAATTTTATTTAGCAAATCTTTTATAATACAATCAATTTTTGAATTTTCTTTATAATCAGCAGGCGTTATAAAGTTAACTCTACCATCTTTATAAAGCTTTTGTGCTATTTTTTTCTTTTTTTCAGAATTAGGATTATAAACACATACTGAATGTCCGCCATATGTTTTTACTAATTTCATACAAGGAACATCTGTTTCTCCATCGCCTATATATACCATATTCGAATATGGCAATAAGCTACTTCTATCCTCTACATATTCATTTAATTCATAAGCATCATATAACTTATCTAATTTGTTTTTTCTTACTCTATAAATATATTGGGTTTTTGAAGTATAGTTAATAGCCTGTGTTGCCCATATAGGCTCTTTTGTTTCATCATCATAAGCAAATCCACAAGCAAAAATCCTTTTGAATTCTTTGGCTATTTTAGTACCTTCAAGTATTTCTTTTAATCCACATGAAATAATGTAATGTTCAACTTCTAATCCTAAAGAAGCACCATATTCGTTTATTCTTTTAAACCATCCCTCTACGCCATCAAAAAAAGAAACCATTTTGCCTTGATTAAAGAACTCATCTTTTGTTATTTTTAGTTTTTTCTCTTTAACCATTTTTATTGATGTGTACATATATGCTAAAACATTATCCATATTATGATTCCTTGCAAACTCTCCAGACATTTTCCAAAACTCATCAGCGCTTATTTTTAAATTTGGAATAAATGCATATTCTTGCATATTTCCAGGAGCTAAAGTTTCATCAAAGTCATACATAATAGCAACTCTATTTTTTACACTCATAACACCACTCCTTATAAAGATTTATTTTAAAAAATCTTTTTATAATTTTCTATACTGTCTTCAATAATTTTTTTCGCCACTTCAACATTTTCTACTTTTTCAATATAAGTTTTTTTACCTTCTAATTGCTTGTAAACCCTAAAGAAATGTTGCATTTCTTCTAGCATATGTTTTGGCAAATCTTTAATGTCATTATAAACATTCATAACCGGATCATTTTCTACAACCGCTATAATCTTTTCATCAACTTCTCCACCATCTATCATAAGTACAACACCTATTGGACGGCATTTTACAAGTGACATAGGTTCTAAGACCTCTTGACATAAAACTAATACATCAAGAGGATCGTTATCACCAGAATATGTTTTTGGGATAAAACCATAATTAGCTGGATAATGAGTAGAGGTATATAATATTCTATCCAATATTATTAATCCAGTATCTTTATCCAATTCATATTTTTTCTTACTTCCCTTAGATATCTCAATACATGCAATAAAACTATCTTTACTTACCCTATTGCTATCTAAGTCATGCCATATATTCACTACTCTTCACCCATTTTCTTCAATCTTTCAAATCTCTTCATTGCATATTTTTTGGATGCTTCTAATAATTCCTCTGCTTGTTCTGGATTTGCAAAAGGCAATCTGTTATATCTTGTTTCACTTAATAAAAAGTTCTTAAATTTAGTGAAATCAGGTTCTTTAAAGTCTAACTGCAAAGGATTTTTACCTTGCTCTTCTAAACGAGGATCATATCTAAACAAGTTGAAATATCCACTTTCCGTTGCTGCTTTTTGAGCTTCTTGATGATTCATTAAACCACCTTTTATTCCATGCTCGATACAAGGAGAATATGCAATAATTAAAGATGGTCCATCATAACTTTCAGCCTCTTTTAATGCTTTTATAGCTTGCATATTGTTTGCTCCCATATTAATTTGAGCAACATAAACATGACCATAAGCCATTGCTATTGCAGCTAAATCTTTTTTAGCAGTCTTTTTACCTGCGGCAGTAAATTTAGCTATTGAACCAGTTTGACTTGACTTCGATGATTGACCTCCTGTATTAGAATAAACTTCTGTATCTAAAACTAGGATATTTACGTTTTCATTATTTGCAAGAACGTGATCTAGACCGCCATATCCAATATCATAAGCCCATCCATCTCCACCAATAATCCATTGTGATTTACTTACTAAGTCTCTTTGGAATTCTAATAACTCTTTAACGTAAGCATTTGGAGTCTTTTTAACCATTTCAATGATTTTTGGAGCCAATTCTTTTTCTTTATTTCTATTTCCTAAATTAGCTAAGTAATCTTTTAAAATATCTTGTAATGGTTTTTCTAAATAAGGTAAATTTTTATTTATAATATTAACTATTTGATATTGTTTATAACTAGAAGCAATACTCATACCAAAACCATATTCAGCGTTATCTTCAAACAAAGAGTTTGCCCAAGCAGGTCCATGTCCATTGCTATCTTTAACAAAAGGAGTCGAAGGTGTTGACCCACTATAAATTGACGAACATCCTGTTGCGTTAGCAATAATCATATCTTCACCAAATAATTGAGAAACTAGTCTATAGTATGGTGTTTCACCACATCCAGCACAAGCTCCACTTACTTCAAAATATGGTTTTAATAATCCTGCGCCTTTTACTGTTGTTTCCGGGAACAAATCCTTTTTATAAAAATCGCCGTTGTACAAGTAATCAGCTCCTGCTTCTTGACGTTCTTGTTCTTTAACAGATTCCATTGTTAGAGCTTTTTCCCCTTTAAGCCCTGGACACTCTTTTACACAAAGTCCACATCCTACGCAGTTTAACGGAGATACTTGAACTCTAAATTTTTTACCCTTAACATTAGGACCACCCATAGCATCTAAAACATCTTCTCTAACAACTTCTGGAGCCTCTTCAAGTTCTTTATCATCTAATACAAATGTTCTAATTGTTGCATGAGGACAAACAAACGAACATTTATTACATTGAATACATTTATCACTATGCCAAGCAGGAACTTCTTCTGCTATATTTCTTTTTTCTTTAAATGCAACATTGCTTGGCATTGAACCATCAATTAAGGTTTCATTAACAAATGATGAAACAGGCAAATCATATCCCCCTAAATGAGTGATTGGATAAACAAATTTATCGTAATACTCATCACCAGTTAATTCACGAACATCTTTACTTGTCAATCTTGTCCAATTAGGATTAACTTCAACTTCAACTACTTGGTCTCCTTTATCTATCGCCAAATAGTTAGCTTTAACTACCTCTTCTCCTTTTTTACTATATGACTTTTTAGCCATTTCTTTCATCAATTCTTTAGCTTTTTTATAATCAAGTAATTGAGGATTTAATTTAAAGAACGCACTTTGAAGTATAGTGTTTGTTCTTCTTCCCATTCCTATACTTTTAGCAATTTCAGTTGCATTTATTATGTAGAACTTAGCCTTCTTTTGCGCTAATTGTTTTTTAAATCTATTTGGTAAATATTTCAATAATTCTTCTTTACTAAATTCTGTATTAAGTAAGAAGGTTCCTCCTTCTTTTAAATTTGATAACATATCGTATTTAACAATATATGAATCCATAGAACATGAAATGAAATCAGCATTTTTAACATAGTAAGTTGAACGAATTGGTGAATCACCAAACCTTAAGTGCGATCTTGTCGTTCCGCCGGATTTTTTAGAATCGTAAGCAAAGTAAGCTTGAATATATTTATTAGTATTATCACCTATTATTTTTATAGAGTTTTTATTAGCACTTACAGTTCCATCACTTCCTAAACCATAGAATAAACAAGAAGTATAATCTCCATCTACAACAAACTTTTCATCTACTTCTAAAGATAAATTTGTTACGTCATCATTTATACCAATTGTAAAACTATTTAATGGTTTTTCTTTCTCTAAATTATCATATACAGCTTTTATTTGATTTGGTTGAGTATCTTTACTAGATAATCCATATCTACCACCAACTATAACATCTACATTAACATTACTTTGAGTTAAGGCTGCTACAACATCTAAATAAAGAGGTTCTCCTGTTGCTCCACTTTCTTTAGTTCTATCAAGAACAGCAACTTTTTTAACTGTTTTTGGCAATACTTCCAATAAATATTTACAAGAGAATGGTCTATATAAATGAACTTTTATTAAACCTACTTTTTCGCCTTTTTTACTTAATTCATCTATTGTTTCTTTAATTGTTTCCGTAACAGAACCCATAGCAACAATTACTTTTGTAGCATCTTTTGCCCCATAATAAGTAAATGGTGCGTATTCTCTACCAGTTACTTCTGATATTTTCTTTAGATAATTTGCTGTTATTTCTACAATATCGTCAAAATGTTTGTTTTGAGCTTCTCTACCTTGAAAATAAATATCGTCATTTTCTGCTCCACCTCTAGCAATTGGGTTTGTATGAGGGTTTAAAGCATTTTTTCTAAATTCTTCTATTGCTTTTTTATCAACTAATTCTCTTAAAACATCATAATCTTGAAGTTCTACTTTTTGAATTTCATGACTAGTTCTAAATCCATCAAAGAAATGAATAAATGGAGATTTGGCTTTAATAGCACTTAAATGAGCTACAGGAGCTAAATCTGCTGCTTCTTGAACTGAATGAGAACAAAGCATTGCTACTCCAGTTTGTCTAGTTGCATAGATATCTTGATGATCACCAAAGATTGATAAAGCACGTCCTGCTATCGCTCTTGCCGAAACATGTAAAACTCCTGGCAAAAATTCTCCTACCATTTTATATAAATTAGGAATCATTAAAAGCAAACCTTGTGATGCAGTATAAGTTGTTGCTAATGCTCCAGCTTGTAGTGCTCCATGTATTGCTCCACTTGCTCCTGCTTCAGATTGCATTTCTACAACCTTAACAATATTTCTAAATACATTTTCTTTTCCTTTACTCGCCCATGAGTCAACATGTTCTGCCATAGTTGAACTTGGCGTAATAGGATAAATTGCTGCTACTTCACTAAATGCATACGATCCATATGCCGCAGCTTCATTTCCATCCAATGATGCTATAATTTTTTTCTTTTCCATCTTTTAGCCTCTTTTCTTACTTTCTATTTTTATACCAAACTACTTTTTTATAATAAAATTATAAATTATTTGATTTTTATAGACAATAAAAGTAGCGATTTATATAAAAAGTTTTAGTTTAAAATTGGCAAATTATGCTTATTTTAATATTATTATCCGTTTTATATTCTTTTTAAAAAATTTTTTTGGTAATATTAAGAAAAGTGAGGTTTTAGTATGGAAGAAAAAATCAAATTAAATTACAAAAGAACTTTTTTTATTGGGTGTGCGTTCTTCACCATTATGCTTTTATGGCAAGTTTATAATTATATGTGTCCTTTATTTTTAGAGGAAATGAATGTCAATGATACTTATAAAGGAATTATAATGGCCGGAGATAATATCTTTGCTTTAATAATGTTGCCAATATTCGGTTCTTTATCAGACAAAACCAAAACAAAATTAGGAAAGAGAATGCCTTATATAATTATTGGAACAATACTTGCAGCAATTACATTCCCTTTCGTTGCAGCTCTTGGAATGAATGGTAATCTTATTGGCCTTTTAATTGTTATGGGTCTTATATTATTTTTTATGAATATATATAGAGCTCCAGCTGTTGCTTTAATGCCTGATTTAACTCCAAAAAAATATCGTTCTAAAGCAAATGGTATAATTAATTTAATGGGTGGAGTTGGAGGAATATTTGCTTATGGAACAGCTTTGCTATTTGGAAATAAATATCCTATGATTCCTTTTATTGTTACTAGTGTATTAATGATTATTGCTCTTATTATTTTGCTAACAACTATAAAGGAAGCAAAACTTTTATCAGAAATTGAAACTGACGAAGAAATAAAAGAAGAAATGATTAATCAAAAGCCATTAGACAAAAGCCAAAAAGTCAATTTAATATTAATACTTTTTGCCGTATTCTTTTGGTTTTTTGCAGTTAACGCTGTAGAAACATTTTGGGGAACTTATTCATGGGATGTATTCTTTGACAACAATCCTGACAATAAAACAACCGGCGCAATTGCATTATTAATATTTACAGCATCATCAATTGCATCTTATTTACCAGGAGGAATTCTTGCTCAAAAAATTGGAAGAAGAAAAACTATTTTACTTGGAATTACTTGTATTTTCCTTCCATTCTTAATTGCATCTTTTTTAACAAAATGGAGTTTATTAGGGTTTGTAATTTTATTTGTACTTGCTGGTTTTGGTTGGGCTGCTATTAACTCAAATTCATATCCTATGGTTGTGGAATACGCAAGTGGAAGTAACGGTGGTAAATTTACTGGATTTTATTATACAGCTTCTCAATTAGCACAAACAATTACCCCTCTTATTATTGGTAGTATAATGGATTTAATTGGAAGAAGATTCATGTTTCCATATGCTTCTTTATTCTTGTTAGTTTCATTTATCTTCATGTTCATCGTGAAAGAAAACCACAAAAATTAATTTATTAAAATAAGGAATCAAAATTACTAACATGATTCCTTTTTTTATTATAAAAAAAGTTATTTTTCAAAATTTAAATATATATAATTTAATGGTGATAAAATTTGAAAGAAAAAACTATTGAATTGAATTCAGAAAACTTTTTATTTAATCTTGATTTTTACAAGAAAAACACTTGTAAACAGATTATTGCTATAATTAAAGATAATGCTTATGGTCATGGTGTCGAACAGATTGTTAGCATACTCGAGGATACTGATGTGAATATACTAGCAGTTGCTAATATTGAAGAAGCGATTGAAGTATCTAAATTTAGCAAAAAAGATATTTTAATATTAGATAAAGTTAATGATTTTTCTAAAGTGACAAATCAGATGATTATAACAATTATTAGTAAGAATCATCTACTTGATATGGTAAAAAGTAAATATAAATTTAGAGTTCATTTAAAAATAAATTCTGGAATGAACAGAAAAGGGATTTCTCCTTGCGAATTTGAAGAATGTTTTAACATAATAAAAGAAAGTTCTAACATAAATATTGAAGGAATTTATACACATTATGCCAGCAACAAAAAAAGCAATTTATTAGCTCAATATGAATGTTTCAAAAACACTTTAAAAGACATAGAAAAAGATAAATATTTAATACACGCCTCTAGTAGTGTTTCTTCTCTTTTATTAAAAGAAAATTTTACCAACGCTTGTAGAATAGGAATCGGATTATATGGTTTAAATCATCGTTATGAAATAATGAAAGATGTTAAACCTGTATTAAGTTTATACTCTTTTGTAGATAAATGTAGTTTTGTAGAAAAGAACTGCAAAGTTGGCTATGATTATATGTTTAAAACCCCTAAATGTGGATATTTAATACTATCTCCTGTAGGTTATGGACTAGGGTATTTGATAAGACAAAAATACATGGCCTTTTGCAACAATCAATACTTAAAGCAAATATGTAGAGTTTGCATGGATTGTTGCATTTATTTCTCAAACACCCCAATAAAAGAGGGCGAAAGATTAGAACTTTTAGGGCAACATATATTAGTAGATACTATCGCTCGAAATAATAAATGTAGTCCTTATGAAGTAGTTACTTCATTGAATAAAAATATTAAAAGAATAGTTATTTAAAACTTTCAAACAATATAATTGGTGATTATATGAAAACTGCACTTAAAACATGGTCTTTTCTTAAAAATGGTGGATTAAGTTTATTCTTTTTAACTTTATTGTTTATTTTTTCTGTAATACTAGTTTCTATAACACAAAAAGGAACTGTTTATTATGGTAATAGATGTATAACAACCTTAAATGATGATATAATTTTCCATTTAAAACAATATGATGTAATTTCTTATGATTACGAATTAAATTGCAATACTTTATTTATTGATTTAACATTAGAAGAAAGCGCCTCAAAAGATACAGCAAAAACTTTGCTTATTAGACTATCGTCGTATTATATAGATAAAAATTTTAATATTGATACTCATATAACATTAAAAGGAATAAACTATATTATATTTGCAACATTAATAGACAAAGAAATAACAATGAACATTACAAATATTTAAATTTATAACAAAAAAAGCCTAGTGAACTAGGCTTTAATTATTTAACTGGTGATCCGTACAAGATTCGAACTTGTGACCCATTGATTAAGAGTCAATTGCTCTACCAACTGAGCTAACGGACCAACTGCCTTTTAATAATAAGACATTTTTTCTTAAATATCAATATCTTTTTCATAAAAAAAGAACTTTTCTAATAAAAGTCCTTATATATTGTATATTATCTTTTCTTTCCTCTAACTTTTAGCAATAAATCGTGTAGAGAAATTTCTTCGTCTATTTTTTTATCTGATTCTGGGTTACTTGAGGTTACTTCCATAGATAAATAATACTTATTACCTATCTTTTTTACACAGAATAAATAGCCTAAACACTCTCCGTTTTCTCTTGTAGTTTCAAAAACCCCAAAATCATTTTTTTTCATTGATTGCATTTTTGTTAAATCTTCTTCATTCAATTTATATAAGTTTAATGAGTGGTCAAAAGATACTTCTGTTTCAACCATTAATTCTAATTCACTATCATCGTATTCATCAAAAATATATTTATAATCATTCTTCTTTAATTTAAAGAAATGCATTCTTTTACACTTATTACGAACTGTAGTTGGTAGGTCTGCTACAAACTTTGTAAAATCATCTCTAAATTCATTATCCATCCCTATCATCATGTAAACTAATTTATTATATTGTTCATTAAAAATCACTACGCTCATCTCCCTATTAAAAATTATACAGCATAAAAGATTAATGTAAAGTTTTTTTTATTTTACTAGTTTATAAAAAAATGTCACCATTCGACAAAATGCTACATTTAATTTGTAGTTCAATAAAAAGGCAAACGCTAAAAGAAGGAGGATAAGCATATCATTAAAGAAGATAAAGAAGTTGCAGTAAACAAAAACAAAATTTATAAATTATTAAATGTTAAAAAATTTGAAAAAGCCAAGAGTTATTTATACGAGGAACAAAACAATGTCTATCAGATGGCCGTAGAACGCTTAAAGCCTTATATTGATGAAGATATTATTTATGAAGAAGAAATAGATACCTTTATTCAAATAATAGAAAAAAATTTAATTTATAACATGCTTAAAGAAAACGGGAATATAAAAATGAATGTTTTATACTTAAATGAACTTATTGAGAAAAAAAAGAAATTAGAAACTATGAAGAAGATTAGAAAATGTTAATCTTCTTTTTTTATACTAAAATAGGTATAAAACCATTTTTCACACTTTATTAAATTCAAATAATATTATGTAATGAAGTAAGGAGTGAAAATATGGATGATCATATTTTAAAGATTAAAAATTTATCCAAAAGTTTTTTTACTCTTGATGGTGAAATCGAAGTTTTAAAGGATATAAACATCACTTTAAATGAAGGGGAAAAAATAGCTATAGTAGGTCCTAGTGGATGTGGTAAATCAACAATTTTAAACTTAATAAGTGGGTTAGAACGACCTACAAAAGGAAATATTATGTTAAATGGAAATGTTGGCTACATGTTTCAAAAAGATAATTTACTTCAATGGAGAACTATCTATAAAAATATTGCTATAGGACTAGAAATTAAAGGGAAAATAACTAAAGAGCAAAAAAATTTAATTAATGATTTACTAAAAAAATACGGTTTATTTGAATTTAAAAATTGTTACCCTCACGAATTATCAGGAGGCATGAGGCAAAGAGTTG
>JBGVED010000083.1:0-42063 GCA_045119835.1 Bacilli bacterium | reverse complement strand
TTGGAGTAGAGATAGGTGGATATCAAGTTGGAGATGTACCAAAAGATGAAGTGATAGAAGAAGTAAAGAAGAAAAAGAATAACTTTACATGGATATTCTTCGTACTTGGAGGAGTTGGCTCAGTAGCAGGAGTATTCTTAGTAATGAGACTTAGAAAGAGAGTAAGAGCTGCTTAGTATTAATAAAAGGCATATTAGATTTAAGGTCTAATATGCTTTTTTTTATTTGTTTCTTTTGTTATACTTGTTATGTGAGAGAGTGAATGAATTATGGAAAAAATTAAATGGATAAGAGTGATGTGTTTTAAACATGATGGTAGTTTGCATAGGGTGTGGGATAAAGCGGCCCTTATTTATGAAGATGATGAAAAAATAATGATTTCCAACGCTAAAACTTTGATTAGAGAGAGTGATAATAGAGTTTGGATGGCCAAGGAACCTTCTTTAAGTATTTATTATAAAAATAGATGGTTTAATATTATGGGAATTATTAGAAGTGAAGGTGTTCATTATTATTGTAATATGGCGACTCCTTGTGTTGTTGAAGATGATGTTATTAAATATATTGATTATGATTTAGATCTTGTTAAGACTGTTAAAAGCGAAATTAAGATATTAGATGAAGATGAGTATAAGGTTAATAAAGAGAAATATCAATATGGAAAAGATATTGAAAATATTTTGTTAAAAGAGTTGGATTTGTTGAAAAAAGATGCAATTGAGGGAAATGGTGATTTTAAAGATCAATTGATTTATGATGGTTTTGATAAATTCATGATGTTGTTTGAGAGGCGAGAGTATGAAAATTGAATTTATTATTAAAAATGAGGAAGAGACTTGTAAATTGGCCAAAATAATTAGTGATTTTTGTTTTGAGGGCTTTTTGATTACTTTAAATGGCGAATTAGGTGCTGGAAAAACACGATTTTCTAAATCTTTGGGTGAGTGTTTAGGAATTAAACAAAATATTACTAGTCCTACTTTTAATATATTGAAATGTTATTTTGATGGTAAATTTCCTTTGTATCATATAGATGCTTATAGATTAGAAGGTTTTAAACAAGATTTAGGTTTTGAAGAGTATATTGAAGGAGATGGAGTTTGTTTAATTGAATGGTCAATGTTTGTTGATTATTTATTGCCAGAGGAGTATTTGAATATAGATATTTATATTATTGATGAATGTAGTAGAAGGTTTGTTGTTGAACCTATAGGTGAAAAATATGAAAAGATTGTTGAGGAGATAGTCAAATTATGGAAGAAATAGTGTTATACATTGATACGTGTACTAAATATATGTGTGTGGGATTATCAAAAGGAGATAATCTTGTATATAAAAAACAATATGAAGCATTTAAAAGACAATCTGAAGTTGCTGCTTTAGAAATAGATAAATGTTTGAAGGAAAGTAATGTTACTCCAAATGAATTAACTAAAATAGTTGTTACTAATGGACCTGGTTCCTATACTGGTATTAGAATTGGTTTGACTTTGGCAAAAGTTATGAGCAAGGTTTTAAATATAAAGTTAGTTTGTTTATCTTCATTAAAAGCAATGTGTGGTAATAAAGATGTTAGCGCTCTTATTGATGCTAAGGGTAAAAGAGTTTATTATGGCAGATATAAAAATGGTGAAGAAGTGATTGCGGATTGCGTTAAATACGTTAGTGAGTTGAATTTAGAAGAATCTTATGTTGGAGAAACTGGTGTTATTGGTAATGAAGAAGAGGAAATAGATATTATAGAAAATATGTTTTTATTAAGAAATGAAAAAGAAGTTAATGATATAGATGGCGTTAAAGCTATTTATTTAAAGGATTAGTATGATTGTAAGAGAAATGAGTATAGATGATCTTGAGGAGATTGTTAAGATAGAGAAAGAATTGTACAAATCTCCATGGAATCTTGGTCAATATAAATATGAAATTGAAGAAAACGAATTTTCTTATACTTATGTTTTAGAAAATGAAGGGATAATTATTGGGTATTATGGCTTTTGGGTAATGTTTGATAATGTGGATATTACAAAGGTTAGTATAAGAAAAGAGTTTCAAGGTATGAAATTGTCTAACATATTGATGAACGATTTATTATCGAGAGTGGATTTATTAAATGTCATTAAAATAAATTTAGAAGTCAGAGTGGATAATTTTAGGGCTATTAATTTGTATAAAAAATATGGCTTTAAAGAAATCTGTATTAGAAAAGATTATTATGGTAAAGGTGAAGATGCTTTAATTCTTTGTAAGGGAGATGAAGTTGATGATAGATAAAAGAATGATACTTGCAATAGAAACTAGTTGTGATGAGACTAGTATAGCAATTTTAAAAGAAGGCAAGGAGTTGCTTGCTAATGTTGTTTCTACTCAAATTGAAACCCATAAACAATTTGGTGGAGTAATGCCTGAAGTTGCTTCAAGATTGCATGTTGAAAATATTACCGTTTGTATTGATGAGGCTATGAAGAAAGCTAATATTAAGTATAGTGATATTACGCTTATTGCTGTTACAAAGGGACCTGGACTTATAGGGGCTTTACATGTTGGTTTACAGGCAGCGAAAGCAATTTCTATTTCTTATAATATTCCAATTATTGGCGTTAATCATATGGCAGGGCATATATATGCGAATAAATATGTAAGTGATTTTAAGTTTCCTTTATTGACTTTGGTTGTTAGTGGAGGGCATAGTCAACTTTATTTAATGAATAAAGAATATGACTTTAAATGTTTAGGAGAAACTAGAGATGATGCGGTAGGAGAGGTTTACGATAAAGTAAGTAGAGTTTTAGGACTTGGTTATCCAGGAGGTCCTGTAATAGATAAATTGGCTGCTTATGGTGAGAATAAATATGAACTTCCATATCCTAAAATAAGTGATAAATATGCTTTTTCTTTTAGCGGATTGAAGACGGCTGTTTTAAATTTGGTTAATGGGATGAGAATGAAAAATGAAGAGTTTAAAAATGAAGATATAGCGTGTTCGTTTCAGAAGAAAGTCATAGAAATTTTAACTGATAAAGTGATGATGGCTCTAGAAGAATATGATGTTAAGCAAGTGTTAGTTGCAGGAGGGGTTAGCGCTAATAAAGAACTTAGAAAAACTATTGTAGAAAGAGTTACTGATAAGTATGAAAATGTAGAAGTTGTTATTCCTCCTTTTTGGTGTTGTACCGACAATGCTGCAATGCTTGCTATGGCTGCATATTATAGCGATGAAGATATAAGTGGTTTAGATATGGGAGTAGACCCAAGTCTTGGTTTGTAAAAAAAAACAAAAAAAGATAAGCGATAATTCTTTTGAATAGACTCTTGCCTATCTTTTTGCTAATATTATGCACAAAACAAATTAAAAGAAATAGACAATAATTAAAAAAGTTAAAATTTATAGTAAAACTTAGTGTTTTAACATAGTTAAGTTTTACTTTTTTTTAGTTTGTTTTTTTTGGGTTAAACAATGTTGGTAATTTAAAAAAACATTGAAATAAAAGCGTAAATATTATATGATTTAATTAGGAATACTGTAAGTATTTTAGGAGATGATATTGATGAATGATAGTAAGAGAAATTTAAATATAACTTATGTTTGGAAAAGCTTGGTTTTTTTGTTTGCTTTTATTTGCTGTGGATTCTTGTTTAATTCTTTAAAAATTAATGCAGCACATTTTGTTGCTGTTCCAGATAAAGCTATAGTTAGGGATGAGGTTAGTGGAGAAGTAAAAAGTTTTACTGTATATGTTGGTTTTGATGCTATGGCTGTTAATAGCGTTAAGTTTACTTTTAGTAGTGGTAAAACATGGTCGGTTAGTGGAAATATTGTTGAAACTAAAAAAAGTGAATGGTCAAGTAAAGATGTGGCTGTTACGATTCATAATGAAAAGTATAGAAGTGAAACATCTGAGTATAATGCAGCGGCATCTTCTTCTAGCATTTGTAGTTCTATGGGGATAACTTGTACCGATATTATTGTCGCATATAATGTAAAAAAATTATCTTCTTTTGATATTAGTAGTGATTTTAGTATAGATGTTAATGCTGCTAATACAACTTTTTTAGTGGGGTGGAAGAGTAGTGCCTCTAAAAGTATTGTTTATGATAATAAAGCTCCTAGCGTTTCAAGTATTTCTGTTAGTAAAGCTGGTTCTGCATCAGGTGGCTTATTGGGAGTAAATCAAAAAATAAAGTTTAATGTAGTTCTTAGTGAATCAAGCAAAGTTTCAAGTGGCGTTAAATTAGGTTTTTCTATTAATGGAGTTAGTAAAAGTGTGGGATGTGATACTTCAAATAAAACATCATCTTTTTCTTGTACGTATACGATATCATCGGGTGATGGGGGAAATAATGATTTTGAAAGAAAAATATCAAATGTTAAATTAACTGCCGCTAATAACATAAAAGATGTTAATGGTAATGCTATGGCATCGACTGTTACTAGTGGATTTTCTTTTAATGATAATTATAATGTTAGAATTGACGCAGATAAACCTGTAATATCTTCTATTGATGCGCAAGCAGGTGTTTATTCTTCTGCTTCATCTATAAAGATGGTATTTAGTTTTAGTGAAACTTTGTCCGCTTCTAGTGGGTATAGCGCTCCAATTGTTAATGTGAAATTTGGAGCAGGTAATACAAAAACTTGTTCTTTTTTGGAAGTAAAAGAAAATAAACTTGTTTATACTTGTACTCCTTCTTCTACTGATCAAGGTGTTCTTAGTTTTGTTAGCATAAGTGGTGGTAATGGAATTAGTGATAGTGCAAAAAATATTGTTGATTTAACGGTAGCGACAAAGAGTTTTTCGGATACTGTTGCAAATAACAATATTCCTTCAATTGATGATATTGTTGTTGAACCTGAAAATTGTAAAGTTAATGGAAATGAATATTATTGTGCTACTGGTAAAAAAGTGAAAATAACTTTTAAATTTAATATGTATGTTACTATTAATTCTAAAAGTATTTCTATAAAATTTGGTAATGCTAGCGCTAAAAATACATTTGTTAGTTCGTTTGATTCAACAAAAAATTCTTTAGAAGTTGTTTATACCATAGCAGACAATGATAGTGGAGAAATGTCTTTGCAATATAGTTTTTCTTTAACAGGAAATAATGGACAATCAAATTCTATTAGTGCTAGTAAGAATGATTGTGGTATTTATGTTGATAATAAAGCTCCAGTTATTGATTCTTTGCAAGCTTATATTGAAGAAAAACAAATAGATAAGAAATTGGTTTATAGTAAACCAGGTGTGAAAATAGAGTTTAAAGTATATGTTAATGAAATTAGTTCTATTTCTTTAAATTCTAGTGAAATTGTTGTTTTGGATGAGTTTAATAATGAAATTAGTGTTAATTCTAATGTGAGTTACGGTATTTCTAGTGTTAATTCAACTGTAAAAGAAAATGTTGTTTATGTTACTGTAACTATTGTTGGCGAATGTGAAATTTCTTTTAAACTTAAACTTAATAAGAGTTCTATTGTTGATGCATTTGGGACTAGTATGAATAATGATTATTATAGTGATTTATATAAAGTTAATACAAAAACTCCTAGTTTTACTGTTGAACTTGTATATCCTGAATATAGAAGTTATTATCTTAATAATACTAGAACGTTGATTAGTGGTAATTCTATTGAATTTAAGGTTGCTAGTAATGATGCTGATTTACAAGACTATTGTGTAGTGAAGGCGACAAGTGAAAGTTGCGAGGAATTTAATAAATTAGTGTTGGGTGATAAATATTTATATAATTTTGAAAATAAAGGTAGCGGAAATTATTCTTTTTATGTTAGGGTTAGAGATACTTCTTTAAATGTTAAAGATGTTTTAGTTGAGTTTGTTTATAAAAATATTTTTACTTATAGTAATGGAAATGTTAAAGTTGCTAAGAATCATAAAATAACTATTGATGTTTCTATGTTTAGCCGAATGACAACTTTGAAATATGCATGGTTTGCTAAAAATTCTAGTGTTTCTTTTAATAATGCGACTGTGGTTAGTAAAGATAATGATTCTATAGTTGTAGATGGAAATGATATGAATGGAGAATATAGACTTTGTTTAAACAATGCAGATAATGGTGATATTTTGTGTAGTGAGTATGTTACTTTTGATTCTAAGATAGATTTGTTTGAAGTAAAAGTTCCTACTGAGTGGTCTAATGGTAGTTTGCCAGTTGGTATAGAGTATAAAGACTTTAGTATAATTAAATGTATAGCTATTGGGAAAGATGAGCCTAATGTTAATTGTGAGAGAGCAGTGAATTCTAATGTTGTTATTTATAGAACTAATCAACTTTCTTCACCATTTAATTTGTATTCAATAAATCAAAATGGCATTTATTATTTTTATATAGAAGATAGTGTTGGAAATACTAAATTAATTACTAAAACAATATCAAGCATTGATAAAGAAAGTATACAAATAAATGTTTATAATGGTCAGGTTGGACAATACAATACCAATTTGGAAATAGAATATTATAAGACTGCACATTCTTTTTTAATAACTTTTGATAAAGATTCAAATGTAGGAAGTAAGCATGTTTTATATAAATATTTCTTCTCAACTAATAATTATGCTGGTATTAAGTCTAGGAATGCTTTTGATTCTTATTATTTAAATAGTTTGTATAGAGAGGAAATTTCTAACTGCACTAAAAGTTTAAAAATTAGCACACCAAGTGTGGATGGGGTTTATAATTTATATATTATGGCTATTGATCAAGCGGGAAATGAGTCGTTTAAAACCATCAACGAAATAAAAGTAGATGCATCTGGTCCTATTATAAAATTATATAATTCTAATGGAATTGAAACAAATGGAGGTTCAACTTCATATATTGCGGTGTTTGATTATAGTGTTGTTATTGAGGATAAAGATAGTAAGTTAAATTTAAATACAATTAAGTATAAATGGGTAGATAGTTCTAATAATGTTATTGTAGAGAAAACTTATGATAGCTGCAGTTTCTATTCTAATGTTTGTAAGATATCTGGAAATGAAATCGCATTTGATTCAGGAGTATTTTCTCCAAATGAAAAATATAGATTTGTTGTTAGTGCAACGGATAATGCAGGGAACAGCTCTACATTTACTAGTAATTCATTTATGATAGATACAATTGCTCCAATTGTTAATATTGTAGTAGATGAGAATAAGTGGTATGAAAATGGTGATATTTCATTTAGTGTAACTAAAAATAATACAGGCACATTGGATACTATTGCCTATTGTTTGAATGAATGTTTTGCTAATAACTCTTATGATTTTTCTAAATTTAAAATTATAAGTTTTACAAACGGAAGAGTTGTTGAGCAAAGTGTTAGTTTATCATTGGTTAGTGGACTAAATAGTTTTTATGTTTATGCTAGTGATATTTTTGGAAATTACGTTTATGAAAGTAAAACTATTAAATATGATAATCAAGCATCTTTAGTAACAGTGAATAATTTAAATCAATATAATGTTGTTGATTTTACAGGAATAAATGAAGATGAATTAAATTTGGATATAACTATTAAGGATGATATTAGTGGAGTAGGCAGATATTGTATATATTATAAAGAAGATAGTTCGAATAAAGACTGTTTTAATCATAATGGAGAAAAAATTGTATCTAAATTGTATAACATTAATAAAAACGGAATTTATGTTGTTGAAGTAGTGGATATTGCTTTAAATACAATAGCTTACGAAGTAAATGTAATCGGAGTAGACACTTCACCAATTGAATTTGATTTGGTTAGAGATGTTAAGGTTGGGCAATATGTAAATGGAAATGTTACTATAAGTTTAGTTAATATGCGTAAATTTATGGTTAATGATGTTGAAGAGAGAGTTGCTTCTATTGATTATGTTAAGTTAGCGTATGATAGTATAATTTCAGGTTATGAAGAAATCTTTAATAATTATGTTGTTAATTCTATTTATAATAAAGCGTCTTCTAATAATTTAGTTACTAGTTTTATTGCAACGGAAAATAAAGCTTATGTTGTTAGAGTTGTGGATACAGCCGGCAATGTTTCTTATAATCATATTAAAATTAATTGTATAGATAAAGATTCTCCTTTTATTAATACTAATAAATATCCAAATAATGCAGAAAGAATATATGTTAATACTAGCAGTGGAAAAAATCTTAGAATTTTTGTTAAGGATGATGGTGTTAGTAAGGTTTATAAATATTCTAATGATGTTATAAATGTTTATTTTGGCAGCGATAGTTTAAAAGATCTTTTCACTGGATATAATGATTATTTGGGATTGAAAGTGTGTTTTGAAGATGTAGATTGTGTTTATAATACGTATTCCGTTAATAGTTCTGTAGTGGATGGATATTTAACTAATAGTTCATTGATAGTTAATGCTCCTTATAATTTTAGTGGAGTTATCCGTTATTATTTGGTTGATGGAGCAGGAAATGAAAGTGCTAGTTATTCATTTGAAGTAGAATACCAAAATGAGGTTAGTGAAATAGAAATAGCTATTAATGATGATAGTGGTAATCCTATAAGTGATGTTAAAAAATATTCAAAAATTAATGTTGTTTTAAGTGGAGATGAAATAAATGATATTATTTTTAATAATAGTATTAAGTATGCTCTTGTAAATTCAAATATTAACTTACATAATCAATTAGTAAATTATGATGGTTCAATTTCATCTTTCTTTACTACTTATAATTTTAGTTCAGTTGTTAGTTCAACTTTTGAAGTTAGCAAAGCAAATGATGAGGGAGAGTATTATTTATGGATTTATATAGTTGATTTATTGGGTAATGTTAAATTAATTAAGGGAACTTCTTTAATTAGATTAGATACTATTGCTCCTACTTTTGGAGAAATAAGTTTAAACATTAATAAAATAGATAATACAAATTATGATATATCTATAAATCATTTTGTTGATGGTTATTCTTTATATTTGGATTCAAATAATGATGGTGTTTATGAAATATTAAATTTTGTTAATCATAAGGCTAGTTTTAGTGTTAGCGGTTTAGATAATGTTAATTTCAAATTAGTGGATGAGGCAAATAATTTTACAATTCAATCATTTAGTTTGAATATTTCTAGTGGTGCATACGCTAGAGTATATCAAGTTGGTAATACTAGGGAATTAAATGTAGTTGTGTATAATTTAGGAAATAAAAATGTTACTAGTTTTAGATATATAGTTGATAGTGTAAATTCGTCTAAAATTTATGATGAGAATACAATAAATGATGATACTATTACTGTTTGTAATGGATATGGAGATGAAATTTGTAAATCCACAATTACTAATTATGTTGAAAAAGGTGTTTATAATTTAAATTTAACTAGTTTTGGTAAAGATAAAAAGGTTGTTTTATATATTTATGTTGATGGTAATCTTATTGATATAGTAAAGAAAGATGTTTTAGTTGATAATGAAAAACCTGTAATTACTTATAAAGAAGAAAATCCTGCTGTTATTTCTACTGTAAATGGTAATAATTATGAGTTTAAGATTGAAGTTAACGATGATAATATTTCTAATTTGTTTGATAAAAAATACATACTTACAACACAATACAATGTTACATCATTTGATTTTGAATATAATAGTTGTTTAAATATGGATACTTGTTCAAGAGGGTTGTTTAATTTAAATTCTAGTGAAGGTGTTATTGTAATTAATAGTAACTTTAATAAATTAGTAAGTGGTACATATTATTTGTATGTATATGTTGAGGATGATTTTGGAAATGGTCAAATAGGTAGAAGTAGTGCTATTTATGTTGATAATGATACACCTACAATTAAATATGCAAATTCTAATGCTATGAATACTTATTATGAAATTATTGATGAGGTTTATGTTGGTGGAGCAATAAAGCTTAAAATCACCGATAACCATAAGGTTAATTATTTTAAGGTTTATGAAGAAGGGGCTTTAGCAACAGTTTGTTATATAGAAAATTCTAAATTAGATACAAATTGTGTAAGAAATAGTTATGGTGCTACAGGTCTTGTCTTTGAAAATGGTGAAGCATATTACTATTTAGATAATGGTAATTATAGTGTTAAAGTTTACGATTATGCTAGTAATGTTAAGGAAGTATATATATATGTAGATGCAGAAAATCCAGTAATTAACTTATATAAGGAAGTTGAGGGTTCTTATTTGCCTCAATTAGAGTCAGGAAAGATTTATAGCGATTTAGCTAATTTATATGTTAATATAAACGATGAGAACTTCTACTATTTAACGATTGATTTAAGAAACACTGTAACAAATAACAACATTACTATGGCATCTAGATATTCTTATAATAGTGAAATTGGGAAGTGTTTAGTAGATACTAGCATTTGTGAGTATGGAGTTTCTTTAGTTAGTATGATTGAAGGTAATACATTTAATTATAATAGTATTGTTATTAAAGTTTACGATAGAGCAAATAGAAGTTCTACTTTTGAGATTAATTATGATGATTCTACTCCTGAAATATGGATGTTAGATGAAGGTGAAAGTGTATATATAAGTGGTGTTTTATATACTTTAGAATCAAATAATATAGTTAATGTTGAAATAGGTGTTAATCCTAATTTGACAATAGATTTATTACTTTCAAAAATTGTATTATCTGTCGATGGAATGAGTTATTATCAAGCTAAAAATACAGAATTCTTTAAAGTTGAGTATTTTAAAAATGGTAATTTATTTGATAATGATTTATGCAAATATATAGGCAACTATGAAGTTAAATTAAGTTATATGGATATTGCAGGTAATGAAGCTGTTAGTAAAGTGATTAAGGTTAATGTTGTTGATAACACTAAACCAGTATTTAAGGTTTTAGATGAAGAAAGAGTTTTTGAACTAAGAGAAGAAGTTTTTGTAGAAGGTGTTGAAGTTAAAGATAACTATGGTTTGAAGGAACAAAATGGGTATATTATAAAAGAATTTTATATGGAACTTAGTGATGCTAGTTGTTTTGTTAAGAATTCTATTAATGATGTTGTTTGTACATCTCAAGTTGTAAAAGTGAGTGATGGGGTTTATAAATTTAATGAGTTAGGCACATATAAATTTGTGTATACTATTGTTGACTTAGCTGGTAATAGTTCAACAATTGATGTGGAAATTGCAGTTGTTGATAATTTAGGCCCTCAAATGAGTAGTTCTGTTGATAACAAAAATTCATTCGTTTTATATTTTGGCGATAAAAATAATAACAATGTTAATATAGATAGTATAACGCTTAATTATCCAAATAGTTTTGATAAAGGCGATCAAGAGAATAAGAGTGTTGAATATGTTGGTTTGTTTGGTATTAATAACATGGGAGAAAAATATAGAATTAATGATATATATTTGATTTCTAATGCAAACAATGTAATTACTTATAAATTTACTAAAACAGGTATTTATTATTTGAGATTTAGTTCTGTAGATAAATCTGGAAATGTTTCTTTGTTTGAATATGAAGTTAAAGCTCAAGATATTATCGCACCAACTATTACAGGAGTTATTAATAATCAAACTATAAAATTAGGTATAGAAGAAAGTTTTAGTGTTGAATATTTGATTGACAAATATTCGATAGTTGCAAATGATAATTATGATTCTAATGTAAAAATATATTATGAACTTAAGAAATCTACAGCTCATAGTCATGAAATTTTACTTACTGCAAAAGATTCTTCTTCAAATACTATAAATGTAACTTTTTATGTTGATATTGAAGATTATACTGCTCCAGAAGTTGGTGAATTGGTTTTGGATTCTATAACTAATGAATTAAAGCATGAATTTGTTATAGTTGGAGGAAGCGATAATTCTGGAAACTGGTGGCATGAATATAGTGTTCAAGGTGGTACTTGGAGCAAGATTGTAGAAAATTCTTATTTAGAGTTTGGAGTTAATCTTAGTCAAAATGTTCAAGTGTGTATAAAAGCTGTAGATGCAGCTGGAAATATTAGTTTGAATCAATCTTGTAAGACTATTTTAGTTGATACAAAGGCGCCAATTATAAATGGTATAAATGACGGAGATATTTCTTTGGGTGAAGTTCAGGTTTCTGTTACTGATGAAAGACTTGATATGGTTGAAGTTTGGTATGAGGGTTCTTTAATATCATCTAGCAATGGCAGTGAAGTGTTTAAGTTTGTAGATGTTGGTTCTTATCAAATAGTTGCTAGAGATACTTTAGGTAATGTTGCGGTGTCAAGTTTTATGATTAGTGTAGATACACATGTCGATATTGTTACAGATATTAATGCGGAAGAATATACTACCAATACTATTGAATTTGATGATAGATTTTTAGTAAGAGTAGATATTAGTTATGATAATAATGGATATTCTAATATTTATGCAAAAATAGATAATGTTAATATTAAGGCAAATGATATGTTGTATATATTAGGTGTTATTCCTGGTACTGATAGTGCTTTTGTTATATTTAGTGTTAATGGTGTTAACATAGGTAATTATTCTAATGGAATTAATTTGATTGGAAATGGAAATGTATTTAAGCAAGGTATTAATAATGAAGATTGCTTTATTAAGTTTAATGATTATTATTATGCGTATGCGATTGTTAAGGAAAATGCATCAAAAGATCCAGTTGCGGTAGTAGATGATAACAAAAATAGTAAAGGTAATGACGGTCTTTTAAAAGGTTTATTTATTGCAATTGGTTCTGTTGCGTTATTGTTTGTAGGATATCAATTTGTTAAATTTAGGAAAAAAGTGAGAGCAGCATAAAAAAAACAGTATTTGTCGGTAATTTTTTAATTGAGTATTTGTTTTTTTTGTGATATGATACGTGTAAGGAGTGTAGATGATATGTTAAATTATAAAGGTAGATATTATACGAAAGAAATTTTAAAAGATTTAAGTGTAATAAGAGATAAGTTGTGTGAACTTAAAATATTAAAAACAAGTGATTTGGGTGAGAATACTAATTTAGCTGCAATTTCTGCTAGTATATCAACAGATTTTATTTCAACTGAATTGTCTTCAATACTTGTTAAAGGTTATAGTGAAAACATAAAAGATAGTTTTTATTATATGGGTGAGGAAAATTTATCTAATTTACCAGAAGCAAATAAATATTATGAAGAATTAAAAAAAGTTTATGAAAGTGATAGTAGTAATAAAGGGTTTGAATATTTTAAATTATTTTACCGTTACAATTATTCTATTACAAAATGTTTAAAAGAAGCTTTAGCTAAAGCTGAAAAAGGAGAAAGTTTGCCAGTTAAAAGAAAAGGGGCTAGTTTCTGTTTTGATACATGTTTAGATAATATTGCTGTATTATCAACAACAAGAGATGATTATTCAAAAATGGGTATTAGAGTGCCAAATGATGAGTCTAAGTTTATTCAAATCGATGGTAATGATATGTATAGAAGTAAGGCTACTAGTGCAGCAGTTGCTAATCCTAGTTCTTCAACAATTTCTGTTGTTATAAATATTCCATATAATGATGAGAAAGAACTTTCAAAGAAAATATATACTGTAGTTAATACATATAAAGGTAAACCTATGGATAAGATAGGAATGATTTCGGCATTAGAGTTAATTGATATATTAAAGGACAATTACAATGCTACTTCAAGCAACATTATAGTTGATATGGAACCTTTCTATGAACAAGCAGAAAAAATTTCTAGACAAAGTTTACAAGGTGTTGTTTATTTTGTTACAGGAAAGAACAAAGCTTATAGAGTTATAGATTGCCAAAAATTAGGTGAATGGCCATATGGGGTTATTAAAGCAAATACTATTTCTGATTTAAATAATGTAACATTGCTTACTAAGAGAAGTTTTGATTTGGTTTTATCTAGAAAGAATGAAAAAAACCATCAATCAGCTAGAAAATCAGCTTAATTAGGGAGATAAAGTTATGTTGAGTGGTGGAGAAAAAGCTAAAATAAAGAATATTATTATGGCTATAAAAGGTGATTATCCTAATGTTTTAGATATTTTGGAAAAACCTAAGTATGACAAAGATCAAAAATGTATTGATGAGTTATTTGCTTGTAATAGGAGAGTCTTTATGTGGATGGCTCATTTACCCACAACTCTTATTAATGCTAATGAAGTCTTGTATAAAGCATTTGATGCTTTACAAGAATCTAATAGATTTACATCTATAAAAGCTAGCGATCACAAAAATGTTCAATTATTAATTACATCTATTGAGATGCTACCTACAATACAAGAAGAGTTAATTAATTTGATTAACAATGATAATGGTATGCGAGATAGAATTTTAAAAGATATTATGGATGAACTTGGAATTGAAAATCCAAATAAGAAAAAGAAAAAAGATAAGAAATTTAGTTCTATGTCTTTTGATGATTGGTTTAGTGATGATTAAAAACTGCTAATTAAAAGCAGTTTTTTTTCTTTTTGTCTCTAAATGTGTTATTATAGTTTTGTTGGTGATTTATATGAAGATTATTATTGCAGAAAAACCAAGTTTAGCTAGAAATATTGCAAATGGGTTGGGGCAGTTTAAAAGAAAAGATGGCTATTTAGAAAATGATGAATATTTGATCACTTGGGCTTTTGGGCATTTGTTTAGTTTATGTGATATTGAAGATTACACTAATGATAACAATACTAAATGGAGAATTGATAATATTCCTTGTTTTCCTAACACTTTTAAATTTAGTTTGAAAAAGGATAAGAATAAAAAAGTAGATGAAGGCGTGGAAAAGCAGTTTAATATAATAAGTGAATTGATCAATAGAGAGGATGTTGATGAGATAATTAATGCTGGGGATGCTGATAGAGAGGGAGAAATAATTGTTAGACTATGTATTGAAAATGCACTTAAAACTGAAAAAAAATTAAGTAGACTTTGGCTTCCTGATCAAACCGAAGAGACAATAAAGGAAGCAATAACAACAATGAAGGATGAAAAAGAATACGATAATTTAGCAAATGAAGGATTTGCGAGAACGTATATAGATTGGCTATATGGAGTTAATTTAACTAGATATGCCACTCTTAAAAGTGGTGTTTTACTTAGAGTGGGTAGAGTTATTGTTCCTATTGTTAAAGCGATATACGATAGAGATTTAAGTATTAGAAATTTTGTTAGTGAGATATATTATGGAATATCTTCTAGTAGTGAGGTTAATGGAGAAAATATTGAGCTTAGTTCAAAATTAAAGTTTGATAAAGATAAATTTGATGATGCTTGTAATATGTGCAAAGTTTATAATGATAAGAAAGCTAAAGTAATAAGCAAAACTACTAAAAAAGATAAGTTAGATGCAGGAAAATTATATTCATTATCTACTTTGCAGAATGTACTTGGTAAAAGATATAAGATGTCAATGGATAAATCTCTTGCTATAGTGCAAAAGTTGTATGAAGAGGGTTATGTTACTTATCCGCGTACTAATTCTGAGTATTTAGCAACTAATGAAAAAGGGAAAATAAAAAACGTAATAGCAACAGTAGAGAAATTAGGCTATGATATAACATTTAAAGATAAAAAGACTATTTTTGATGATGCTAAGATAGAATCACATAGTGCACTTACTCCTACTTATAAAATTCCTAGTAAAGATAAATTAAGCCAAGATGAATTGCTTGTGTATTCTACTATTTTAAAAAGATTTGTAGCGGTATTTTGTAAAGAGGAATGCAAGATAGAGAAAAGTGAAATTAAAGTTGATTTAGATGGTTTAGAAGAGTTTGTTTTAAAAGGAAATGTGATTGTAGAAAAGGGTTGGACTAAATATGATGAATATAATAAAAATGATAAATTTTTACCATCTTTAAATAAAGGCGATGAATTTATTGTTAATTTTGAGGTTAAAGAGAAAAAAACTGCTCCTCCTAAGCATTATACAATTGAGACTTTAAATAATTATTTGAAAAATCCTTTTAAAGAAGATAAAAAAAATTTAGAAGATAATGAAGAAGATGATAGTGAAGAATATAGGGCTATTTTAGAAGGATTAGAATTAGGAACGGAAGCAACAAGAACAGGAATTATTGATAACGCTATTAAAAGCGATTATATTAGTTTAAAAAAAGATGTTTATTATCTTAATAGTGGAGGCGAATATTTAATAAATTCTTTATCTAAGATGAATATTATCATGGATAAGTATAAAACCAGTTCTTTAGGAAGAGAGTTAAAAAAGGTATTTAAAGGGGTATCCAAGATAGAAGATGCAGTAGAATTAGCGAAAAAAGAGATACAAGAAGTTTTTGAGGTTAAATATGAGTGCTTAGAAAAAGATACTGATACTGGTTTTTATGGCGAAATAGTAGGTAGTTGCCCTGTGTGTGGCAAAAATGTTGCAAGAGATAGATATGGTTATAGTTGTTTAGGATATAAAGATGGTTGTAAATTCAGGATAAACGACTACATTTGTGAACGTATTATTTCTAAAAACAATGTTATCAAAATGTTACAAGAAGGAAAAAGTTCTAAAATTATTGGATTTACTTCTAAAAATGGGAAAAAATTTGATGCGTATTTGGTTATAGAGAAGGATAAAATTGTTTTTAAATTTTAAGGGTATTAGATGTTTAAATTTTTAATAAAAGTGTAAAATTATGGTAAGGGGGATTTTTATGGATTCGAGATTAAATAAATTAGCTAATACAATAGTTAATCATTCATTGAAATTAAAAAAAGGCAGTAAGGTTTTAATTAAGGCTATTAGAGAGTCTTGTGAGTTAGTTTGGGAAATAATAGAAGAGGCTAATAAAGTGGGGGCGTATTCTTTTGTGGAGTATTTTAATGATGATACTACCTCAAGATTGCTTGCTATGTATAATAGTGAGGAAAGAATGGAGTTTTTAAATAAGTGGAATACGTTTAAATGGCAGGATATGGATGCTGAAGTAATTATTGATGGTTCATATAATGAGTATGAATTTTCTGAACCTATAATTATAGAGAAGAGTAAGGCTGCTAGAAGGATAACTAAAGATTTAAATGATATGATTACTCAGCATAAGAAATGGGTCTTATTAGAATGGCCAACTCCTTTGGCGGCACATAAAGCTTCTAGACCAACTGAAGTTTATAGAGATTTTGTGTTTGATGTTTGTAATGTGGATTATAAAGCTATGTATGAAGCGTGTGTTCCATTAAAAGAGTTGATGGAGAGAACTGACAAAGTGCATATTATAGGTAAAGGGACTGATTTAACTTTTTCTATTAAAGATATACCAGCGGTAATTTGTGCAGGTGAGTGTAATATTCCGGATGGTGAAGTTTTTACGGCACCTGTTAAGGATAGTGTTAATGGAGTTATTCAATATAATACAGATTCACCATATGATGGAAAAATATATAAAAATATTCGTTTAGAGTTTAAAGATGGTAAAATTATTAGTGCGACATGTGAGAATGGAGATAATGAATCATTGAATAAAATATTTGATAGCGATGAAGGAAGCAGGTATGTTGGAGAGTTTGCTTTAGGGCTTAATCCTCTTATTAATGAGCCTGTAGGCAGTATTTTATTTGATGAGAAAATTTGGGGATCCTTCCATTTTACTCCTGGTCAATGTTATAAAGGAGAAGCGGAAAATGGGAATGACTCTATTATTCATTGGGATTTAGTTTGTATGCAATGTGATGAGGGAGAAATTTATTTTGATGATGTTCTTATAAGGAAAAATGGAAGATTTGTTTTAAAGGAATTAGAATATTTAAATTATAATAAGTAGTAACGATATTAAGTAAAGATGTTTATTTATTTTTATGAATATATTAAAATAAAATTGAGGTGAATTAAAGTGACTGAGGAAACAATTGCTTTGTTAATTAAATGGGGACCATTAGCTCTTATGGCTGTAGTTTTTATTTGGTTTTTTGTTATAGGTGTAATAAGAGGAACTTATAAAGTTACAAGAAGAATGATATATGTAATTTTGTATGTTGCTTTTGTGTGGTTGTTTATAGGAAAAATAACAAATATGATTTTAGATTTTAATGTTACTATTAATGGTATTGTTGGGGTTAGAAATTTTGTTGTTCATACAATAGAGAGTAATGAAACTATATCTGATTTTTTGCAATATTCTCCTAATTTAAAAGGGATTATTATTGATAGTCCTGAAATTATAATAAATCCTATATTGTTTTTAGTGCTAGTTTTGGTAGGACTTCCTTTGTCTTTTCCTATATATTGGATATATTTAATTATATTTAATTTAATTGCTAAGTGTGTCTTTAAAAGAAGAAAGTATGAAGTTGATGAGCAAGGGAATGTTTTACGTAATGAGAAAGGAAAGAAAATTAAAGTTCATAGAAAGAAAAGAAGATTGCTTGGTGGACTTTTAAGAGGCGTACAAGGGGTTGTTGTTTTCTGTATTGTATTGTTGCCTGTTAATTTAATTAATAGAATATACAATAGGACAAAAGCTAGTGCAGAGTTAGAAAGTGGTGAAACTCTATGTTCGATAGATGACTCTTTAAGGGATTTTGATGTCTATTGTAAGTATATTGATATTTATAATGAAACTATTTTTGCTAAACTTGGTGGGGAAAAGAGTTTAGATAAAGTAATTACAGATAGATTGACGACTGTAAAGTATAATGATATGGAAGTTAATTTAGAAAATGAATTATCAAGTGTAGCTTCAGCAGGTGTTTTGTTACTTGAGTCAGGTTTGATGGAAATACTTAAGTCTGGAGCGATTAATTTAGATACTTTGGATTTAAGTACAATTAAGTTTGATAAGATTGATAAACTTATAGAGCAATTGTTTAGTTCTTCTTTAATCTCTGAGGTTAGTGAAGCTGGTGTTAAGTATGTGTTGCGTGAAGTTGCAAACGATAAATTAGTAGAATTATTTAAAGATGATGACATTGTAAGTAAGCTTGAATATAAGAATGCAGATGAGATAAAGAGGGAACTCAAAGATGTGATTGCTATTGTTAAATTTGCAGTGGATAAGAATTTAGATGATACTATTATTGATAATAAGGATGATATTATTAGTATTGTTAATAATGTTAATAGTGAAGATATTGAGACATTGCTAAATAAAATGCTTAGTATTAAGATTTTAAATAGAGCAATGCCTAATATAATAGAGGTTTATGCTAAAGATTATGGTGTTCAAGTTCCTGAAACGATGACGAGTGAATTAAATGAAGAAGTAGCTAATTTACTTGCTAGGGCAATCAAGTTTGTTCAAACGTTAGAGCTTACAAGTTTAGATAGTTTAACAGAAGGTAATATTGTTGATAATTTAACTGATGCTTTGTTTGCAAATGGAGCAATAAAAGCTAATACTAAAGATGAGCTTGCTACATTATTAAATGATTTAAATACATCTTATTTGTTTAAGAATGTTACTAGTGAGCAAATTAATAAATTACTAGATGGTAAAGATTATAAAGTTGACGCTAGAGTTTTAAGGTATGTAGATAGTAAAGAGGCATGGTTAAAAGAATTAACAGTTTTAGAAAAAGCTTATGGTATTTATGATGAATTTAAGGATAGTGAAGTTATTGATTATGCTAAAGTTATGGGAGTTTTAAATGAATTATCAGGAACTAAAGTTTTAATTTCGGTATTACCATTTGCTTATGATTCATTATTACCGAAAGTCGGCATTGAAATTGATAGTAATGGAATGCCTAGTATAGATTTTGATGGTAGTGAAGAAGATAGTAGTAAAAAGGAATTTTATGATTTGTGGGAAGATGAATTATTAGTTTTGAAAAATGTTGCGGATGCAGCAGGCGTGTTAAAGTTACAATCACTTGAAGATGTTAATGTTGAATTATTAAATAAAGAAGAAAATGTCGATGCATTAGCAACAGTTATGAGTGAAGTTTACAATTCAAAATTACTTAAAGAGCCATTTGCTATTTTTATGAAGGATATGATGAATGAATTTGTTGCAGATTTCGAAATTGCTTTCACTAAAGATGAGTTGTTAGCAATAAATACTAAAGAAAAATGGGAAAATGAATTTAATAATATAAATAATATTATAAGTATTGATTTTGGAAATGAAGATAATATTAATAGTACAAATTTAAATAAAATATTTACTTCTGTTAATAGCATGGAGTTGTTTAAAACTAAGAAAATAGATATTCTTAAGTTTGCAGTTAGGGAAAGTAATTTTTTAACTAGTGAAGAGTATAATGAGATACAGTGGCCTGAAAGTGATGCCACAGAAGAAACTATAAATGCTTTTTGGAATAATGAAACATCTGTTTTGGTTGATATAGTAAATCAAAAAGATAAAATCGAAAGTTTAACTAATCTTTCAATAGAAGAGATGGATGTAAATGAAATTGGTTCACTTATTAATACAGTTATGAGGTCAAATATTTTAAAAAATATTGTAGTAAATAAGGTTAGTGAGCTATTAGTAGCAAATGATGTTAAAGATGATAGAGATGAAGAAGGGCAAACTATTAATCTTAAAAACACAATTGCGAATGTAAGTGATTGGAGAGTAGAACTTGCTTCAATTAAAGATATGGTTACTTCTATTGATACTGTTATGGAAACTAAATATGTAGAAATTGTTGGAGCAAATAGGTACAATAAAGTAGGAAATTCATATGTTTTAAATAGTGATGGTCAGTATTTGGAAGTTAATGGTGTTTATTATTTTATTGAAGATGATTATAGATTTAATAAAGAGGGAAATGAATATACTCAAAATGATGCTGGTTTATATTTAAAGATTTCAATTTCAAATGTTTTTAGTATATTTGAAACTATTGAAAATAGTCAGTTGTTATCTAATTCTAGAGCAGGACTTTTACTTAAGGCTGTAGAAACAATTAATATAGTATCTGTTCCAAGTGATGTAACAGTAGCTAGATTAATGTCTCTAGAGTATGATTTGTATGAAAAGGAGAAAAATGTAATTATTAAACTTAGTGAAAGTAAAAATGAGTTTGATAATTTTGCAAGTATGGATTTAGATAAAATAGATACAGTTAAAATAGGAAATTTATTAGATACAGTTACTTCATCGATCATCTTTAAGGATTATGTTGTTGATCAAATTGTAACAGTGTTTACTCAAAGTGATGTTAGAGATGATAGAGATGTTGGTAATAATACAACTAATTTGAAAGCAAGTATTTCTAGTGTTAAAGATTGGGGTAAAGAGCTATCTATTATTAAAGAAATGCTTAATGTTGATGCGGCTTCCTTTAACCAAGTTGTAGAAGGAAAAACAAACGTTGAACGTATATTTGATAATATTGAGAGTAGTTCATTACTTGTAAATACTAGAGCTAATTTGCTTATTAAGGCTGTTGGTTTAATGAGTATTGATGGTGTTAATACTAACTCTGTTACAGTTGAAACATTAAAAGCGGTTTATAATGGTGAATCATATTATCAATATAACAGAGAAGTTGATGTGTTTGTTTCTTTTGCTGAAAATAAAGCTGCAATTGACAATTTAAGTGATATTACTTCGTTAAGTGGGGAGCAAAAAGTAATGATGGCCAATTTATTAGATGCTATGGAATTAAGCTCTTTATTAAAGGACAAATATGAATCTACAATAGATACATCAGTTGCAAGTGTTAAAAACAATCAAGCGTTAGTTGATTATGGTGTTGCGTTTAAAAGTGCAGTACAAGCAAGAGATGTTGATTGGAATAAAGAAATAGATAATTTAATTATTATTAAAAACAATGTTGCTACAGTATCTGGTTATAGAGATAGCGATGTAATAACTGATAGAGTCAATACGCTTAGTATTATAGGTTCTACATTAGATGCTGTTGCTAGAAGTAGTTTCTTGGGTGAAATGCAAGCTGATAATATTGCAAATAAAGTTGTAACAGAGTTGACTAAAAACTTGCCAGATGGTTATAAAGTTACAAGTATTAGTAAAAATAGCGGAGAAACATGGAGTCAAGCATTTGATAGAGTTATTCAAATTCCAGGTATTTAATTGTTTAAAAAAGGGCATTAAAAAAGCCCTTTTCATTTTGAATGTGTTATATTATATTTGGGAAAAGAGGGAATTATATGATAATTGAAGAAATGAAAAAAAAGATTAAAGATAGAAATAAAATTCTTGTTTTACCTGAAGGCGATGATATTAGAATTTTAAGAGCAGCAATTAGGTTAAAAAAGGAAAATTTATGTAAACCTTTATTATTGGGAGAAAAAGAAAAAATAGAAGAACTTGCAACTAAAAATAATTTAAGTATCGATGGTTTGGATATTTTAAATCCAATTGATGATGACGAGTTTGAAAATAACGTTAATAAAATGTTTGATATAAGAAAAGGAAAGAATTCGCTAGAGGAATGTAAAGAACTTTTAAAAGGAAGAAATTACTATGCAATAATGCTTCTTTATAATGGTAAAGCAGATGCTGCGTTAGGAGGGGCAACATATTCAACGGCTGATACAATAAGACCTGCTCTTCAAATTATTAAAACTAAGCCGGGGTGTAATATTGTTTCGTCATGTTTTGCTTTGTTAAAAGAAAATTCTCCTACTTTAATATTCGGAGATTGTGGTGTTAATGTTAATCCAACTAGTGAGCAATTATGTGATATTGCTATATCTAGTGCTGAAACGGCTAGATTGTTTGGGGTTGTGCCACGTGTTGCATTCTTATCTTTTTCTACTAAAGGAAGCGCTAAAAGCGAAGAGGTTAGTAAGGTACAACAAGCAGTTGAACTTATGAAGGGAAAAGATGTTGATTTCTTGTATGATGGTGAACTTCAGTTTGATGCGGCATATGATAAGTCAACAGGAAGTAAAAAAGCTCCTGGTTCAGCAGTTGCAGGTAAAGCCACTGTGTTTATATTCCCTGATTTGCAATCTGGAAATATAGGTTACAAGATTGCTCAAAGATTAGGTGGATATGAGGCACTTGGGCCTATTCTTCAAGGGGTTAAAATGCCTGTTAATGATTTAAGTAGAGGATGTAACGAAGAGGAAGTTTATAAAATGGCTATATTAAGTATAGCTCAAAGTTTATAGTAAAAAAGCATACGTGAGTATGCTTTTATTTTATTGTTTTATCTTTTTTATGATAAGTTGTATGGAGTAGCTCGTGTGCTATATGTGAACCTGGTTTTGTTAAATATTTTTCATATAATTCTTTTATTTGTGGGTTGTTGTGTGATTGTCTTATTGGCAAAGATTCATCTTCTTTGTATAAAGCGTTTGCTCTTTTATATGTGTTAAATAAGATGTTATCTTTTTCATGTATATCTAAATTGTTAGAAGTTATTTTAGGTTGTCCGGCGCCATTTATACACCCTAGAGGACAAGCCATAACTTCTATAAAGTCATATTTACTTGTTTTGTTTTCTATTTCGTCTAATAATATTTTAGCGTTTGATAATGAATGGACAACAGCGACATTAATTGTATTTCCATTAATTTGTAATGTCGCTTCTTTTATACCATTTATTCCGCGGACATTTTCAAACTTTATTTTTTCAAATTCTTGGTTAGTTATTGTGTGGTAAGCTGTTCTTAAAGCTGCTTCCATAACGCCTCCACTTGTACCAAATATTACAGCAGCGCCTGAGAAATCTCCTAGTAAATCAGTATCAAATTTTTCGTCTTCTAAATCTTTAAAAGATATTCCAAACAATTTTATTAAGTCCGCTAATTCAACAGTAGTTAAGACGATATCTACATCAGTATTGTTTCTATCCTTTTCTTCTTTTTTTGCACTACAAGGCATTATTGATAGGACAATAATATCTTTTGGATTAATTTTATTTTGTTGTGCGTAGTAAGATTTGATTATAGCACCTTCCATCATATGAGGGGATTTACATGAAGATAAATGATTTAGTAGGTTAGGGTAATATGTTTCAATGTATCTTATCCATCCTGGACAGCATGAAGTTATTAGCGGTAAGTTTTCTTTTTTAGAATACCTTTCTATAAACTCATGAGATTCTTCCATAATTGTTAGGTCTGCACCAAAGTTAACATCATATACTTTGTGGCATCCTATTTTTCTTAAAGCAGCAACCATTTTTCCTTCAACATTTGTTCCAATAGGATAACCGAATTCTTCACCTAATCCTGCTCTTACTGCAGGAGCGGTTTGAGCAACTATATGTTTTCCTTCTTTGATTGCAATAAGTAAATCTTTTATGTTTTCTTTTATTGTTAAGGCTCCGGTAGGGCAAACTTTTGTACATTGACCACAATAAGTGCAAGGTACATCTTTAAATGATTTATTTGCGGCAGGTGCTACTATGGTTTTTAATCCTCTATTTTCAAAATTAAGGATTCCTATTCCTTGAGTTTTTTTGCACATTTCAATACATCTTCCACATAATATGCATTTTGATGTATCTCTACAAATTATTCCAGATAATTCATCTTTAAATATTTCTGTTTTTTTGCCAGTATATCTTTCTTTAACATTTAATTTTTTTGTTAATGATTGTAATTCACAGTTGTTGTTGGCTGCGCAATTCAAGCATTCCATTGAATGATTGGAGATTATCAATTCCAATGATTTTTTCCTTGCTTCAATTACATCTAGTGTATTTGTTAATATTTCCATTCCTTCATATATTTTTTGATTACAAGCTGTTAGAAAATTTTTGTTTCCTTTAACTTCTACGAGGCAAACGCGACAGTTACCTGATTCTACTAAATCTTTATAATAGCATAATGTAGGGATATCTATGTTTACTTTTCTACAGGCTTGAAGTATCGTTAATTCTTCTTCGAATGAATATTCTTTATTATCTATTTTTATGTTAATCATTAGTTTTCACCTCCAGTAGTTTTATTTATAGATTTAAATGGGCAGCTATTCATACATAAGCCGCATTTTATACATTTGCTTTGATCTATTACAAATGGTTCTTTTCCTGGAACTCCAGAGATTGCTCCCGCAGGGCATTGGCGTGCACACAAACCGCATTTTTTGCATTTTTCTTTATCTATTTGATATCCTAGCATTCCTTTACATACTTTAGCGCGACATTTGTGTTCTTTTATGTGTTCTAGGTATTCATCTTTGAATTTTGCAAGAGTAGATAATACTGGGTTAGGAGCGCTTTGTCCTAATCCACATAAAGATGATTTTTTTATGTAATGTGCTAATTTTTCTAACTCTTCTAAATCTGTTTCTTCGCCTTTTCCATCACTTATTTTTTCAAGTATTTCTAACATTCTTGTAGTTCCGATTCTACAAGGAGTACATTTTCCGCATGATTCTTCGCAGATGAAATTTAGGTAGAATTTTGCTACATCAATCATACAATTGTCTTCATCCATTACAATTGCTCCGCCACTTCCCATCATTGATCCTTTAGCTAATAAATTGTCAAAGTCGATAGGGGTATCTAAATCCTCTTTAGTTAGACATCCACCACTTGGGCCACCTGTTTGAATAGCTTTAAATTCTTTATCATTTGCTATTCCGCCACCTATATCGTATATAAGTTCTCTTAGTGTTGTTCCCATAGGTACTTCTACTAAGCCAATATTTTTTACTTTTCCAGCTAGAGCAAATACTTTTGTTCCTTTAGAAGTTGTGGTTCCTATGTTTTTAAATTTTTCTACACCACCTTCTTTTAATATAAATGGCAAGTTAGCAAATGTTTCTACGTTATTAATAATTGTAGGTTTTCCCCATAATCCTTTTACAGCAGGGTAAGGAGGTTTTGCTGTAGGCATGCCTCTTTTACCTTCAATAGAATTAATTAAAGCTGTTTCTTCTCCACAAACAAAAGCACCAGCCCCTAATCTTACTTCTATATCAAAATTAAATTTTGTTCCTAATATATTATTTCCTAATAATCCATATTCTTTTGCTGTTTCAATTGCTTTTGAAAAACTTTCAACTGCTAGTGGGTATTCTGCTCTAACATAGATGAAACCTTTGCATGCTCCAATTGCATAACCCGCTAAAATCATTCCTTCAATAACTGAATGAGGATTACTTTCTAGTATTGAACGGTCCATGAAAGCTCCAGGGTCTCCTTCATCTCCGTTACAGATAACATATTTTGTGTCGTTTTGTTGGTTATATGCAGTTTCCCATTTTCTTCCTGTAGGAAACCCTCCTCCTCCGCGTCCTCTTAATCCGCTTTCTTTTACTTCGTTTATTACATCAATAGGTTTTAAGGAACTTAAACATCTTGCTAAAGCTAGATATCCACTGACTTTAAATGCATCTTCTATTTTGTTAGGGTCTATTTCGCCGCAGCCATTTAGTGCTATACGTTTTTGTTTTTGAAAAAATTCTAGATTATTATAATTTGTTTCGATTTTTCCTTGCCTATTTTTAAATATTAATCTTTCTACTATTTGGTTATTTAAAAGGTGTGAGTCAAATATTTCTTTAACATCATTTTCTTTTACTAGTTTGTATGTAACATTTTCAGGATATATTTTTACAAAAGGACCTTGAGAACAGAAACCAAAACAACCTACAGTTTTAGTTTCAATTTTATCAGTTAGATTGTTTTCTTTTATTAAATTTTCAAACATTTGTTTTATATTTAAGGATTTATTGGCAACGCATCCACTTGAACAGCAAAATGTTAAAATTCTTTTGTTTGTAATAGATGACATTTGGTGTTCTTCGATTGTTTTTATTAAATCTTGTATACTGTTTAATTTTGCCATTTTAGTTTTCCCCTTTCTTGTATTCTTCAATGATTTTATCTACATCTTTTATTGTCACATGTGGATATATTTTCCCATTTACACTTACAACTGGTGCAAGACCACATGCGCCAATACAACGTAGTATGTCTATAGTAAATAATCCATCTTCAGTTGTTTGTCCTTCTTTTATTCCAAGTCTATTACAGAAGGCATCTAAAAGAGATTGGCTCCCTTTTACATAGCAAGCTGTTCCCATGCATATTCCAATTACATATTTTCCTTTTGGGGTTAATGAAAAATAAGAATAGAAGGTTACAACTCCATATATTTCACTAACTGTAATATTTAGTTCTTCGGAGATAATTTGTTGGACCTCTAAGCTTATATAGCCATATTTATTTTGAATATCACTTAAAATCATCATAAGTGGAGTTTTAATATTTTTTCTGTTTTCTATAATTTTTTTGATTTCTTGAATGTTTTTTTCGCAAATCATAATTTCACCTCACGTTTTTAATTCTAACACAAAATAAATAAATATTTATTTTTGTTGTTATAAATTTGAGTTAAATGTTATTAAAATAGTGTTTTTTTTAATTATTTAATTAAATATTCATATAAGTTGGAAATATTTGTTATAATTTATTTTGTTTGGAGGGTGTTGTTTATGGATGCATGGATTGATTCTTTATTAGAAAATAGCATTGAACTTACTATTGTAGTTAGGGTTTTCTTGGCAATATTATTAGGGTTTGTTTTAGGGATAGAAAGGGAATTATATAAAAGACCTGCAGGGTTAAGAACACATATTTTGGTTTGTATGGCATCTTGCTTAATTATGCTGGTTTCAATGTATGGTTTTGATAGTGGGGATCCTGGAAGAGTTGCTGCTCAAGTTGTTAGTGGAGTTGGTTTTTTAGGTGCCGGAGCTATAATGAGAGAAGATAAGGGAAATGGTATTAAAGGTATTACTACAGCCGCTACTATTTGGATGAGTGCAATGATAGGTCTTTCTTGCGGTAATGGTTTTTATTTTGGGGCAGTGCTTGTTACAATTTGCGCTTTGATTATTTTAACTATTTTGAGAAATTTTGAAACGAAGATTGCAGCATCAAAAAAATATAAATCAAAAGTGTTTTTGGTTGTTGGCTTAGAAGATGGTGTGTTGAATGGTATTAGGGAAAGATTGCAACGCTGTAATTTGCTTATAGATGATTTGGAATCAAAAGTAGTAACTGTAAATAAGGAAAAAGCTATGAAAGTTATGATAACTTTTGAGCGAGACTCTAGTTTAGATAGTTTGTATAAATTTGTTGGTGAAATTGAAAATGATTTTGATCCAATAGAAATTAAGTTATCACGCGAATAATAGGACTAATGTGAGACAACTTTGAGAAAACATTGAGAAAAAGGAGAGGGTTTTTAATGGCACAATATATTTATGGGAGGAACGTTATTGTTTCGCGTTTGAAGGAAGCGAAGGATATAGAAGAAATATTTTTGCTGGATAGTTTTAATGATAAGAGCATTTTAAATTTATTAGATAAATGTAATGTGAAAGTCAATAGGTGTAAACGTAGCAAACTAGACTCTATAGTTAATAATAGTTTTCATCAAGGTATAGTTGCGAGAGTAAAAACTTATGATTACTATGATTTTGAAAAGTTATTAGTTGATGTTTGTGATAAAGAAAATCCTTTGATTGTTATTTTAGATGGCATTGAGGATCCACACAATTTTGGTGCTATACTTAGAAGCTGTGAGGCAATGGGGGTAGATGGTGTTATTGTTTCTAAACATGGTGCTTGTCCACTTAATTCTACAGTAGCAAAAACATCAACTGGAGCAATAGAATTAGTTAAAGTGTCTGAGGTTACTAATTTGAATAATACTATAAAAAAATTGAAAGAAAATGGTTTTTGGATTGTAGGAGCAGAGGCTAATAATTCTATTGATTATAGAAGTGTTGATTATAAAGGTAAGATTGCTGTTGTTGTTGGATCTGAGGGGAAGGGCATTTCAAGACTTGTTATTGATAATTGTGATTTTAAGGTTAGGATGCCTATGGTAGGTAAAGTTAATTCTTTAAATGTTTCAGTTGCATGTGCAGTTCTTTTATATCAAGTGTACAATAATAGATTTCCTCTTTAGAGGGGGATTTTTGTGAATAATGAAGTAAGCGATGATTGGCTTATAAGTCTTTATAGAAATGGAGATCAAATTGGTATAGATTGCTTGTATGAGAGATATACTTCCTTTATTTATGGCTTTATTAATAATATAGTTAGTAAAGGAACTTATTATGATTATAGTGAGTTTTTTCAAGAGCTTATAATCGTTTTTATTAATTGCTTAGAAAAATATGATGAGGAACGCGGAAAATTTTATTTTTTTGTTAAGCTTAGTGTTGAACGGAAAATGATTGATATGTTATCTAAAATTAAAAAGGAAAAGCAAATTTTATCTTTAGATAATTTTTATTATAAAAACGGAGATGAATGTATAGCAGATTATATACAGGAAGAAAATAGTAGTGTTTATGGTGAAAATGATTTATATGAATGTTTAAAAGAATCTTTGGATACGGAAGGGATGAATATTGTAGATATGAGGGTTAAAGGATATTCTTATCAGGAAATATCAGAAATTTTAGACATTAGTAAACAGGCCATATATAGAAAGATTAGACTTATTAAGAACATTATAAAAGATATAATAGAAAAAATTGACTAATCTTTATTTTTGTGTTAAAGTTTATTAGCATGAATGGGTGTTGGTTTTATGAGAGAAAAAGTTAAACTTGTATGTAGCAAATGTTTGTCTAGAAATTATGAAACTTCTAGAAAAAAATATGATGTGAGTAAAAAGATGGAAGTTAGTAAATATTGTCCTAAATGTAATGCACATACACTTCATAAAGAAAGTAAATAAGAGGAGGTAAAATATGAAAAAGTTTTTTGGGTCTATAGGTCGTTTCTTTAAAAAAATGGGTTATTCTATAGTTAAGTTCTTTGTTTTAACTTTTAGAGAAATGAAAAAGGTTAGATGGCCTGATAGAAAGAAAATGAAAGAAGCTTCAGCTATAGTTTTATCTTTTATTTTATTGTTTGGATTGTATATTGTTTTGGATGATTTTATAATAGCTAAATTATTAACGTGGATTAAATATTAGTTGGGAAGGATGAGAAAATGGAAAACGTAGAAAAGAAATGGTATGTTGTTAATACATATTCTGGTCATGAGAATAAAGTTAAAATTAATTTAGAAAGACGTATTGAAACAATGGATATGCAAGATTATATTTTTAGAGTAATCGTTGCTGAGCATCCTGTCCCTGTTTTAAAAGATGGTTTGCCAACAGATAAAATAAAAATGAAAAACACATATCCTGGGTATTTGTTTATAGAAATGTATATGACAGATGAGGCGTGGTATGTAGTTAGAAACACACCTGGAGTTACTGGCTTTATTGGATCAAGTGGTAGAGGTGCAAAACCATTCCCTGTTCCTAAAGAGCAAATTGAATCTGTTCTTAAAGGAATTGGTGTTGTTGAAGCAGATATGTATTCAGATTATAATGTTGGGGATGTTGTTAAAATTCTTCGCGGTCCTTTGATGGGTAGTGAAGGTGTTATTAAAGAAGTTGATGTTACTAAAAATATTGTTAAAGTTACATCTGTATTCTTTGGAAGAGAAACATCTGTAGAAGTAGATTTTGCGGATGTTGATAAAGTAAATAAATAATTAGGAACTCGCAGTGCGAGTTTTTATTTTTTGTGTAAATGATACTTGCATTTATTTTAGTAATGTAGTATTATATCACAGGTGTATGCGAATGCACTTTTGCGCAGTGGGAAGAATTTGATTCTGTTTGAACCACAGCCTTAAATTTAGAAGGAGGTAAAAATATGTCTAAGAAAATCGCAAAAGTTGTTAAGATTCAACTTCCAGCAGGTGAAGCAAAACCAGGTGCAGCACTTGCAAGTGCTGGTATTGTAATGCCTAAGTTTTGTACAGAGTTTAACGAAAAAACTGCTGATCAAAGAGGTAATATAATTCCTGTAATTATTACTGCTTATGAAGATAAGTCATTTGATTTTGTGATCAAAACAAGTCCTGTTGCAAACGAAATTAAAAAAGCTTGTAACATTAAAAGTGGATCTAGTAACCCAAATAAAACAAAGGTTGCTAAATTAAGCAAAGCTGACTTAAGAAAGATTGCTGAATACAAAATGCCTGATTTGAATGCTAACGACATTGAAGCTGCAATGAAAATTGTTGCAGGTAGTGCTCGTAGTATGGGCGTAGAAGTTGAAGAATAATAAAAATAAAATAGAAGTGGAAGGATAAACTCGTCCGTTAGAACCACAAGGAGGATAGAAAGATATGATTAAAAGAGGAAAAAAATATAAACAAGCTAGTACTTTAATAGAAAAAAATAAAGTTTATAGTGCAAAAGAAGCTTGTGAATTAATTAAAAAGACAAGTACTACTAAATTTGACGCTAGTGTTGATGTAGCTTTCAACTTAAACATTGATACTCGTTATGCAGAACAACAAATCAGAGGTGCTGTAGTTCTTCCAAATGGAACAGGTAAAACTAAAACAGTTTTAGCTATTACTAACAAACAAGAAGAGGCTAAAAATGCTGGTGCTGATTTCGTTGGTGGAAAAGATATGATTGAAAAAATTCAAAAAGAAAACTGGTTTGGATTTGATGTAATTGTAGCTACTCCAGATATGATGGGAGAATTAGGTAAAATTGGTAGAGTATTAGGTCCTAAAGGATTAATGCCTAATCCTAAGACTGGTACTGTTTCAATGGATATTACTAAGGCTATTAAAGATGTTAAGGCTGGTAAAGTTGAATATCGTGCTGACAAAGAAGGTAATATCAATGTTACAATTGGTAGAGTGTCTTTTGATGCTGAGAAGTTATATGAAAACTTTAAAACTATTTATGATATAGTTGTTAAAGCAAAACCATCTACAGTTAAAGGTGTTTATATGAACAATTTAACTATTACTACAACTATGGGACCTAGCATCAAAGTTGATGTTAATTTCTAATATAGTTGACAAATTGATCTTAAATAATTAAAATAATGATGCTTAATTACCAAAGACAGCAACGGTCAAGGGACTTAATAAGGTTGCCGAGGTGAAAATAAATACGATTTATTTCCCCTGCGCCTTTTTGGTTAAGGGGTTTTTTATTGAGGTAATTATGCTTATTATAAAATAAGAATAAGGAGGTGCCTATAAGTGAATAAAGCAATCATCGAACAAAAAGAAAACTTAGTTAGCGAAGTTAGTGAAGAAATGAAAAATTGCGCTTCAACAATCGTTGTTGAATATCGTGGTTTAAGTGTAGCTAAGATAAGCGAGTTAAGAAGAGAATTAAGAAAGCAAGATGCAACTATGAAAGTTTACAAAAACTCAATCGTTTCAAGAGCTGCAGAAAAAGTTGGGTATAGTGAACTTGATAGTGAACTTACTGGTCCAAATGCAATCGTTTTCTCAAAAACTGATTCAACTGGGGCTGCTAAACTTTTAACTAAGTTTGCAAAAAGAAATGATGAATTAGTAGTTAAGGGTGGTATCGTTGAAGGTAAGTATGTTGACGCTAAAGAAATGAAAGTTGTTGCAACATTACCTAACAAAGAAGGTATGTTATCTATGTTACTTAGCTGCTTACAATCTCCAATTAGGAGTTTTGCGTGTGCTGTAAAAGCAATTGCCGATAAAGAAAATAATTAATTAAAGGGGGAATTTAAAATGGCAAAAATTAATACAACTGATTTAATCGCAAGTTTAAAAGAAATGACAATTTTAGAATTAAATGATTTAGTAAAAGCAATCGAAGAGGAATTTGGTGTAACTGCTGCTGCTCCTGTAGCTGTAGCTGCTGCTCCTGCTGAAGAAGAAGTATCAAAAGGACCTTCAGAAGTAACTGTTTACTTAAAGGGTGTAGGCGCTTCTAAATTAGCTGTTGTTAAAGCAATCCAAGCTATCACTGGTTTAGGTTTAGGAGATGCTAAAAAATTAACTGATGTTGTTCCTTCAGTTATTAAAGAAAAAATCTCTCCAGCTGCTGCAGAAGAAGTTAAAGCTAAATTAGTTGAAGCTGGTGCTGAAGTAGAAGTTAAATAATTTAACTTTATAATTTAGTTACTAAAAAGAGCTATTTATTGGCTCTTTTTTTTGTTTTTGGTAATATTAATATTGGTGATGGATATGTCTCATTATTTTGTGAATGATGAAAATGTTAGAAGTGATAAAAGAGTTTTGAGTTTTGAATTTATGGGTAATATGTTAAAATTTGTTAGTGATAATGGTGTGTTTTCAAAAAACGAAATTGATGAAGGAAGCAAGCTGCTTTTAAAAAATTATATTAATAAAGGTAAAAAAGGCAAGGTTTTAGATGTCGGTGCTGGTGTTGGGGTTTTAGGAATAACCATAGCTAAAATAAATGAATGTGAAGTTGATATGCTTGAGATAAATAAAAGGGCTGTTGATTTGTGCGTTGAAAATATTAAAATTAATTCGGTAAATAAATGTAATGTTTATGAAAGTGATATTTATCAAAAGGCAGGTAGTGGCTATGACGTGGTTATTAGCAATCCTCCAATTAGAGCGGGGAAGGTTGTTGTTTTTGAAATATTAGAGAAAGCTAAAGAATATTTAAATAATAATGGTGAGCTGTGGGTTGTTATTAGAAAAAATCAAGGTGCTGATAGCGCTAAGAAAAAAATGAGTGAAGTGTATGGTAATTGTGAAATAATGGATAGGTCAAAAGGATTTTATATTTTGAAATCCGTTTGCTAAGTTGTTTGTTTGTGTTGATTTGAAGGACGGTTTAATGTACTAAATAATGGGCATTTGGCTCTTGTCCTTCTTTTTTGTTGTTTTATAAAAACTTTTTCTTTTTTGTCGTGCTATAATATTTTTAGGGGGAGAGTAAAAAATGGATAGAGGGAGAATTATTGTTATTGAAGGGGCTTGCGATGGTATTGGGAAAAGTACTCAATATCAACTTTTGGAAGATTACTTATTAAAACAAGGAGAAAAGGTTGTGAAGCATCATTTTCCTACATATAATGAATATCAAGGTAAATGTGTTGAAAATTATTTGAAAGGGGAGTTTGGCTCTCCAAATGAGTTATCTCCGTATTTTATAAATAATTTATATGCTAGTGATAGAGCTATTACTTGGTATAGCAAATTGAAAAGAGAATATGATGATGGTAAAACTATATTGTTGGATAGGTATACTACTTCTACTTTGATTTATCAGTCATCGTTAATAAAAGATGAAAATGAGAAAAGGTTGTTTTTAGATTATATTTCTGATTTGGAATATGAAAAGATAGGTATAGGGAGACCGGATAAAGTCATTTTTTTGTGCGCTCCATTTGAACTTGTTACTAGGATGAGAAGTGAGAGAAAAGCTAATGATGGGGTTGAAAATGATGTTCATGAAAGAGATTTGTCTTTTATGAAGAGGGTTTATGATAACGCTATATATGTTGCGAATTATTTTGGTTGGGAAGTAATTGAATGTTCTGATGGTGAAAAGATGAAAAGCATCGAAGAAATCCATTCAATCATTTGTGAAAAGTTGAATAAATAAATATCCTTAAAAATGAATAAGTAAAAATAAGCAAAAGACAATTGACAGTTGAGGTTTAGCATGTTAAACTATAATGTCTAATTGTCTTTTTTGTGCCCAAAAAGAGACAAATCTGAAAGAGGTGAATGCTGTGGCAATAAACAAAAATGGCCAAACTGCTGTAAGAAAAGACTTCTCTAAAATCAGCGGTTCATTGCCTATCCCAAACCTTGTTGAGGTACAACAAAAATCTTATGAGTGGTTTATCAATGAGGGAATTATTGATGCATTTAACGACATTTATCCAATCGAAAGTCCAAATGGAAATTTCGTTATGGAATTCGTTAATTGTAGGTTCGAAAAACCAAAATATGATATCGAACAATGTAGAGATCGTTATTTAACGTATGCTTATCCAATGAGAGCAACTCTACGTTTAATCAATAACGAAACAGGTGAAATTAAAGAGAGCGATGTATTCTTCGGGGAAATGCCTGCGATGAGTGACGCTGGTACTTTTGTTATTAGCGGAAATGAAAAGGTAATCGTTTCTCAACTTGCTAGGTCTCCTGGTGCTTATTTTAATTGTAGTAGAGATGAGAAAACTGGTAAATTAATTTCTAATGGTGAGGTTCATCCAATTAGAGGTGCTTGGTTAGAATTCGAATCAGATTCTCACGATGTTTTACATGTTAGAATAGATAGAGAAAGAAAAATACCTGCTACTGTTTTACTTAGAGCGATTGGTCTTGAAAGTAATGATGATATTACTGAATTGTTTGGTGAAAGTGTTTATTTAAACAATACATTTGAAAAAGATCCAACTAGTAATGCTAGAGAGGCTTTAATTGAAATTTATACAAAACTTAGACCTGGAGAACCTGCTACTGAAGAAGGTAGTAGAAACTTGATGTTCCAAAAATATTTTGACAAGAAAAGATATGATTTGGCTAAAGCAGGTAGATTTAAAATAAATACTAAGTTAAGTGCTTATTTTAGACTTCAAGGTAAAGTTGTTGCTGAACATTTAATTGATAGTGAAGGTGAAGTTATTTATCCAAAAGGGACTTTAATAACAAAAACAGAAGTTGATCATTTAAAGAGTATAGGTTTCTTTGAAAAAGGCGCTCACAGTGTTAGCTTAAATGTTAATAAAAATTTATATTTGAATGGCGAGGGTGAAGAGTGTGTAAATATCATTAATGTTTATACAGATGAAACTCAAACAAAAACAATGAAGATAATCGGTAATGATTGTTCTACAGAAGCTAGAAATTTAAATATTACTGATATTATTGCTACATTCTCGTTCTTCTTAAATGCTTTTGATGGTTATGTTATTAATGATGATATTGATCATTTAGGTAACAGAAGAATTAGATCTGTTGGTGAACTTATTCAAAATCAATTTAGAGCTGGTTTATCAAAGATGGAAAAAGGCGTTAAAGAAAAGATGTCTATTTCTGAGACTACAACTATTACACCACAAAGTTTAACAAACATTAGACCATTAAGTGCTGCTTTAAGAGAATTTTTTGCTTATTCTCAATTAGCTCAATTCATGGATCAAACTAACCCATTATCTGAACTAGCTAATAAAAGAAGAATTAGTGCTTTAGGCCCTGGTGGATTAAATAAAGATAGAGCTGGTGTTGAAGTTCGTGATGTTCACTATTCTCATTATGGTAGAATTTGTCCTATCGAAACTCCAGAAGGTGCTAATATCGGTCTTATTTCTAACTTAGCAACTTATGCTAAATTAGATGATAATGGTTTTATTCAAACTCCTTATAGAAGAGTAGATAAAAAGTCTTGTAGAGTATTAGAAGAGTGCGACTATTTAACAGCTGATGAAGAGAATGACTTTACAGTTGCTCAAGCTAATATTCATATGGATAAAGATGGTAATATTTTAGATGATAGAGTAGTTGCTCGTCATAGAGGTGAAAACTTATTAATTAGAAAAGAAGATGTTGACTATGTTGACGTTTCTCCTAAACAATTAATATCAATTTCTACTTCATGTATTCCATTCCTTGAAAATGATGATGCTCACCGTGCACTGATGGCTGCTAACATGCAACGTCAAGCTATTCCGCTTGTTAAACCTCAATCACCATATGTAGGTACTGGTGTTGAAAGAAAGATTGCGCATGACTCAGGTTCTTCTTTACTAAGTAAAGTTGAAGGAACTGTAACTTATGTAGATGCTAAAAAAGTTGTTGTTCAAGCTAAAGATGGAGAACACACATATAAATTAAAGAAATTTGCAAGTAGTAACCAAGGTACTTGTTTAAATCAAATTCCTTCAGTTAAAGAAGGTCAAAAAGTAAATGTTGGAGATGTTTTAGCTGATGGTGGTGCTATTCAAGATGGAGAACTAGCATTAGGTCAAAACGTTACTGTGGCATTCATGACTTGGGAAGGTTATAATTACGAAGATGCTATCATTATGTCTGATAGATTAGTAAAAGATGATGTTTATACTTCAATTCACATTGAAGATTATAAGATAGAGTGTAGAGATACTAAATTAGGCCCTGAAGAAATTACTAGAGATGTTCCTAATGTTGGAGAAGATGCTAAGGCTCATTTAGATGCTAGAGGTATCGTAATTCCTGGAGCTGAAGTAAAAGAGGGAGATATTTTAGTTGGTAAGATTACTCCAAAAGGACAAAGCGAACCAACTCCTGAAGAGAAACTATTAATGGCAATCTTTGGTGAAAAGACTAAAGAGGGTAAGGATAAATCTCTTCGTGTTCCTCATGGTGGTGCTGGTATCGTTCTAGATGTTAAATATTTTTCTCGTAAAAATGGTGATGAATTAGAACCAGGTGTTAATGAGATGATTAGAGTATATGTTGCTCAAAAACGTAAAATATCTGAAGGTGATAAGATGGCTGGACGTCATGGTAACAAAGGTGTTATCTCACGTATCATGCCTCAAGAAGATATGCCATTCTTACCTGATGGTACTCCGGTAGATATCATGTTAAACCCACTTGGAGTTCCTTCTCGTATGAACATTGGTCAAGTACTTGAAATGCACTTAGGATATGCTGCAATGAAACTTGGTGTTAAGATTGCTACTCCGGTATTCGATGGTGTTAAAGATGAAGAATTAAAGAAAATGATGAGTGATGCTGGTGTTGCAGAAGATGGTAAAACAATTCTTTATGATGGAAGAACTGGAGAGCCATTTGATGCTAGAATTTCAGTAGGTGTTATGTATATGTTAAAACTTGCTCATATGGTTGATGATAAGTTACATGCTCGTGCTACTGGACCTTATTCATTAGTTACTCAACAACCTTTAGGTGGTAAAGCACAAAATGGTGGTCAAAGATTTGGAGAAATGGAAGTTTGGGCGTTAGAGGCATATGGTGCTGCTCATACATTACAAGAAATGTTAACTATTAAATCTGATGATGTAATAGGAAGAGTTAAAACATATGAATCTATAATTAAAGGTAAATCTTTACCAAAACCTGGTGTTCCTGAATCATTTAAGGTTTTACAAAAAGAATTACAAGCTCTTGCTATTGATATTAATGTTTACGATGTTGATGGTGATGTTATTGATATGAAAGCATCAACTAAATATCAAGAAAGAGAAGAAAGAAGATTAGCAGATACAATAAAAGAACAATTCTCAGATTTCGTAGCAGTTGATGATGCAACTGAAGCAATGATGGACGACTACGATGATGAGGATTATGAGTAAAGGGAGGAAAGAAAATGGCTACAACTATGGATGTAAATCGTTATGCAGCAGTTAAGGTAGGACTTGCTTCTCCTGAAAAAATTAGAGAATGGTCTTTTGGCGAAGTGAAAAAAGCAGAAACTATAAATTATCGTTCTCAAAAACCTGAATTAGATGGATTGTTTTGTGAAAGGATTTTTGGCCCTAGCAAAGACTATGAATGTCATTGTGGAAAATATAAGAAAATTCGTTTCCAAGGTATGGTTTGTGAAAAATGTGGAGTTGAAATTACTTCTAAGAGTGTTAGAAGAGAGAGATTAGGGCATATTGAACTAGCTACTCCAGTTGCTCATATATGGTATATCAAGGGTATTTCTCCTAAAATGGGATTAGTCCTTGATATTCCTGCTAAGCAAGTTGAAGAAGTAATTTATTTCATGTCACAAGTTGTATTAGATCCAGGAACTTGTAAACATTTATCTAAAGGTGATGTTTTAGATGAAAAGACAGCAAGAGAAAGATTTAGTGTTATTGTTGGTGAAATTTTGGAAAAATTAGATCCTGAATCATATGAATATAGTTGGGGAACTTCTTTACTTGAAAAAATTAATAATCCTAAAGAACCATTTGAATTTAGTAATAATGCTAATTTTATTAGTGATTATACTAATGCTAGATTTGGTGTTGGAGCAGAAGCTATTAAAGAGTTGCTTTCAACATTAGATGTAGATGCAGAATTTAATAAAATTAAATCTGAGTTAAAAGATACTCAAGGTGATAAGAATCAAAGAAGAGTTAAACTATTAAAAAGACTTGAAGTAATCAATGCTTTTAGACAATCAGAGAATAAACCTGAATGGATGATTCTTACAGCTCTTCCAGTTATCCCACCTGATTTAAGACCTTTACTTCAATTAGATGGAGGTAGACTAGCTGCAAGTGATTTAAATGATTTATATAGAAGAGTTATATCTCGTAATATAAGACTTAAAAAGTTACAAGATATGAATGCTCCTACAGTTATTCTTAATAATGAAAAACGTATGCTTCAAGAAGCTGTAGATGCATTAATTGATAATGGCAGAAAGAATAAACCTGTTACAGGAGCTGGAGGTAGAGCGTTAAAATCTTTATCTCACTCATTAAAAGGAAAACAAGGTAGATTCCGTCAACATTTATTAGGTAAGAGGGTTGACTATTCTGGACGTAGTGTTATCGCTGTTGGACCAGATTTAAAAATGTATCAATGTGGATTACCTAGAGAAATGGCAGTTCAATTATTTAGACCTTTCATTGCTTGTGAAATGATTAAAAGAGGAATTGTTGATTCTCATAAAAAAGCAGATAAATTAATAGATAAAATGGATGATAAGATTTGGGATGTAGTTCAAGCAGTAAGTAAAGAACATCCAGTATTACTTAACCGTGCTCCTACATTACATAGACTTTCAATTCAAGCATTTGAGCCAAAATTAGTAGAGGGTAAAGCTATAAGACTTCATCCACTTGTATGTAGTGCGTTTAACGCTGACTTCGATGGAGACCAAATGGCCGTTCATGTTCCTTTAAGTGAAGAGGCAAAACGTGAGTCTAGAGTATTTATGTTAGCATCTAACAATATACTTTCTCCAAAAGATGGTGAGCCTATCGTTAACCCATCTCAAGATATGCTTTTGGGTATGTATTATTTATCTAAAGAGTATAACAGAGCTGATTTCTTAGAAGTTGCTGAAATTTATGAGAAAAAAGGCGATGTTAAAATGGCAGAAGATTATAGATATTTTGCTGAATGTGATGGTAAAGTATTTAGTGATGTTGATGCTGTTATGTTAGCTTATTCTACAAATCAAATTCATGCTCATAACAGAGTTGTTGTAAGAATGAGCGGTATGAATAAACCTTGTTTCAATAAATATGATCAAGGTGATTATGTTTTAACAAGTGTTGGAAAAATTATATTTAATACAATATTCCCAATTGATTTCCAATATTTAAATGAATTTAACACAGCTAGTTTTACTAAGATGGATGATAGATTCATTATTAAAAAAGGAACTAATATTAAAGAATATGTTGAAAACTTACCTGTTGCAAAACCTTATAAGAAAGGTGATGTAGGTCCTATTATTAGAGAAGTATTTGATAAGTTTAAAACAATTGAAACTTCTAAAATGTTGGATAAATTAAAGGATTTAGGATTTAAATATTCTACTAAGTCAGGTGTAACAATCGCTATTAGTGATATTAAAGTTGTTCCTGAAAAAGAAGCAATTATTGCTGAGGCTGATAAAGTTGTAGATAAAACAAATGCAATGTTTGATAAAGGTTTACTTGATGAAAAAGGTAGATATGAAGCAGTTATTAAAAAATGGGAAGATGTTAAAAAACAAGTTAGTAACTGTGTTGAGGCTCAATTTAAAGCTGATAAGTTTAATCCACTTTGTATTATTTCTGAATCAGGAGCCCGTGGTAGTATCAAGAACTTCTCTCAATTATGTGGTATGAGAGGACCTATGGCTAATACTACAGGTCAAACAATTGAAATTCCTATTAAATCTTCATTTAGAGAAGGTTTAACAGTATCTGAATTCTTTATTTCTACGCATGGTGCTAGAAAAGGTAATACTGATACTGCTCTTAAAACAGCTGATGCTGGTTATTTAACTAGAAGACTTATCGATGTATCTCATGATATAATTGTTAATGAAGATGATTGTGGATGCGATGCTGGTATAGTTATTAGTGATTTAATTAATGAAAAAGAAAATACTGTAATATCTTCTTTACAAAATAGATTATATGGTAGAACTTCTATGCGTGATGTTGTAAATCCTACAACTGGAGAAATTATTGTTCATGCAAACGAATTAATTACTGTAAGTAAAGCTAAAGAAATAGTTGATGCAGGAATTAAAGAAGTTGAAATTAGAACATTATTTACTTGTAAGAGTGAGCAAGGTGTATGTAAGAAATGTTATGGTATAAACTTAGCAACTGGTGAAGAAGTTGAAATTGGTTCAGCAGTTGGTGTTATGGCAGCTCAATCTATCGGTGAGCGTGGTACTCAATTAACAATGCGTACTTTCCATACTGGTGGTGTTGCTGGTGCCGATATTACTCAAGGTTTACCTCGTATTCAAGAGTTAGTTGAATCTCGTAATCCAAAAGGAGAAGCTTTAATTACTGAAATAAGTGGAGAAATCTTAGAAGTAGTTGAAAATGGTGGTAGAAGTGAGATAACTATTGCTAATAAGTTTGATAAGAAAACTTATGTTACAAACTTTGGTTCTAAAGTTATTGTAAAAGTTGGAGATCAAGTTAAGAATGGTCAACAATTAACTGATGGAAGTGTTAATCCAAAACAATTACTAGAAGTTAGTGATATTAAGGCTGTTCAAAAATATATCTTAAAAGAGATAAAGAAAGTTTATAAATTACAAGGTGATGAAATTTCTGATAAACACATTGAGGTTATTGTACGTCAAATGTTAAGAAAGATGACAGTTCTTGAATCTGGAGATAGTGATTTATTACCTGGTACTAGAATAGATATTAATGAATTTACTAGAGTTAATCACGAAGTGTTGTTAAGAGGTGGAAGACCTGCTGTTGCTAGACCTATGGTTTTAGGTATTACAAAAGCAAGTTTAGAGACTGATTCATTCTTATCTAGTGCATCATTCCAAGAAACAAATAGAATGTTAACAGATGCTGTTATTAAAGGAAAATATGACTATTTGAAGGGATTAAAAGAGAATGTAATTGTAGGAAAACTTATTCCTGCAGGAACAGGTCTTGCAATACATCAAGATGTTGCAGATGACATTGAACTTGATGATGACTTTACTTTATTAGATTAAAAATTATAGAGACGAGTGAAATCGTCTCTTTTTTTTTAACAAATAAATGAAAAAAGAAACGTAAGCAATTGCTTAAATAAGTAGAAAAATGTAGAATTTTATTAGGAGTGATTATAATGAAAAAAATATTTAGATGTTTTTCGTTGTTATTAATTAGTGCTTTTTTATTATCTGTTTTTACTTATAATCCTGTAAGCGCTAATTATGAGGCATCGAAGAATAAAGTTTCTATTGTAGCAGATAGAGTAACTCAAGGAGAAACAAAATATCTTAAGTTACATATTACTGTTACATATCAAAGAGGATTTGCTACGCATGGTAATTT
>JBGVED010000082.1:0-37896 GCA_045119835.1 Bacilli bacterium | reverse complement strand
GATTATATAGATTCAGTTATTTTCGACCATAATAATCTAAGACCTTCTTATGCTTTAAAATATAAAACCCCAATCGAGTATAGAACTCAATTGGGATTTACATAACACTTTTTATATGTCTACTTTTTCTTGACTAGTTCAATTTGTGAATTATCACAGACTTCCTTTTTTACTTTTAATAAATTTATATGCTTCTATTGCAGCTAATGCTCCATCTGCACAAGCTGTTGTTATTTGTTTTAATGGCGTATTAGTACAATCCCCAACAGCATATATTCCTTCTATTTTTGTTTCCTTTTTACTAGTTACTTCCACATAATTTTTATCATTGACTATTTTTAAGCGTTCTATAAATTTAGTATCCGGATTATCTCCTAGCAGAAGAAATACACCAGAAACAGAAAGAGAAATTTCTTCTTGATCTTTACCAACAATGATATTTTCCACAAATTCATTGCCCTCTATTCTTAATAATTTTGAATTACTCAAAATTTCTACGTTTTTATTTTTTAATAATTCATTTATTTTTTCTTCATCAGATTGTTCTCTTACAAAATACAATTTATTAGCGTATTTAGTTAAATATACAGCTTCTTCTATTGCTTTGTCATCATTTCCTATGACTGCTATGTTTTTGTTTTTGTACAATGCACCATCGCATATAGCACAATAGGAAACGCCTTTCCCATAGAACTTTTCTTCGCCCTGTATTCCTAGTTTCTTCTCACTTGTACCTATTGCTATTATAACTGCATAACATTTATATTTTTTATCTTTTAAAATAACTTCTTTATAATATTTATAATCTATTATATCCAATACATTTCCTTGCTCATATACTCCACCATAAGAAAAACAGTGTTTAAACATTTTAAGTGATAAATCTATTCCACTAATTTTTTCTGTTCCTATCCAGTTTTCTATAGTATTTGCCTTTACTACTTTTCCTCCAGGATAATTTCGTTCTATAACCAATGTTTTTAAATTAGATCTTGATGCATATAAGCACGCATTCATCCCTGCTGGTCCACATCCAATAATAATTACATCATAATCCATTACCATTTTTCTCACCTACTTCTTTATTGTAGCTAGAAGTGATTTTTTTATTTTTGGCAAATCGCTTATACTCTAAATATATTATTATTGAAATTCCTGCAATTATGAACAAAGCTGACATCATTATAGATTGTGAGATATTTCCAAATATCCTCATTATATAAGTTTCATTTCTCATAGGCTCCATAACAATCCTTACTAGTCCATAATAAATTAAATACATTGCGCCTAATTCTCCATCCATTTTTTTCTTATAAAACTTTCTTATTACAATACTTATTAGAATAAAACCAAATAAGGTTAGTAGAGACTCATATAAGAATAAAGGTGTCGCCACATATCCACTTCTACAGTAAATGGCCCCTCCATTCATGTTGTTTAAAATAAAATCAGGAATCCATGAAACGCTACTTTTAGCTATACACTCTCCATAAACTTCTTGATTAAAGAAATTTCCCCATCTCCCTATTGATTGAGCTATTAAAATATTTGGAACAATTAAATCTACTAATCTAGGGAATTCTTTATGAAGTTTATAAAACCTTAAAACTAAATATCCCGCTAAAATACCTCCAATTACGCCCCCTTGTATTGCTAATCCGCCTTCCCAAACCTTAACCATAGATATTGGATTAGCTAGATAATAATCAAGTTCACTAAAAATATACCAAATCCTTGCTCCTAAAAGACCACAAGGAAAAGCAATTAGGAATAAAGTTTCAATCAAATCAGGATGCACTTTTGACAAACTATCCTTTTTATAAAAATATTTACTAATTAAATACGCTACTATCGCTCCTGTTAAAACAATAACAGAATACCAAGATATTTTTGTATTAAAAACTGTGCTACTATATTGTAAAAAATTCACTTTAAATCCCTCCTATATGGTTTTAATTTATTTTATCATTTTCAAATATTTTTGCTAAATATTCTCCAGTATAACTTTTTTTATTTTTGCTAACTTCAAATGGAGTTCCTATACATACTATTTTTCCACCATTATCTCCACCATCCGGTCCTAAATCAATAATATGATCAGCTAGCTTAATAACATGCAAATTATGCTCTATTATAACAACACTATCTCCATTGTCGACAATTCTATTAATTACTTTCATTAGTTTTTTTACATCATGAATATGTAAACCTGTAGTTGGTTCATCTAATATATATAAAGTTTTACCTGTACTTTTTCTTTGAAGTTCATTTGCTAGTTTAACTCTTTGAGCTTCTCCACCTGATAAAGTTAAGGCGCTTTGTCCCACTTTAACATATCCCAATCCTACATCTATTAGTGTTTGAAATTTCCTTTTTATGGATGGTATGTTTTCAAAAAATTTATATGCATCTTCGATTGTCATTTCTAAAATATCATGAATGTTTTTATCTTTGTATGTTACTTGCAAAGTATCTTCTCTATATCTAGTGCCATGACATTCTTCACATGTAACATAAACATCTGGCAAGAAGTGCATAGGGACTCTAATTACTCCATCTCCTTGACATCTTTCGCATCTTCCTCCCTTTACGTTAAAAGAAAATCTTCCTTTTTGATACCCTCTAGCTCTTGCTTCAGCAGTGGACGCAAATAGTTCTCTAATATCATCAAAAACTCCTACATATGTCGCTGGATTGCTTCTTGGAGTTCTTCCTATAGGCTCTTGAGAAACGTTTATAACCTTATCAATATGTTCCAATCCTTCTATCGTTTTATGTTCCCCTATTTTAAGTCTTGCATTTTTATTTATATTTTTATAAACCACATTATATAGTGTATCATTGATTAAACTTGACTTACCACTTCCACTAACACCAGTAACAACCACCAATTTGCCTAAAGGAATTTCAACATCTATGTTTTTCAAGTTATTACAACTTGCTCCTTTTATTACAATTTTTTTCCCATTTCCCTCTCTTATTTTTGTCGGTAAATGTATTTTTTCTTTTCCACTTAAATACTTTCCTGTCAAAGATTTTTCGTTTTGCATTACTTCCTTTGGAGTTCCAGCGGCTACAATTTCTCCACCATGAACACCAGCTCCTGGACCAACATCAATAATATAATCGGATTCTAACATTGTATCTTCATCATGCTCTACAACAATTAAAGAATTACCTAAATCCCTCATTTTTTTTAATGTCGCTATAAGCTTGTCATTATCTTTTTGATGTAATCCTATTGAAGGTTCATCTAAAACATATAAAACGCCAGTTAGTCTAGAGCCTATTTGTGTAGCCAATCTTATACGTTGAAGTTCTCCTCCTGACAAGGTTGAGGCTGTTCTATTTAATGACAAATATTCTAGGCCTACATCCACTAAAAATTTAAGTCTATTAGTGATTTCTTTTATTAACAAATTAGAAATATCTTTTTCGTTTTCTGTTAATTCTAAAGAATCAAAATATGCCAACATATTTTTAATTGATAGTTTTGTTAAGTCTTGAATATTATATTTTCCAACTCTGACAGATAGCGCTAATTCATTTAGTCTATCCCCATGGCAAACAGGACATTCTACTTCTCCCATATAATATCCATAAAAATCTCTCATCATCTGTGAACTGGTTTCATTATAAAGTCTCTCTATTTTCTTTTTTATACCCTCAATTCCTACCCTATTCATCTTATTACCACTTCTTGTTGTTATGGTGTATTCAATAGGATAATCAGAACCATTTAAAACTATATCCAATTCTTCCTTAGAAAAATCTTTTAATGGTTTATCTCTATCAATATTATATATTTCACACAATTTAACAAGTTCTTGCCATTCTATATTTTCGCTATCAACAACATTTTTGTAATAACTTATTCCACCTTCATTTATTGATTTGTCATATTCTTTTATTAAACGATCAACATCTACTTCTAACTTTATTCCTAGTCCATGACACTCTTGACATGCACCTAGTGGTGAATTAAACGAAAACAATCTAGGTTCTAAATTTGGTAATGAAAAGCCGCATTTTGGACACGAATAATGTTCTGAAAACAATTCTTCTTTATCATTACATAAGACAACCACTAATCCATTTCCCCATTGCGACGCGGTGCTTATTGAATCATATAATCTATCTTTTGAATCATCTTTTTTTACAAGTCTATCTACAACTATATCTATATCATGTTTTTTGTTTTTATCAAGTTCAGGAACTTCTTCTATTAAAGTAACATTACCATCAACTCTTGCCCTTACAAATCCTTCTTTTTGCAATTTTTCTAGTAAATCTTTGTGTGTTCCTTTTTGTTGTTTTACTGCCGGTGATAAAATGGTTACTTTTGTACCATTTTCAACCTTCATTACTTTATCTACTATTTGAGTTATTGTTTGTGATTTTATTTCAACATTATGTATTGGACAATAAGGATGTCCTATTCTTGAATAAAGCAATCTTAAATAATCATAAATTTCTGTAACAGTTCCTACTGTTGATCTTGGATTGTTTGATGTTGATTTTTGATCTATTGAAATAGAGGGAGATAGTCCTTCTATTGAATCAACATCAGGCTTTTTAACTCCGCCTAAAAATTGCCTTGCATATGCACTTAACGACTCAACATACCTTCTTTGCCCTTCTGCGTAAATAGTATCAAAAGCTAATGTTGATTTTCCGCTTCCACTAACGCCAGTTACAACAACTAGTTTCTCTCTTGGTATTTCTATATTTATATTTTTTAAATTATTTTCTCTTGCTCCTGTCACTACAATTTTATCTTGTCCCATGATATCACTCTTCCTTTTCTTTAAAATAGCCATAAGTGAATTTTCTTGAATCTAATTCTACATTTTTTGAAAAATAAGAATCTAAAATATCCTTACACTCTTGTTCTCCTTCATCATTAAACTCTATTCTAACGCAATTTACTCCTCTTTCTTTTAATTCCTCAACATATTCAAATAGCATTAACGCTCTTGGATTCAATAACCTTAAATTGCAAAAATAGTCTTTAATTAAAGGTATTTTATATCCTTTTCTATCTTCAAGATAGTATCTAGCAGTTAGACATTTCCCACACATTTTTTTATCTTTTTCTAAGCATTTATTAATAACGCAATATTTGCTTATCATTAAATCTGTTTTCGAATAAATTAACACCTCTATATTAGGATTAACATTAAAATATCTTTTATAATTTTCTATCAAATTGAAAACTCTTTCTTTTGTCATTTCAATAGATAAAGTAACTCTTTTGAATCCCATTTTGTACAAAGCATATACACTAAAAACATTCGTGCAATTCATATAATAATTTGCTGTCATTTCTTTTTGTTTATCAACATCATGAATTTCATTTATAAGAACTTTTTTATTAGCAATATTTATTTTGTTTTCGCTTATTCTAGGGTAACAATATGTTGTGTTACTTTTTCCGTTATAATATATATCATTATCTCCTACATATTGTTTTGCGATATTATATTGTTCGTTATTACTTACTTTAATCTTTAATTCATCAGCTTCGTTTATTATATCAATATTGGTTAAGTCTAACTTTTGTTTTCCTTTTCTGATATTAATTTTACTTCTAACATCATCTAATTTTGATACAGCTTTTCTTCTTAAATCATTAATAACAGAAACAGGAATTAAGATTCCTTCATCTCCAATTATTTCTATTTTATCTATACAATAATTTGTTTCACCTAATTTAGATATTTGCTGAGAAATCTTTTCTTTACTTGTAGGACTATTATTGGCTTTTATAATCTCATATTCTGAAATTTCTTCAACTTTATTATTTAAATTATCTGTGATTTCAATTTTTAATTTTCTGCCAATAAAAGTTTCTAATTTCACTTTTAATGGGAACTTTCTTTTTGAAGTACTTTTATCTATTTCTTCATTTAATTTAACATCACTTGTTTTGTAAACATCGCTACCAATATTAACATTTCCCTTAACTTTAATATTTATAAGTTGTGTTGGGCTTGCGCTATTAACAAGTAACTTATTAACTTCCATTTTATTTACATAAAACCCTATATCTTCTTTTCCTACGATTCTTATTCCATCTCCTTGGTTTAGAATATCGTTTAATCTAATTGTTACTACATCATTTCTGACACTAACTACCCTTCCAACTTTAACTCCCATATTGTTAGGTCTATATATGTTAGTTATATTATTATTTTCTTCATCGAAAAGATAGCCATTTGTAAATTCCCTATTGAACGCCTGTTTTAAATCCTTGTAATCTTTTTTATCTATAAACGTTTGTTTCTTTTCAATGTAGTTATCCAAGTATTTGCGATACGTTCTTGTGATAACTCCAACGTATGTTCCACTTTTTAATCTCCCTTCAATTTTTAAAGAGGCAATATTTGCTTCTACCAAATCCCCTATGTGTTGAATTGTATTCAAATCTTTAGTACTTAACAAATATTCACTATCCGAAACAAGTTGTTCTTCTTTATATAACGAATAGGGAAGTCTACACAATTGAAGACACTCTCCTCTGTTTCCACTTTTTTTAGCAGTACATGACGAAAACAAGCATTGGCCTGAATAAGATACGCACAAAGCGCCATGTACAAAAACCTCTACTTCAATCCCTACTTTTTCTATAATTTCTTTTATCAAATCAATGCTTGTTTCACGTGCAACAACTATTCTCGAAACTCCCATATCTTTTAAAATTTCCGCCTGTTTAATCGTCATGGTATTCATTTGAGTAGATGCATGTATAACAAAATCTGGATAGATATTATGAACTAATGTCAAAAGGCCTAAATCTTGAACAATTATAGCATCGCAATCATTGTTGTATAAGAAATCTATAAATTCCATAACCTCTTCTAATTGATCATCGTATATCAAAGTATTTACTGTAACATAAACTTTTACTTCATTTATGTGCGCAATTTTTATAATATCAACAAGTTCTTCGTTTGTGAACGTGGCCTTTTCTCTAGCCCCAAATTTTTTACCTGCTAAATATATTGCGTTAGCTCCGTTGCTAATAGCACTTTTAAAAGCTTCCATACTCCCCACAGGAGCAAGTAATTCAATTTTCATATAACCACCATATTAATAATATCATATTTTTATTAATACAATAAATATAATTAAAAATTAAATATTAAATTTTTAATTAAAAAGATTGTTAATCTATAATTCTTTATTTATATTAATATTAATTAGTAATTTTAACAAAAAAATTGTATAATTAAAAAGTATGTAAGGAGAAATTAAAATGAACGAAAATTTGATAGAATTAGTAAGAGAAAAAACACATTTGAGTACCAAACAAATTGAGGCTGTTTTGTTATTATTAGAAGAAGGGGCTACAATCCCATTTATTGCCCGATATCGTAAAGAAGTAACAGGAAATTTAGATGAAGAACAAATAAGAAATATAGTTGTAATATACGAATATGAAGAAAAATTAGCAAAAAGAAAAGAAGAAGTGTTAAACGCTATTGAGAAAAAAGATAAATTAACTGATGAAATAATTGAGAAAGTAAATGCTTGCAAAACGTTAAGTGAAGTGGAAGACATTTACTTGCCTTATAAAGAAAAGAAAAAAACAAGGGCAACAACGGCTATCGCTAACGGACTTGAGCCTTTTGCTGATACATTGTTATTGTGCAATAACATAAATGTAGAAGAAGAAGCAAATAAATACATAAACGATAAGATCAAAACTTGTGAAGATGCTATAAATGGAGCTAAAGACATAATAGCAGAAAGATTTAGCGAAAATGCTACTTTTAGGCAAGGGTTAAGAGATTCTTTCCACAAATATGGACATGTTGCTACATCCTTAAAAAAAGATGCGGTAGATGAGAAAAAAGTTTACACTTTATATTATGAAAAAAGCACCCCTGTAAAATACATCGCACCACATCAAGTATTAGCTATAAATCGTGGAGAGAAAGAAGAAATATTAAAAGTCAAAATTGATTTTAATGAGGAAATGTATTTAGATTGGGTTTGCAGAAAGTCAATAAAAAACAACACAACAACAGAAGCAAAATATATTAAAGAAGCGATTGAAGATGGGTATAAAAGATTGTTATTTCCTTCAATTGAGCGAGAAATAAGAACTGAATTAACTGAAATCGCTCACGATCAAGCAATTAATGTTTTCTCTTTAAACTTAGAGCAATTATTGTTAACCCCTCCTTTAAAAAATAGGATAATTTTGGGATTAGATCCTGCTTTTAGAACAGGCTGTAAATTAGCAGTTATTGATGTTAATGGTGATTTTATTTATAAAGATGTTATCTACCCTCACGAGAAAAGCGTGGGAGAAATTGTAACTGATGAACGAAAAGAAGTAAGCGAGCATAAAGTTGTTGATCTTGTCAAGAAATTCAATGTTGAGTTAATTGCAATAGGAAACGGAACAGCAAGTAGAGAAAGTGAAGAATTCATCGCTTCTACTATAAAAAAATATAACCTACCTTGCTCCTATGTTATCGTTAGTGAAGCAGGGGCATCTGTTTACAGTGCTTCTGAAGAAGCAAGAAAGGAATTCCCTGACTTGCACGTTGAAGAACGAAGTGCAATTTCGATTGCAAGAAGAGTTATGGACCCTCTTAGCGAATTAATTAAAATAGACCCTAAATCTATTGGTGTTGGCCAATACCAACATGACGTAAATCAAACTAAATTATCTGACACTTTGGACTTTGTAATATCTAAAGTTGTTAATAGTGTTGGAGTAAATATAAACACAGCATCTATAGACTTACTAAGTTATGTTTCTGGATTAAACAAAAAAAGCGCTAAAAACATCGTTGATTACCGTAGTGAAAAAGGATTAATCAAGGATAGAAAAGAAATTTCAAAAATCAAAGGAATTGGGGCAAAAACATACGAACAAGCAGTAGGCTTTTTAAAGATTTACGAAAGCAATAACCCTCTAGATAAAACCTTTATTCATCCTGATAATTACAAAGAGGTAGAGAAACTATTATCTGATTTAAACTTTTCATCTAACAACATAGGCACTAGCGAGATAAACAAAGCATTAGAAACTTGTTCTATTGATACTCTTTCTGCAAAATATGATTTAGGAACATATACACTTACTGATATTATAGAAGAAATAAAAAAACCTTTAAGAGATATAAGAGACAACTATCCTACACCTGTACTTAAAAGCGATGTTTTACATATTGAAGATTTAACAATAGGCATGGAACTTGAAGGCACAGTTAGAAGTGTTGTAGACTTTGGAGCATTTGTAGATATTGGGTTAAAAAACGATGGGCTTGTTCACAAATCTAAACTTTCTAAAGCTAAAATCAATCACCCATTAGACATTGTCAGTGTCGGTGATATCATCAAAGTGTATGTATGTGACATTGATTTGGAAAAAAATCGTGTTGGCCTTTCTTTATTCAAAAATTAAAAATTTTTGTTACAAAAAAGCTTCTTCGCCCTATTGAATTATTAGGAGGGATCAAAAAAACGAAGAAGTTTTTTATTTGCAAAAAATGAAATAGAAAGGAGATAATATGGAAGAGATTTTAGTTTATTTATCTATAATTAATAATGGTGATTGGAACTTGATTTATCATGACATTGTAGAAAAAAAACCGATTAGTAAAGAGGCTGTAAAAAAAGAAGTTGAAAAATTAAATATAAAGTATATTACACTATTAAGCCCTAATTATCCTTCATTTTTGAAAAGTACTTTTAAGCCACCTTTTGTGATTTTTTATGAAGGGAATATTGAGTTGTTAACGGACGACTCAAAAAAAATAGCAGTTATTGGTAGTAGGATTAACTCTCAATATGGATTAGAAACAACAAAAAAAATATGTAAAGGCCTTACTGAAAAAGACGTTACTATAGTAAGTGGATTAGCAAAAGGCATTGATGGAATTGCTCACAAATCATGCTTGGATAATAATGGAAAAACAATAGCTGTTATAGCAAACGGCTTGAACATTGTTTACCCTAAAGAAAACGACAAGCTTTATCAAACCATTAAAGAAAAAGGATTAATTATAAGTGAATATCCACCAAATACAATGCCTAGTCCTTCTAATTTTCCTAATCGCAATAGGATTATTGCCGCTATAAGTAATGGTGTTTTAGTTATTGAGGCCAAAGAAAAAAGTGGCACTATGAACACTGTTTCTCACGCCTTAGAAGATGGCAAACAAATTTTTTGTGTGCCTGAAAGATGTGATGAAAATAGTGGTTGCAACAAACTTATAAAAGAGGGTGCAAAACTAGTTGAATCTGCGGATGATGTTTTAGAAGAATTATAAATTAAATAATAAGTATTTGCTAAAAATTTAAATTTATGATTAAATTATGTGGATAAATTATTACCAATTAAGTATTATATTAGATGCATTGAAATATGATTATGTATAAAAATATAGAAAAGGAGAGAGAAAATGAAATTAATAATTGTTGAGTCACCAACTAAAGCCAGAACAATTCAGAAATATTTGGGTAGTGATTATAAAGTTATTGCCTCTCAAGGTCACATAAGAGACTTATCATTTAATGGAGAAGGCTCTTTGGGCGTTAATATAAAAAATAATTTTGAACCAGATTATGTAATAGATCCCCACAAAAAATCTATTATCGGTGCTTTAAAAAATGCCGTCAGTAAGGCTGATGAAGTTTATTTAGCAACCGACCCAGATAGAGAAGGAGAAGCAATTGCTTGGCATTTGGCTGATGTTTTAAACCTTGATATAAATAATACAAAAAGATTGGAATTTCATGAAATAACAAAAAAATCTGTAAAAGAAGCCTTGAATAATGCTAGAACAATTGATATGAATTTAGTGTCATCTCAAGAAACAAGAAGAATTTTAGATAGAATAATTGGATTTGAATTATCTGGATTATTGCAAAAGAAAATATACACTAGATCTGCTGGACGCGTTCAATCTGTCGCCTTAAAATTAATAATTGAAAGACAACGAGAAATAGATTCTTTTGTAGAAGAAACCAGTTATGGTATAAGCGGAAAAATAGTAAACGGAAAAGATTATGATTTTGAACTTGTAGATGATTCATTGCAGCCTATAAGAGTAGAAAATGAAAATGACGTTAAAGAAATTGTAAGTAAGATAGGAAAATCATTGATTGTAAAAGATGTAACTAGTGAAGTAGTTGCTAGATATGCTAAATCACCTTTTACAACATCTTCACTACAACAAGAAGCTTTTTCTCAATTTAAATTTTCTGCTTCTAAAACAAATAAAATTGCCCAAAAATTATATGAAGGCATTAACATCGGTGAAGAAACTACAGGTCTTATAACATATATGAGAACAGACTCAATTAGAGTTAGTGACAGTTTTGTGTTCTCTACTAAAGATTATATAAAAAATGCTTATGGTGAAGAATATGTTGGATATGCTAGAACTCAAAAAGAAGATGCTAAAGTTCAGGATGCACATGAAGCCATTAGACCCACTAGAGTTGATTTAGTTCCAGAAACTATCAAAGACTTCTTGGATAAAGATGAATATAAGTTGTATAAACTAATTTGGTGTAGAGCAGTTTCTTCAATAATGAAAAATGCAGAGTTAGACACCACTAAAGTTGTTTTAGAAAAAGAAAACAATTTATTCTTAACTAAAGGTAGTGTAGTAAAATTTGAGGGTTACAAAAAAGTGTACTCAGAGTATGAAAAAGATTCTTATATTCAATTGCCTCAATTCATAGTTAATGAGTCATATAATGTTAAAAAAATTGAAGTTAAAGAGCATAAAACTAAGCCTCCTTTTAAGTATAGTGAAGGAACGCTTATTAAAGCTATGGAAGAGTTAGGAATTGGAAGACCTTCTACTTATGCTTCTACAATAGAATCATTAAAGAAAAGCTCTTACATATCTGAGGAAAAAAATTATATATCACCAACATTAAATGGCTATAATGCAGATAGTAAACTTGATGAATATTTCAATGATATAATTAATGTTGAATACACTGCTAATATGGAAAAGGATTTGGACTCTATTGCAGAGGGAGAAAAAGCTAAAATTGAAGCTTTAGAAAATTTCTATGAACCTTTTAAAAGTAAGGTTGATTACGCCTATGCACATATGGGTGGACCTGAAATTATAAAGGTTGGAGAAACTTGCCCAAAATGTGGAAAGGATTTAGTTAAAAGACAAGGTAAATATGGTGAATTTATTTGTTGTGAAGACAGACCTAATTGTGACTATATTAAACCTAAAGAAGTAACCATTAGCGAAAAAGCTAAAGATTGTCCTAAATGTAAAGAAGGAAAATTAGTTGTAAGAAAAAGTAAATATGGAAGTTTCTTGGGATGCTCTAGATTCCCTGAATGCGACTATATGGAAAACTTCAAAAATAAAACCTATTATAAAAAGAAAGCAAACTAAAAGATCTCGCTTATTACGAGATCTTTTTTAATTTGCTCCAAACGGATTTTTTCCGTTTTTCATCATACCTTTCATTTGTTTCATCATTTCTTTCATTTTTTCGTGTTGATTAATAACTCTATTAACGTCACTTGCTTGCATTCCGCTTCCTTTTGCTATTCTTATTTTTCTGCTTGCCTTTAGTATTTCTGGATGCGTTCTTTCTTCCATTGTCATACTAGAGATAACTGCTTTTGTTTTCTTTAATTGTTGATTAGCTTGTTCCATTTGTTCGTCACTAATTTTTGGCATTCCAGGAATGAACCTCATTATCCCCTTCATTGAACCTAATTTATTTAATTGTTCCATTTGTGTTAGCATATCATCTAGAGTAAATGTTCCATTCATCATTTTATTAACAGTCTTTTTAGCTTCTTTTTCATCAATTGCTTCTTCTGCTTTTTCTATTAACGTTAAAACGTCGCCCATCCCTAAAATTCTTTCGGCCATTCTTTCAGGATAGAAGATTTCAATATCTTCTATTTTTTCTCCTATTCCTGAAAACTTAATAGGAATACCAGTTAAGTGTTTTATAGATAGTGCCGCACCACCTCTTGCATCTCCATCTAATTTTGACATAACTAACCCAGTAATTCTAAGTTTGTCATTGAATTCTTTTGCCACGTTAACACTATCTTGTCCACTCATTGCATCAACTACTAGTAATACTTCACGCGGTTTTATAGCAACAGAAACGTCTTTTAATTCTTGCATCAACTCTTCATCAATATGCAAACGTCCTGCTGTATCAAATATTAATAAATCATGGCCTTTTTCTCTAGCATATGCTAATGCTCTACTTGCTATATCTACAACATTTTTACTTTCTTTATCATAAAAAACTTCTACATTTATGTTTTTACCTAAAGTTATAAGTTGATCAATTGCTGCAGGCCTATAAACATCCAAACCTATTAATAAAGGTTTTTTATTTTGTTTCTTTTTTAACAAGTTTGCGATTTTAGCACTTGTTGTAGTTTTACCACTACCTTGTAACCCCACCATCATAATACAAGTTAGCCCACTTATATTTAAAGCATCATTTTCTTCACCTAATAGTTTAACTAATTCTTCTTTGATAATTTTTAAAATCATTTGTCCTGGAGAAAGTGTAGATAAGACATTTTGTCCTAAAGCTTGTTCTTTTACATTATTTGTAAATTCCTTTACTACTTTATAATTAACATCGGCTTCTAATAAAGAAACTCTAATTTCCTTTATCATCTCTTCCATGTTTTGCTCTGTTAATTTTGCTTGTCCTTTTACTTTTTTTACAATTGCTTGTAACTTATCTCCTAGTAATTCAAACGCCATATATTTACCTCCTACAATTTATCTATATATTTTTTTATTTCTTCTTTGTTCAATTCTTCATATTTTTCTAAAAGTTCATTTTTGATTATATCTTTCTCTAATAGTTTTAATTTATCTTCATATTCCTCTAAAATAATTAAACTTCTTTTCAATGAATCATGAACAGCATTTCTTGAAATATTTAATTCATCTGCAATCTCTTTTAAAGATAAATCTTCCATATAATATAGTTCTAAAATATTTAACTGATTTTCTGTTAAAAGGATTCCATATAAATCAATTAAATCATTAACTCTTTTAGTCTTTTCTAATTCCATAAGTTAAATACCTGCTAATGAAAGCAATAAAAATATTAAAAAGAATATTGCTACGTCTCTATAAAAATCCGGATTTTTGAATGCATATTTTCTATATTCTGATGGATAATATATTAAAACGGCAACAAAAGCAAGTAGCAAATTGTACATTATTTCAAAAGATAAACTACCTATTGGAAATCCAACAGCAGTTAAAAAAGTTCCTATTAATAATTGTGCTACCCAAAATCCAATAATGACTATTATTAATCTTCCAACATCTAATCTCATATTTATTCCTCCAATGTTGAACAAAGTCCGTATATATAATTTTCTAAATCAAATTCCATCAAATCATCTACTGTTTCACCATAACCAACGAATTTAACAGGTATTCCAAGTTCTTCTCTTATTGAAAGAATAATTCCACCTTTACTAGTTCCATCCATCTTTGTTAATATTATTGAATCAACTCCTGTAGCTGAAGCAAAACTAGAAGCTTGTAAAACTCCGTTTTGACCTGTTGTTGCATCTATAACTAGCATTACTTCATGTGGTGCACCTTCTACTTCTTTTCCTAAAACTTTTCTCATTTTAGCAAGTTCGTTCATTAAATTAACTTTAGTTTGAAGCCTTCCTGCCGAATCACAAATAACAACATCCACATTTTGTTTCTTTGCTTCTTCTACACCTTTATAATAAACGCTAGATGGATCTTCTTTTTCATTACCTTTTACGATAGGTAAATCCAATCTATTAGCCCAAACTTCAAGTTGTTCAACAGCTCCTGCTCTGAAAGTATCTCCGGCTACCAACATAACTTTTTTTCCTTCTTTTTTCATCTTATTAGCTAACTTAGCAATGCTTGTTGTTTTTCCTACACCATTAACCCCAACAACTAAAATAACAGTTAATCCATCTTCATTATATTTAATTTCATTATCCATGTCTTCCCCACCTTTAGCGTAATAAACAAACATTTTATCCACTAAAGTTTCATTAATTTCTTTGGGATTAGAAATTTTAGAAAGACGGACTTCTTTTTTAGTTTCCTCTATTATTTCCATTACAATCTTAACACCGATATCGGCCTCAATTAATATTTCTTCAAGTTCATCAAAATAATCTTCATCAATGCTACGATATCTAGCTGCTAAAGCATTAAGTTTGTCTGCAAAATTACTTCTAGATTTATCAAGTGCAGCAACATATTTTTCGCTTTGCTTATTTGTTTTACCAAATATTTTTTCCTTTAATTTTCCAAAAAAGCCCATTGTTTCACCTCATTATAAAGCACATTTTTCAAGCGCATTCTTCGCTGCATCTTGTTGTGCTGCTTTTTTTGATTTGCCTGTTCCTTGTGCAAGAACTATATCTCCATCTAAAACAACTTCAAAAACATATGTTGGATCATTAGCAGTTCCACTTCTTGAAACCTCTCTATACTCCACTGTTTTTCTTTTATCTGCTTGAATAATCTCTTGAAGTTTTGTTTTGTAATCTAGTAAATCATCTATCTTAATTTCTTTTACAAGTGGTAAAAATATACTTTTAACTACTTCGTATGATTTTTCATATCCTTGATCTAAATATATTGCTGCCATAAAAGATTCAAAAGCATCTGCAAGAATATTTTTTCTTTCTCTTCCTCCACTTTTTTCTTCGCCATGGCCTAAAATTAAATAGTCACCAATATGCAATTCTTTTGCCAAATTACACAAAGAATCACTTCTAACAAGGCGAGAACGAATAAGAGACATTTCCCCTTCTTTTAAAGTTGGGTATTCCTTAAATATAAGATGAGAAACAAATAGTTGTAAAACTGCATCCCCCATAAATTCAAGTCTTTCTAAATCTCCGTAATTTTGTTCATGTTCATTTATGTAAGAGGGGTGAGTAAGTGCTGTTATATATATCGGTTTATTCCTAGGGTTTATTTTAAATTTTTCCAATAATTCTATCATTTTATTTTAACTCCTCTTTGATTTTATTTATCATATCTTTTTTGATTAATTCATATGTTACTCTAATTGCGTGATAGAACGATCTTGCATCACTTGACCCATGTCCTTTTACTACAACTTTATTAACACCTAATAACATTGCTCCACCATAACTTTTATAATCCATTTTGCTTTTCATCTCTTTAATACCTGACTTAGCAAATAAATATCCTATTTTTGTAAATATATTTTTCTTAAACGCATCTTTTAATAACGTTGTCATCATTTTAGCAGTGCCTTCTGTTCCTTTTAAGAAAACATTTCCATCAAAGCCATTACAAACAACAACATCTGCTTCTCCACTTAAAACATATCTAGCCTCTATATTTCCTTTAAACCCTTCAAAATCACTATTTTTTAGCAACTGATGAGCTTGTTTTACTACTGGAGATCCCTTCTTCTCTTCTGCTCCATTTGATAGCAAATATACTCTTGGCAATTGTACATCATTATACACCTTTGAGAATATTTTCCCCATTTTAGCAAATTCTACTAAATGCTCAGGGGTATTTTCGTTATTCGCTCCTATATCTAGTATTATTACACTTTTTTCTCCAAGGGTTGGAAATGGAGAAACTAAAGCCGCTCTTTGAATTCCTTCTATTAATTTCAAATAAATTGTAGAGGCTGTTAGAAACGCCCCTGTTGAACCAGCGCTAACAACACCATCTAAATCTTCATTTTTAGCACCTTCAATAGCTTTAATCATACTTGTTTCTTTTCTTCTCATAATTTGAAGGGCCCCATCTTCCATTCCCATCACTTCTCTGCAATCTACGATTTTAGCTAATCCTTGCAATGATGCTAACTCTTCTTCTTTTCCATATACTGTAAATTCTACATCTTTATAATCATTTAAAAAATTTTTTATTGCTTCTACTACAATTGGTGAACCATTATCTGATCCCATTGCATCTACTGCTATTTTTATCATTCTCAACACCTCGTTCTTATTTTATCAAAATTAACCTATAACTTCCATATTTTCATTTAGTTTACTACTAACATAATCGACATATTCTTTAAATTCTAATTTATTTAAATTAGAAAAAATGAATTTGCAATCTTTTCTTGCTACTTCAAGTATATGATAATCATCTATAATATTTGCTATTTTAAGATCACTAACACCACTTTGTTTTGTTCCAATAATATCCCCAACACCTCTTTTTTTCATATCATACCTGCTTATTTCAAACCCATCACTACAGCTACACATAAACTTGAGTCTTTCAATGCTGTCATCTTCTTCATTGTCACTTAAAAGATAACAATAACCGACTTCTCCATTTCTACCAACTCTTCCTCTTAATTGATGGAGTTGTGCAAGGCCAAAATTGTTTGCTCCATAAATTACAATAGCACTTGCTTCTTTGACATCAATGCCAACTTCTATTACTGTTGTAGACACTAAAATATTTATGTTACCTTTATTGAAATTTTCTAAAATTCTAATTTTCTCCTCATCATCCATTTTGCCATGCAAATATCCTACGTTTTCTTCTCCAAATATTTTTTTATATTGCTCAAATGTAGATAAGACACTTTTCTTGTTTCCTATCCCTTCGATAAGCGGACAAACAACATAGGCTTTTTTTCCTTGGCTGATGATGAATTTTATATCGTTTATCATCTTATCTTCTTTTTTACTTTCTACAAATATTGTTTTCACTTCTCTTTTTCCCATAGGAAATTCATCTATGGTAGATATATCTAACTCTCCATAAATAGTATGAGCTAAAGTTCTAGGAATTGGTGTTGCACTCATTAGTAAAAGATCCACCTTTTCTCCTTTAGTTCTTAAACATTGCCTTTGCTTTACGCCAAATCTATGTTGTTCATCTACAATAGCTAAGCCCATTTTGCTAAACTCTACATCTTTTTGAATAAGCGCATGTGTTCCTACCACAATGTCTATTTCACCATTTTTTAATTTTTCTTTTATTTCTTTTTTTCTAGATAGCGGCAAGTCACTAACCAATAACTCTACAGTTATATTTGTTCCCTGTAATAGTTTAACTATATTTTGGTAATGTTGTCTTGCTAATAAATCTGTTGGGGCCATAAAAGCACTTTGCTCATTACAAAGAGAACATGCCACTAAGGCTATTATAGCTACTAAAGTTTTTCCGCTGCCTACATCCCCTTGTATTATCCTATACATTATTGAAGGGTTTTTCATATCACCTAAAATTTCTTTTACACAATTTTTTTGAGCATTGCTTAAAGTATATGGCAAATTACTTATGAATGTTTCTATTTTATCTATATCTATATTTTTCCCTTTGTCACTACTAGAATTTTTAACCATTCTTTTATTTAATTCTAAAGTTATAACAAACTCCAACAATTCTTCATATTTTAGGTGTCTGTACCCTCTAGTAACATCTTTTAAAGAAAGAGGAAAATGAACTAGTTCTAGCGATTTTATTTTGTTATCTAATTTGTACTTTTCCATTAAACTACTTGGCAATTTGTCTAAAACATGATTGTTATTTTTGTGATAGTCTATCCCTTCTTTTATTAGACTTCTTAACTCATTATCTTTTAACCCTTCCGTTAGTTTATAGAAGGTTAAAACAACATCATCTAATTCAGTATAAATATTTGATGCTAGAATAGTTTTTCTATAATAATCAAGTTTTCCTACAACTTTGATTTTCTTATTGATATATAGAATTTTTGATAAGTAGTCTCTATTGAAGATTGTAATTGTATATAACTCATCATCTATATCCATTAAAAATTGTAATTTAGACAAGTTATTTCTAATTTTTTGAGTTTTTATTTCGCTATATATTTTCCCACAGCAAACAACTTTTTCTCCATCTAAGTTTTTAGTTATTTTACTTCCACTTAAATCTTCATATTTTTTTGGATAGTAATTGATTAGTTGATTTAAATCATTAACACCTAATTCGTTTAAAAGTTTTAATCTTCGTGCTGTTAATTTAATTTCAGAAATCATTTTATCCCTCCTTTAACAAAAAAAGGGATATCCTCCCTTTTATTCAACTCCAATTATATAACTATATACTGGTTGCATACCTATTTTAACATCAACTTCTACAGGATATTTTTCATTAAGATACTCTACAATTTTTTGAGTTTCATGTTCTTTAGCATCTTCGCCAGCAATCAAAGTAACTATTTCACTATCTTCATCAATCATAGTTTCTAGAAGTGTAATAGTTGCATCCACTTTATCTTCTTTACAAGTAACGATGTTTTTACCATTCAATCCCATAAAGTGATTTTCTTTAATTTCTACTCCATTTATATTTGTATCTTTTATAGCAAACGTAACTTGCCCTGTTTTAATGCCCTCAATAGCTTCACTCATTTGTTCAAAATTTTCTTCAACTTCACCATAAGGGTTAAACATCATACACGCAACCATTCCTTGAGGAATAGTTTTTGTTGGTATAACTTTACAGTTAACGCCTTCTACAACTTGACTTGCTTGGTTAGCTGCCATAACAATATTTGAGTTGTTTGGCAAAATAAATACATTCTCAGCATTTATTCTATTTATAGCGTCAACAAAATCTTCTGTTGAAGGATTCATTGTTTGTCCTCCGCTTACAATTTCATCTACCCTTAGTTCTTTAAACATCTCATTTAAACCTTCACCAACAGACACTGAAATTATTCCATATTTTTTCTTTTCTTGGCTAGCTGGTTGTTCTTTTCCAACATTATTATTAGTAGAATCCTTTTCTGCTAAATTAGAGTGTTGAAGTTGCATATTTTCAACCTTTAATGTTATAAATTCACCAAATTGTTGAGCGTAGTTGAAAATATTTCCTGGTTTCATAGTATGAATATGAACTTTAACAATATCATCATCTTGTACAACAACGATAGAATTACCATGATTTTCTAAAACACTTTTAAACCTAGATGGCGCAAAATTCTTTTTACCTTCTTTTTCTGGAGATAATTGCATTACAAATTCTGTACAATAACCAAATTCTTCATTTTCTATTTTACTTTGAGCGGATACAGATGGTGCAATAGTTTCGTTTTGTTGAACCGTTGCTTGTTCTCTTTCAATAAATTTGTTATTTAACGCACTTACAAATCCTTCTAGAACTTTTATTAGCCCCGCGCCTCCAGAATCTACAACGCCAACTTCTTTTAATACAGGAAGCAATTCTGGTGTTCTATTTAAAGAATTAACAGCTTCATCTAGCATGTACTCCATACATTCTTTTATTGTGATAGGTTTATCCAATCCATCAACATAATTTTTTAAAGCCACAGAGCTTTCTCTTATTACTGTTAAAATTGTTCCTTCAACAGGCTTCATAACAGCTTTGTAGGCAACATCTTTAGCTGATATTAATGCATCAGCAAAATCATAGCAATCTGCTTCTTTTTTACCTTCAAGCCCCATTGCAAGCCCTCTAAATATTTGAGATAAAATAACTCCAGAGTTTCCTCTAGCACCCATAAGTAATCCTCTTGAAAAAGTTTTTGCTACTTCATAAATATTAGAAGTATCTATATTTTTAACTTCCTTTGAACCAGAAGTCATTGTTAAATTCATATTTGTTCCTGTATCTCCATCTGGAACAGGGAATACATTTAAAGCATCTATTTCAGGATAGCAATTATAAAGATTGTTAGCCCCAGAAATGATCATTTGCTTTAATTGATGACCATTTATTATTTTCATTTATATTTCCTCCATAAAATTATACATTTTTTATATCATTAACAAACACATTAATAGCCTTGAATTTCATATCAAGTGTTTTTTCTAATACATACTTAACTTTCTTTTGCACTTCACTTACAACTTCTGTTATTTTCAAGCCATAAGCAACTACAATATACATTTCAACTTCTACTCCGCTTTTTGTGTCTCTAGCAAATACACCTTTGCTATAGTTTTCAATACGTAATAGTTCTGCTATACCTGCTCTAAATCCTGTTTTTGGCGCCATACCAACAACACCATAACATTCTGTAGCAGCATTTCCAGCAATTGAAGCAATTGCATCCATGGTTATAGAAATATTTCCTTTAACTCCATTTTTCTCTATTGTCATAATAAACCTCCCACTAATGCGTTATTATTATATAATAAAACTTTTTCATTGTAAACATTTACTATGTAAATTTACCTTTCTACTTAAAATATACTTTTATTTTTTTTTAAAAAGTCCAGAATATTTAAAACAATTAAACATCAATTTTCATTTGATAATTATTGATTGAAATCGTTATTTGAAATATAATCTTTATCAAGGACTCTTAGCTCAGTTGGTAGAGCACTTGCTTGACGTGCAAGGGGTCATCAGTTCGAGTCTGGTAGGGTCCACCATTTTTTAATCAAAGCACTTTTGTGCTTTTTTTATTTACTTCAACTGTTTTAAAATTTATATTTTTCTGTTATTACTCTATTGTCTCACCAAATATTTATATATTTGTTTGAATTCGTTTAATACGAGCACAGGAATTGTGTCGTTTTACTAAACCAGTCGCATATACTAGGTATAAGGAATTGTTTAGTAAGAATTGTCATTATGCGACCTTAGAGTGACTATTCACGACTACTCTTTATTTAAAGGGTAGTTTTTTTTATGTCACTTACAAAAAAGTGTTTTACAACATATTTCTATTAATATATAATAGTTAATGTATGGGAGTTGCATGTGATGAGTAATAATTACTATTTGGATTTGTTATATAAAAAAGTAATGGAATTAAAGAAAGTTTTAAAAGAAGCGGAGGAGAAAGAATACTCTAGTGAGCAAATAAAATATTTGATTTCTGGTTATATTATCACGCTTGATTCTATTCTTGAAATAGGCATTAGTGATTTACACTCATCTGAACTTGATGATTTAACTTCTTTGATATACTATACTCGTCAAAAAGCCGTTCATTACGGTTATTTTAATGGTCTTCATAATATTTCAGATATCGCTAATAAAATAATTGATTTAACCGAATCTTTGTATGAAAATGAAAAGAAATTTCATTCTGCGCTTTTATCAACTAGTAATTACTTAGATAGACAGGATAATAACATAGTTATTAAAAGCTCTCAAAACATTCGCTCTTCGCAAAACTTTTATCACTTGACAAGTTTGGATGGCACTAAAGAACTTTGCATTCCTTTAACAGAAGTTTTTACGCTTACAAAAAAAAGCAAAGAAAAAGTTTCAAATTACATAATCAATACTGATTCCCCTGTATCTTTATTCACTCTAAAAGATGGTCAACGAACAGAATATATTGAAATAAATGGTAATGAACTTAAAAACTTCATAAAAGAAAATTTTACTTTTGTCGATGAGAATTACAGCAAACACACTGAGACGATTGGTAAAATAATCAATAGTTTTTTAACTGATCCAATTAATTCTATTCAAATAATGGAATATGCTTCAAATGAGCAATTTTGCAAAAACACAATAGAAGTCATAAAAGAATTTATTCTTGAAAGAACAATGTTTGATGCTTATATAGAGCATTATCATTTAATAAAAGACAAGTATTCTATCAATAAAATGCAAAAGGCCGATTATACTAAACTTCAAAACAATTTTAGAAAGAATATCTTACAATACACCACTCAAAAAGACGCTTTTTTCATTAATATGACCTTGCAGCGAACTAAATATTATCTTAATATTTTACATGATGAATACGGCACATTTGAATTGCCACCTCAAATTTTATGTCCTATTTTAATTCAGCTTTTTGAGACTGGTCCTAAACATTTTTCTTCACAATTTATATCTTCTTCGCCTGAATTTAAAAAATGTTATTCAAACCTTTTAAGATATAGGCAAATATTTTCTCATTATTTGCTAGATGGGAAAGAATATAAAGATAATGTAAATAAATTTAGAGATGAATTTTTATCTTTTGTAAACATATTGGATTTAATTGATTTAAATGATGTTCGCATCCCTGTTGCAGAAAACTATGAAACTTATAGCATATTAGAACGAAACAAAAAAGACTTTTTCAATTACAAGCATGAACAATACTTAAGAATAGAAGATAATTCTTATATTGGAAAAAAGATTTTTTATTCTTCTAAGAATCCTACTAGCGAGAATTTAATCGCAATTATTCCTTATGGAAATAACGCCTCTAATACTTTATATTATGAAAAAGATGCCTACGATTATTTAAAACCTCTTTATACTTATGATGAAAACACTGGCAAGAAATCATACATTCCTGTATCAAAACATGCTCTTGGAGACACAAAACAAGTAAAAATTGACTTTAATTTATCAAATCTTTTTAAAGCTTATAGTATACTAAAGAAGGTTAAACCAAAAGGAGATATTACAATTCACTTTGTTGCAAGAGATGAAAACGATCATTATAGCCACTATGATCATTTAGAAAATGTTATATTGAGATTTTTCATTCAAGGATACTTACCTGCTGAATTATTGAGAAAAACAAGTTTGAATTTAAATTCTGCTAGTCAAGGTATCCTAACTCTTATTGATGAAAATGGAAAAACAATAGCTAATATTATTAATAATAAGAAAAGAACTTCTCCTTACAGCGAAGAAAATAAAGATGAAAAAAGTTTCTTCTCTAGAATTGACCACATAAATCACAACTTTAGCAAAAGGAGGCACTCTAGATGATTGATGAAAAGATAATTAAAGCTATATTTAGTAATTACTCTATAGATGAAGTAATCTTTATAAAAGAGTCTTCTTTTTGCTCTTTTATAATATGTTCTATGAATGAAAACATTTCTTTAGATAGGTGGAACAATCTAGAAAACATTTTAAAAGAATACACATCAAATGAGGTTTCTTTACTTTCTTTAGAACAAGCTTTAAAATATCTTGGCAATGAATACATTTCTAAAGGGGTGATTATTAAATGAATTCCTTAATTATCTTATCAAATACAATAAATAATACATCTTCAATAATTGATGATATAGTTTCTATCTCAAAAAAAGAATTTGCAAGTAATGAACCATTAATCAATATGGCAACTGGTTTTATATCTGAAATAAATGAAATAATATCTACAATAGATGATGAAATTTACATTTTAAATGATTCTTTATATAAAATAATTTTACCTATAAAGAAATTTTCTAGAAATTTGTTTAATAATTATAAAATAGTAAATGCTTATAAACTTTACGACTTTTTCTTAATTGATTTAAAGAACTTACAGGCATTTTTAAATTCTTTAGGTGATTAGCATGTTTTCTTCTAACAACATTGAAAAATCATTTAAATCGTTTGTAAAAAAATCAACAAATGAATCTTTTAAAATTGATTTAGACGATGAATATAAAATAGATTATTATATATCTCTTAATTATATAATTGAGGAAAAACACATAACTGGCGACCTTAACAACCCAACCTTAAAAATCGATAACTTAAATATTTTTATAGAAAAACTTACGCAACTCATGAATTTAATGGGGAAATTTCACTTTGATGATAAAGCATATTTTGAATTTAATGACGAAACTTTTTTAAATTATCTATTAGTATCTTGCTTTTCTAATATGAATGAATCTGATTTAAACTCCCCTTTATCGTATTTAGATAGACAGATAAATGCCTATTCTAATGCTTACGAATTTGATAACAAAGAAGTTGGGTATTTTGTTTTAAAAGGAAAAAATATTTCAATAAATAACTTTACACAAAAAAATAAAGCCTCTATGGAAGCTCCTTTATATACACAATTTTATTTTTCGTATGAAGGCGAACGATATTTATTGCCTAAAATACATTATTATATTGTAGGCAACAAATGTTTTATCATGGGCATTCAAAATAACAAGAAAAAGCAAGATAATACACTTTCTAAAAACATGGACAGATACCTTAGAAAATTAGATAAAGGATTAGACCATCTAGCGAAGAGTGAAAATGGTGAAGTTCTTACAGAAAAAGATATTTCTCCTAGTTTTCTTGCTGCATTAACGCTTTTCATCGCTTCTAACAAAAATATATCATCATTTTATTTTCCGGATTATTTACCGTTAAGATACATGAATAAAATAGGTTTATTAAATCAGAAAGGCGAAAGTTTAGAAGAAGCTGACAGAATACAAACTAACATTACAAATAAACTTCTATTAACCGCATCTAGGATTACTTTACACTTTGATTGTTCAAATATAAGTTTAAATGGCGATGGATTTTTACAATTAGAATTCGATAGTCGTCAAAAAAGCAAAGATAATATAATAACTGATTTATACAATTCTATTTGTTTAGATTCTAAAAAATTAAAATAAATGGAAATAAACACTTGAAATTGAATATAATATTATATATAATAGTGGAGCAAATGCAGATGTAGTTCAGTGGTAGAACACAACCTTGCCAAGGTTGCTATGCGGGTTCGATTCCCGTCATCTGCTCCAAAATTATATATTCACCTAGAGCAATCTAGGTTTTTTTATTTTTTACACCTTTTATTTTTTGTTTTCAAATAAAAAGGTACCATCATAAAAATGGTACCTTCCTTTTATTGTGTTTCAATAAAAATTCTACTCTTCTTCCTCAACGCTAAATGCTTGTGTATAATAATCGATTTCATTGACTAATATTTCTGTTATATAATCAAAGCTTGTTCCTAATGATTTTGTTTCTTTATCCCATGTACAATATGCATAATAGCCTTCATTGTCTATTCCTACTATGACAAACTCATTCTCTTTTGTTTCTCCAATAATAATCACGTCTTCTGGAATACCATACTCTTTTCTAAGTTCAGCGTCAAAATTTTTGGCATATAAACCATTTTGATCCTCTTTATCATTAGTTAAATAATATAGAGTAAGATCAAAATATTTACCTCCGTTAGCTAAAAGATAAATTTGCAGAAAATCTGGCGGGAATGCTATTCCTACTTTACTTTCTATTTCGTTCAATGTTTCTTCCATTGAATCATCTATCCCTCTATTTAAACTAACTTCATCATCGTATCCTAACAATGGTCTATACAATTTTATATACTCTGACTCACTTGCTTCGCATGCATCGATAATTTCTTGTATTTCAATTCTTTCCATAGCATTTCACCCCTATATATTTTAATTATAATTGATAAATTCACTTTTTACACTATTTGCAAGTCTTTTTTTTAATTTTATGTTAAAATCAAATATCATGAAAGGAGATTATACAAATGTCTTTTTCAACCGATATAAAAAGCGAAATAACAAGAAATGAATATAGTGAAGAAGAACAAATAGCATTATTGTCGTCTCTTATAAAAATAAATGGCACTCTAAGTATGTCAAATAAAAACTTAGTTGTAGATGTAAGAACAGAAAGTGCAAAAGTTGCTAAATTAATATTTTTAATAATACAATCTGTTTATAAAATTGATTGTAGACTGCTTGTATCAAAAAAAAATAAATTGAATAAAAATAATGTTTATATTGCTCAAATAAGAGATAAAGCCTTAGAAATACTTGAAGATTTAGAAATTTATAAAGACGGAGATATTGATGCATTGCCATCATCTAAAATATTAAAAAAAGAAAATGCAAAAAGAGCATATTTAGTAGGATGTTTTTTAGCAAGCGGGAGTATAAATAGTCCTTCATCAAAAAATTACCATTTAGAAGTTTCGGTCAATTCTCTTAGGCATGCTGAATTTTTACAAAAACTAACACTTAAATTTTCTCTAAACTTTAAAATCACAAAAAGGAGAAATAAATTTGTAGTTTACTTAAAAAAATCAGAAGAAATATCTGACTTCTTAAAAGTTATTAATTCTCAGCTTGGTGTACTTGAATTTGAAGAAGAAAGAATAAGTAAAGACTATTGGAATTCAAATAACAGATTAAATATTTGTGAAATTTCAAACGAGGTAAAAACACTTAATTCCGCAAAAGAACAAATTGATGCGATAGAAAAAATATTTAAGAATAACAAGCATCATTTATTAGATTCTAAAGATAAGCAAATTGCTCAAATACGACTTGATAATCCAGAAATAAATTTACAAGAAATCGCAGAAATTTATTCAAATAAATACAATATAAAAATAAGCAAATCTGGTATAAATCATAGAATAAGAAAAATAAAACAAATAGCTAGTGAAATTAAGGAGGATAAAAATGAAGAGAAGTAGTGGTGTTTTTTTAAGTATTTCATCTTTGCCTTCTAGATATGGTATTGGAACGCTAGGAAAAGAAGCTTTTAAATTTGTAGATTTTTTAAGTGAAAGCGGCTTCTCATATTGGCAAATTTTACCTTTTAACCCAACTGGTTTTGGTAATTCTCCTTATCAATCTTTTTCAACTTTTGCCGGAAATCCATACTATATTGATTTATTAAAGCTAAAAGATTCTGGTTTGCTTTCTAGTTATGATTTAAAAAATTATAAATGTGATGACTCAAAATTGATTAATTACAGTTTACTTTATGTGGAAAAATTTAAAATTTTAAGAAAAGCGTATAAAAAGGGATATCATTTGTATAAACACGAAATAAGCGCTTTTTCTTTAGAAAATAATTACTGGATTGACGATTATTGCTTATTTATGGCGATTAAAGATCATTTCAATGGTTGTAGTTTTTCTCATTGGCCAAAAGATATAAAATCAAGAAAAGAAAAAGCTATGGACTATTATAAAAATCTATTAAAAGATGACATTGAATTTTATCGTTTTATACAATTTGTTTTTTATAAGCAATTTAAAGAGTTAACTGATTATATGAAGGTGAAAAATGTAGATTTGATTGGGGATTTACCAATATATGTTTCATTAGATAGTAGCGATGCCTGGGCCAATTCTGACCAATTTTTATTTGATTCACAGTATAACCCTAAATTAGTTGCTGGCGTTCCTCCTGATTATTTTAGTAAAGCTGGTCAATTATGGGGAAACCCTTTATACGACTATAAAAAAATGGAAAAAGATAACTACAAATGGTGGGTTGAGCGTATAAAACATATAAGCAAGTATTGCAAGATTATTAGAATCGATCATTTCAGAGGGTTTGAATCTTTTTACACAATAAAAAATGGAGAAGAAACCGCAATTGAAGGAAAATGGAAAAAAGGGCCTGGGATAGATTTGTTTAATCAAATAAAAAAAGAATGTCCTAACGTTGAAATAATCGCAGAAGATTTAGGAATAATAACTAGAAAAGTTAAAAAATTAATAAATGATTGTAATTTTCCTGGAATGAAAGTGTTGCAATTCGCATTTGATGGTCAAAAATCTAATGCCTATCTACCAAAGAACCATATAAGCAATAGTGTTTGCTATATTGGAACTCACGACAATCAGACATTAAAAGGATTTGTTTCTAGTTTGGATGAAGAAAAAAAGAAATACATTCATTCATGTTTTAGATTTAAAGAAAATGAAACCGAAGAACTATTAATAAAATCGTTGTTTAAATCAAAATCTGATTTGGTTATTATCAATGCTATTGATATGTTAAAATTAGATGATGATTATAGAATGAATGAACCATCAACAAGCAACGACAAAAATTGGTGTGTTAGATTAGATTCTTTTAAAAATTTATTTAAATTAAAAAATAAATATCTAAAATTAAACTCGAAAAATAGTAGAATATAACCTTTATAGGTTATTTTCTTTTTGTATTTATTGTTAAATAATGGAAGAAAATATATAATAAAGGGGTATGAAGGGAGAAAATATATGAGCAAAAAATATGTTTATTTGTTCCAAGAAGGAAATGGAACAATGCGTAATCTTTTAGGAGGTAAAGGTGCTGGTTTATCTGAAATGACAAATTTAGGACTTCCTGTTCCTACTGGTTTCACTATCACAACTGAAGCTTGTCTTCGTTATTATGAAGATAATGAAACTTTACATCCTGATATTCAAAAAGAGATTTTTGAAACTTTAGAAAAATTTGAAAAAAGTGTTGGCAAAAAATTAGGTGATCCTAATAATCCATTACTAGTATCTGTTAGAAGTGGTGCTAGAGTATCAATGCCTGGTATGATGGATACTGTATTAAACCTAGGTATCAATGACGATATCGTTCAATCTTTGATTAAATTAACCGGTAATGAGAAATTCGCCTACGATTCTTATAGAAGATTTATTCAAATGTATAGTGATGTTGTAATCAACTTACCTAAGAGTAGTTTTGAAAGAATTATCGATGAAATGAAAGAAGATAGAGGAGTTAAACTTGATAATGAGTTGACTGCACAAGATTTAAAAGAATTAGTAGCTAAATTCAAAGCTTACTATAAAGAAACAAAGGGAGAAGATTTCCCAACAGACCCTAAAAAACAATTATTAACTGCTGCTGAAGCTGTATTTAGATCTTGGAATAATCCTAGAGCTATTTACTATCGTCAAATGAACGAAATTCCTCATGAATGGGGTACTGCTGTTAACGTTCAAATGATGGTATTTGGTAACATGGGAAATGATTGTGCTACTGGTGTTGCCTTCTCAAGAAATCCATCTACTGGAGAAAACAAAATCTATGGTGAATTCTTAATTAATGCACAAGGTGAAGACGTAGTTGCTGGTGTTCGTACGCCTATGAACATGGAACAACTTGGTTCTGTAATGCCTGATGTTTACAAACAATTCACTGAAACAGCAAACAAACTAGAAAAGCACTATAAAAACATGCAAGATATGGAGTTTACTATTGAAAAGAATAAACTTTATATGTTACAAACTAGAAATGGTAAAAGAACAGCTCAAGCTGCTTTACAAATTGCTTGTGATATGTATGATGAAGGTTTAGTTAGTAAAGAAGAAGCTTTACTTCAAATTGAACCTAAGCAATTAGATAACTTATTACACCCTACATTTGATGCTAGTGTGTTAAAGAATACAAAACCTCTTGCTACAGCGTTACCTGCATCACCTGGTGCTGCTTGTGGTCAAGTTGTATTTACTGCTGAAGAAGCTGTTGAATGGAAAAACAAAGGTCATAAGGTTGTTCTTGTAAGACTTGAAACATCACCAGAAGATATCGAAGGTATGCACGTTGCTGAAGGTGTTCTTACAGTTCGTGGTGGTATGACATCTCACGCTGCAGTTGTTGCTCGTGGTATGGGTACTTGTTGTGTTGCTGGATGTGGAGCAATCGCAATGCACGAAGAAGAAAAATACTTCACATTAAATGGCGAGACTATTAAAGAAGGCGATTATATTTCTTTAGATGGCTCTACTGGTAATATTTATTTAGGTCAAATAGCTACAGTTCCTGCTACAATAAGCGGAAACTTTGAGAGAATTATGACTTGGTCTAATGAATTCAAAAAATTAGCTGTAAGAACAAATGCTGATACTCCTAGAGATGCTAAACAAGCTAAAGATTTCGGAGCTGAAGGTATTGGTCTTTGTAGAACTGAACATATGTTCTTTGAAGCTGATCGTATTAAAGCTGTTAGAGAAATGATTGTTTCTAAAACTGTTGAACAAAGAGAAAAAGCTTTAGCAAAATTATTACCTATGCAAAGAAGCGACTTTGAAGGATTATTTAAAGCAATGGAAGGAAGTCCAGTAACTATTAGATACTTAGATCCACCTTTACATGAATTCTTACCAACAGAAGAAAAAGATATCATCGCCATCGCTGATGAGCTAAAAATTTCTGTTAATGAATTAAAAGAAGTTATTTCTTCTCTTCATGAATTCAACCCAATGATGGGTCATAGAGGTTGTAGATTAGCTGTTTCTTATCCTGAAATCGCTGTAATGCAAACTAAAGCAGTAATTGAAGCTGCTATCAACGTTACTAAAGAATGCGGGTATAATATAGTTCCTGAAATAATGATTCCATTAGTTGGAGAAGTTAAAGAATTAGAATATGTTAAGAAATTAGTTGTCGCTACAGCTGATGAATTAATCGCTAATAGCGGTTTAAATATGACATATAAAGTTGGAACAATGATTGAATTACCTAGAGCTTGTGTAAATGCTGATGAAATAGCAAAAGAAGCGGAATTCTTCTCATTTGGTACTAACGACTTAACTCAAATGACATTTGGTTTCTCTCGTGATGATGCTGGTAAATTCTTGAAAGATTATTATGATAAAAAGATTTATTTAAATGATCCTTTCCAAAGATTTGACCAAGAAGGAACTGGTAAATTAGTAGCTCTTGCTGTAGAAAAAGGTAGAGCAACTAGACCAGATATCAAATTAGGTGTTTGTGGTGAGCATGGTGGAGATCCTTCTAGTATAGAGTTCTTCCATAAAGTTGGATTAACTTATGTATCTTGTTCTCCATTTAGAGTTCCTATAGCTAGACTTGCTGCTGCTCAAGCTGCTATAAAAAATAAATAATATTTTAAAAGTTCCGTATTGCTGCAACGGAACTTTTTTGTTTAATATTGATTGGGGAATATTTACTATTCCCTTTTTTTGTATTGAATAAAAAAAACTCCTATATAAAGTTATAAGAGTTTTTATTTTTGCTATAAATTATATTTTTAATTTTCTCTATTATTCATATTTAATAAATCATCATCAAAGAAATCAAAATCTTCTCCATATTCATTTTCATCTACTTTAACGCCATTTGCTTCAGCTTCTTCTTTATATGCAACATTCGTTATTTCGAATACTTCTGCTATATCATCCTCTTTAGATGAATCATTTAGAATGTCATCAAAGTTAAAGTCTATATCATCAAAATTAAAATCATCATCTTCATCTACTTTAGGAGCTTCTTGTGATGTCTCATTAACACTTTCATCAACTATATCTGTAGTTTCTTGAATTGGTTCTTCTTCTACGTTTTCTTCTGTTTTTTGTTCGTCTCCAACATCCAAATCACCAAATAAATCCATGAAATCATCATTTTCATCCGTTGTTTCTTTTTGTTCATTAGTAGCTTCACTAGCTATTTCACTAGCTGTAACTCCTGCCATAAATTCATCTAATGTATTATCCATTATATTATCTGAAGTAGCGTCACCTTCTTCATCTTGGTCTGTTCCTTTTCTCTCTTCAATTAAGTCTTTAACATCATATTTATTAACTTCATCTATTAAATAATCAACTTCGCTTTTATTTCTTTCAACAATGTCATAAAAACCATCTTTATCAAAAACAAATAGATTTGGATTCCATTTAGTTTCTATTACTTGTTCACCTTTGTAATAAGCTTTAGACTTCCAGAAAGCAGTTTGTTTAACACGAGCAGGTTGTGTTCTAAGCAATTTAGCAATAGATGTTCCCTCTGGCAACGTTAACAACTCACTTGGGGTAATCAAGGCTCTTGCTGACAAAGAATAACTTTCTGAAACTTTACCATCGTGTCCTACCGATGAGTTAATATCTTTAATTGTTTTTTCACCACATATTTTAGAGAAATATTCTGCTGTTTCATTATCATTAGTAGCAAGGAAGACTTGCAAATTACAGTTAGATCTAATGATTTCTGCTACATCTGGGCCATATTTTGCTCTTAATTGACTCAACGCTTGAATAATTAACATGAATGATATTCCTCTTGAACGAGCAACAGTTATTTTATTTTCCATACCTGGAATTACAGGCATGTTTGCAAATTCATCAATTATAAAGTTTACTGGATGAGGACAAGCGCCATTTACCCCTTCATCACCACTAGCTAATTCTACTAATTGTTTGTATGCTTGAGTTATAAACAATGAAGCAAAGATATGTCTGTTTTCTTTTTCATCTGGGATAATCAGGAATACTACAGTTGGTTTTCTTCCAAGATCTTTGAAATCTATATCATTGTTACATGTTATGTATTGAATGTCAGGATCTGCAAACGATGATAAGTCTGCCATCGCTGTAGAAATAATTGATTCTTGAGTTCCTCCTGTTGGTGCACCTAAAGGACCTTGAGCCTTTCTTTTAGCATTAGATGAAACATCTCTTATTGCAAAGTAAGATTTTAAACTATCTACTCTTAATGATAAAGTTGAAGAAACTGTTCCTAGATTAAATCTTTCTGCTGTTATACCTAAGTTTGGAACTTCGCTATCTTCTAACATAGCAAGTAATAATCCCTCAACTAAGCTTGAAGCTGATTTTGTCCAGAAAGGGTCATTTGCTTTTCTAGCTGATTCTGCATAAATTGTTTGAACTAAATCAGATATAGATTCTTGGGCTTTAGATTTCATTGACCCTTCTCTTCTTTCAGCCTCTGTCATTGCTGATTTTAGATTTGCAAATGCATATCCGTTAAATTCATACCATTGTTCATGAAACTGTGATTTACTCTCTGCCAATTTTAATTTTCCTTTATAATCATCAACATTATCACTATGAAATTTAATTAATTCTTTTTGTTTTAATCCCTCTTGATATTCTTCATAAGCGATATGGCAAGGGTTCCAACAACTTGATCTTTTTAAAGGTTCTCTTAAGTTTAATGTTAATACTTCATACCCTCTTTCTTGATATAGTTTAGATTGACTAAAATATAGTTCACCTTTAGGGTCTGTTACAACTAAACTTGGTCTTAATGCGCTTCTTGCTAAAAATTGCATTGTCGGAATAACGAATCTTATAGTTTTACCTGATCCAGTAGTACCTATAATTAAGCAGTGCACGCCATCTTTATAGTTGGCAAATGTCCTAGATCCGGCTTCTATTGTTTGAATAACAAAACCATTTATTTTATATTTTCCAACCTCATCGTATGCACAACGAGGGAAATATTTATTTATTTCTTTATCGGTTAACCACCTTGCAGAACCTTTTTTATCAGAGTCTACATCATAATTTTTATTTGTTAGAGTTTTTGGCGTATTATTGTAATTTCTTGTTGCTGATAAAAATATTAACAACATGAATACAGCAAAGCATCCGCCTGTATATGTCCAAAACATAGATGAACTCATAGCTGTTTCTATCATTTGAAGAATTCCTTCGGTGGTAAAAGTCAACTCATTGAAATTAAACATTCCATCTTCTTCCATGTATAATGTTAACACGGTTCCTGCCGCAAAACTGAAAACACCAAAAATAATAATTAATATAAGGTAAATAGAAAAATTACTTTTTTTCTTTTTTTCCATTCTTATCACTTCCTTCACCTTAATTTATATTATAATATTTATATAAACATTTATAAATAGATAGTCTTAGATTTTTTTGTTTAATGAGGTGGTTTTGTGGAAAAAAAATTAACAGGCAAATGCGTTGATTATACGTATGACGGAAAAGGTATCGTAAAAGACGGAGGAAAAGTTATTTTTGTTGATGGGATTTTAAAAGATGAAGTTGGAGAAATAAAAATTTTGCATGAAAGCAATAACCAAATAATTGGTAAATTAGTCAAATTGCTTTCTCCTAGTCCATTTAGACAAAAATCTTTTTGCTCTTTATCCAAAGATTGTGGAGGTTGTGTTTTTCAACACTTAAACTATAAAAAGCAATTAGAATTCAAGACCAATCACGTTCAGGATTGCATAAATAAATTTGCTAAACTTGATATAAAAGTCAAAGATTGTATTGGAATGGAAAATCCTTTTAATTACAGGAACAAATCTCAAGTACCTTTCTGTATGGAGGGAAGGAAAATAAAATATGGTTTTTATAAACAGGGAACGCATAAAATTGTACAAATGGATTCTTGTGCAATTCAAACTAGTGATGCTGATGCTATTTTAAAAACAATTCAAGAATTGCTAAAAAAATACAAATTAAGTGCATATGAAGAAGATAAAAGAAAAGGTATTCTAAGACATGTTTTAGTAAAAAAAGGCTTTTCAACTAATGAAATAATGGTTGTTTTAGTTACAAACGTAAATTCTTTTCCGAAAAGAAAGGATTTAGTAAAAGACTTAGTTAAAGAATATCCAAACATTAAAACTGTTGTCCAAAATATAAATACTAGAGATACTAATGTAATCCTAGGAGAACAAGAAGTTGTTCTTTATGGTAGTGGTTATATAGAAGATGTATTACTAGGGGTGCGATTTAAAATATCCTCTAAATCTTTTTATCAAGTAAACCCTATACAAACAGCAACTCTATATTCAAAAGCAATTGAACTTGCTAATTTATCACCAGATGATAGGGTAATGGATGCTTATTGTGGTATTGGAACTATAGGTTTAATTGTTTCGAAAAAAGTAAAAGAAGTAATAGGTGTAGAAATAGTAAAAGATGCTATAAAAGATGCTAATGCAAATTCTAAACTAAACAACATTACAAATGCACATTTTGTTTTAGATGACGCTAGTAATTTTATGGTTAATTTAGCTAAGACTTCCGAGAAAATGGATGTTGTTTTTGTTGACCCTCCTAGAAAAGGTTGTGATGAGAAATTTTTATCATCAATAATGAAACTTTCTCCACAAAAAATAGTTTATATTTCTTGCAATCCATCAACACTTGCTAGAGACTTAAATACACTGAAGGAAAAGTATGATATTAAAGAAATTCAACCAGTAGACATGTTCCCTCATACTTATCATATAGAAACAATTGCTTTACTTGAAAAGAAAAATTAACTATTCATTAATTTAAAAAAGATAATATTTAGTTAAAATAATATAACTTTATTATCTTTTTTTATTATAATAAAAAAGTATATTTTTAGGAGGAAATTAAAAAGATGAAAAACATATATAATTATTTTAAAGAAATAAACAAATTAAACGAAATAATAAGAACTGGGTGGTTAAACAGAAAAGTTCCTTTAAAACGTTTAGAAAGCGTTAGTGAACACATATTTACAATGGCTTTAATGTCTCTTGCTGTAATTGATAAATATTCTTTAAAATTAGATGTTGAAAAAGTTTTAAAGATGATTTTAATTCATGAATTAGGAGAAATAGATGTTGGAGACATCGCTTTACCTACCGGAGAACAAATAAAGCAGAAATATGATGGAGAATTAAAGTGCGTTAAACGTATGTGTTCTGTTTTAAAAGAAGACTGGATGCTAGAATTATGGTTGGAGTTTGAAGAAAAGAAAACAAAGGAAGCTTCTTTTGTTTATAAAATGGATAAATTACAAGCTGTAATGCAAGCAAAATATTATAGTGAGCTTATAAATGACAACGAAAAGTTGTTTGATGAATTCTATGAAAATGCCATTCCTAAATGCGGAGAATTTTTAGAAATAGCAGAAAAGGAAGATAATTAACAAAGAATTATAGCTGTAAATCTATAAATTTAAATAATTATATTAAAAATATAATATTTAATAAAATAATTTCCTTAACTTATTATTATTTTTATGTTAATATTTTAACGTGGGGGTTAGATAAATGAATGGATTCTATATAGGAAACATTGTTGGAAGTTCTTATTCCCATCAGTACGAAAAGTTAAATGAGCAAACAAAAGATTTTGAGTTATTTACTGAACGTAGTAATTACTCAGATGATACCATTTTGACTTTTGCTACTATAGATTGGTTGTTACACACCAACCACACTAGCAAAGAAATGATAAATATCTTAAAAGATTATTATCAAAGATATCCAGATAAGGAACCTACAATTTATGGAAAAGATTATGTTAATTGGATTTTATCAGATTCCTATGAATTTAAAAAATCTTGGAGTAATTCTGGAGCCATGAGAGCTTCTGTTATTGGATGGTATAGTAGTAGCCTTGATGAGATAAAGGATTTAGTTTCTAAAGCCATATCACCTACTCACAATACTATAGAAGCTATTAGTGGTGCAGAAGTTGTAGCAATTGCAGTATTTATGATGAAAAATAATCGTTCTAAGGAAGAACTAAAAAATTATCTTGATTACACATATGACTACTATTTGGATCAAAAATTGGTATTATTACGAAATTCTTATGAATTCACTAATGATACTAAGGAAACAGTTAGACCAGCAATTATTGCTTTTCTTGAATCAACATCTTTTGAAGACGCTTTAAGAAATGCGGTGTCACTTGGAGGAGATTGCGATACGATTGCTAATATAACTTGCTCTATCGCTGAAGCTTATTATAAAGAAATTCCAAATTCTATCGTAGAAAAAGCTATGGCATATTTACCAAAAGAATTTGTTAAACTATTAAAAGAACTAAAAAACATAGATTAAAGGAGTGTATTTTATGACAAATTTTGTATTTATTTCACCAGAGTTTCCAAAAACTTATTTTAACTTTTGTGACCGATTAAAGAAAAATGGAATTACTGTTTTAGGTATTTCATCTACACCATATGATCAATTGCAACCTGAACTTAAAGCTTGCTTAACAGAATATTATAAAGTTTCTGACATGAATAATTATGATGAATTTGTTAAAGCTATGGGATATTTTACTTACAAATATGGAAAAATAGATTGGGTTGAATCAAACAATGAACATTGGCTAACATTAGATGCTAAGCTTAGAAAAGACTTCAATATCACAACTGGTATAAATAGTGATGAAATAATAAATTATAAAAGTAAATCCGAAATGAAGAAATTTTATAAAAAGGCTAGAATACCTACTCCTCGTTATACAATGGTATCAACTTTATCTAAAGCAAAACCTTTTATTGAAAGGGTTGGCTATCCTGTTATTGTTAAACCTGATATTGGAGTTGGAGCATCACATACATATCAAATCAATAACGATGAAGAATTATCTCAATTTTTTGCTGACCTTCCAAAAGATGGTCCATACATCATGGAAGAATTAATAATCGGAGATATAATAACTTATGATGGAATTTGTGATAGCGATGGCAATGTACTAGTAGAGGCAAGCCATATAACACCTCCTATTATGAACATTGTTAACGAAAAAACTGATGTAAGTTATTACACTAATATTAAAGTTTCTAATAGATTAAGCTCAGTTGGAAAAAGAGCTATAAAAGCCTTTAATGTAAAAAGCCGTTTCTTCCATCTAGAATTCTTCAAACTTAAAGAAACAAAGAGAGGACTTGGAAAAGCTGG
>JBGVED010000081.1:0-25560 GCA_045119835.1 Bacilli bacterium | reverse complement strand
TTATTTAATAGAGTTTATTAGTGAGAGTAATCATTTTATATATGATTTGTCTTTTACTGAGAAAAATGAAATTACTGATGAGGTGTTAATTGTTAATGGTAAAAAGATATTAGATAGATTTGGTAAAAATAGTAGAGATATCACTCAAATTATCGATTTGTTAGGGCATTATAAAAATAAATTATTAGTTACTTGTTTGCCTAAAAAGTATATGTCGTACTATGAAGAGTTTAAGAACTTCTTTTCTAAGCTTTTAATTCTTCAGTATACTGAAAATAATGTTCAACCAACATTAGATATGCTAAATGATATTAAATATAGTAAAGATTTTATGGATCTTATAACCCATTCTGATACTAATATAAAGAAGATGAAGATAAATAAAAATGTTGATGTAGGAACTTTTTCTTACGTTCCAAAAGATGTAGCAGAGTATTTAAAGCTAGAATCTACATATGAGAAAAATGGTAAGAGTTTTACTTTTCCATCTATTTTAGTTGATTCAATAGGTACTAAAAAATTAATAGTTTACGCGAGTTATATTTTAAAGGCTTTAAGAGAGAAAATGGTTTTAGTTGTAGATGAGCTTGATACGAGTTGGCATACTCTTTTAACTAGAAATATATTTGCTTTATTTAATAGTTTTAGTAATACAAGGGCACAGATAATTGCTTCTTGTCACGATTTATTATTATTAGACGATGAGCATATGTTTAGAAGGGATCAAATTTGGTTTACATATAAGGATAAACAAGGAACTTATTTTTATAGTTTATCTGATTTTAAAGTTGATAGTAGTGAAAAGCAAGGAATGGTTATGTCTAATTATTTGAAGGGTAAATATGGAGCTTTACCATATCCTATGATGGGAGATTTTTCTGATGATGAGGTTAAGTAATGTTCGTCGTAATACGATGAATTATCAAAAGGAAGATTTATATTTAGTAGTAGAGGGAGAGGTAGATGAGATTTTTGTAAATAAAATTTTATCTTTTATATCCTCAAAATATAATGTTAGGGTTAGAGTTGCTAATGGAAATGGAAATATTCCTATTCATGTCAATATTTTAAAGAAAATTTATAGTTTTTCTAAAATTATGGTTTTATATGATTTGGATGCTAATTCTAATATTGATGATATTAAAAGATATTTAAAAAATAGACAGGTTTCTTTAAAAGATGATGAAATATTTTTTGTCAATCCATGTGTTGAATACTTAATTGTTTTAACAAAAGAGTTCAATACAAATAAATTTAAAAATAAAAGAGATTATCAGGAATTATTTAAAAAATATTTTGGTGTTGGCGAGTATGCAGGGCATATTCCTCAAGTTGAACAAATTGTAGATCAATTAAATGTTACTGATTACAATAATTTTGTTGATAATTTGAAGAAAGTTTCTAATAACGATAATATATTGCCTTCAACTAATTTTATTAAGTTTATAGAAAAAATAAGCAAATAAAAAATATTGCTGTGAATTAAGATGTTCACAGTTTTTATTTGCTCTTGTGGTAGGAGAAAAATTACTTTAAAAACTATCTTTTATAGTGTATAATTTTATTGTTGATAGGAGTGTTAGTTATGGTTTCTAGATATGATTTGATTTTAAGGTACTTAAAAAGTAAAGGAATTGAAAGTGTAAGTAAATCTGAAAAGAGAAATCTTTTTAATCATTTTAAAGATGTAGAGGACATTAAATATATAAAAAAAGAGGTTGATTTATTACTTGCAATTAATCGTTCTTTAGTTTCAACGTATGGAAAACTTAGTATTAATAATATGCTAGAAATTTATAAAAGTATTGATTCTGAATTGTTGGGCAGCTTGTTTTTAGTTTATGATGAAATAAGAAAATATAGCAAAAATGAATTGGATTTGTATAGGAATTTTAATAAAACCGTTAGTAAAATTATGTTTACAAATGAAGTTGTAAATGAGCAGATTGCTAATGAAGTAGAAGATAGTTTTAAAAGAAGTTTGCAAATAAAGGATTCTTTATATTTAGTTATGTGTGATAAAGAAAAAGCAGACTCTATTTTTACAAATTGCATTAACAGGTCAAAGTTGTTTATAAGGCAATGCGAGATTAATAATTTGGAGCAGATACTATACTTGTTGAAAACAGAGTATTCATTGACTAATGATGAATTAGTAAGAATATCTTCGAAATGTGCATCTTTTTTTAGTGCATCAAGTGTTAGCAAAATAGATAATTTATATAAACAAATAGAAGATTTTAAAAAATATATTAAGGATCAAGAAGTGGTTGTTAGCGCTAGTATTGAGATTAATAAATTATTAAACAAGGAATTTAAAGATGTTCTTTTTGAAGCTTCTTCTGTTGCTACGCTTAACGAAGAGTCTATAAATAAGACATTGAGATTTTTAATGGGTAGTAAACTTGGAAATTTAACAAATTGTAGTAAGAAAGTGTTTTCTGTTAAAGGTAATTTTACTCCATATCAATTGGCAAAAATATATAATGAGTCTATATCATCTCTTAGTGTCAGTGTTGAAAAAATTGCTGATGTTTGTGATAGTTTATCATTGGCATTTAAGAAAAAATATGGAACTGAGATGGATTTGTCAAAACTTATAACTGGATTTAATTTTAGAAGTATTGCTCAATTAAGAAAAGAAGACTATTTGGATGGTAAAAAATTAGATGATGTTTTTGATTTATTGTCTATGTTTGTCTCTAAGGATGATATGGAAAACTTACTTAGAAATAATTTGACTTTTTTGACTGTGCCAGTTGAAGGAATGAAAAAGAGTTTACAAAGTGCTATTTTAATTTCAAAAAATAAAGATGAATTAAGGCACAATGTTCTTCAAAAAATTAGGAATCATTTTGATATGTATCAGGGTCAATTTAAGGATGTTGAAAGAAAAGAAAGTGTTTTGCTAGAAGAACATAATAAAGTTAAAATTAAAGATATAGATGAAGATGAAATAAAAGAAGTTTTAACAAGGTTGGAAGCTAGTGAAAGTGATATAGACTTGTGGAAGAAAAGATGGAATGATGAAGATAGAGAATACAGAGATTTACAAACTCAAATTGAATTAGAAGATATAAAAAATGAATTATCTTCAATTGAAGAATTTTTACAGTTTGAATTTAGTGATATTTATAAATTTTTAGAAGAGATGGATATTATTAAGAATATGGTTGTGGAAGTGGAAGGTAAGTATAATTCTGTGATAGAAATTAGAAAAATTAATAAAGGATTGCGAAGCTTATCTTTAGAGTGTAAAGCTCAAATTGAATCTTTATATACGTTTATAGATAAAAGAATAAGTGATATTGTTGAAATTTATGAAGAAAATATTGAGGGATTGAAAAAAGAGATTTCTTTATGTAATGATAAGATACAATCACAAGAAAAAAATATTTCAAAAAGAGATGCTTTGGATAAAATTATTAATGAACATGATTTATCTCAAGAGCGTTTGGATAGTATGGAGCAAAAAGTTAGCGAAATAAGTGAATTTCTTCATAGTATTGAGCCAATAGCTAAATCTATTAAGAAAAAAGAAATGGAAGGAAGTAAACTTGCATGTGAGTTTTTTTCTTATTTAAAAAAGAGTAGTATTGATAACATTTTAGCAGATAATAAAATAGTGTGTGATCCAATTTTATCATTAAAACCTGAAGCTTTTAAAGATAAGTTTACTCAGTTTATTTATTGTTTACAATTTGAAGGTTTGATTGAAGATGCTATGTTAATAACGGGGGTTTCTTATAAAGGAAGTGTTATTAAGTATGAAGATTATAAAAGAAAACTTAGTAAGGAAGAACGTCAATACACAGATAAAATATATAGGTTGTATAAAGAAAACATGGATAATAAAGAAAAAATAAGAGTAACTGCTAAATCGTTTTTAGAAAAATATGATATTGAGGATGATGAAAAATATACACCTTCTCAGAGAATAGATGCTTTGTATAATTTTGCTAACTTTTTGCAAGAAAGTTATAAGAAGGAATATGCGATTATTAAAGAGAGAGAAAAATTAGGTAGTGGCATAGAGAATACTATAGTTTCATTAAAGAAAGAAGAGGAAAATATTTCTAATTTAATAGAAGAGTATTTAAAAAATATAGAGTTGTTAAGAAATTCTAAAATTAAAAGATAGCGAGGTTGAAGTATTTTATTCTATTTATTATAATGTTAAAAAGGAGTGATGGGCATGTTTTGGAATTTATCTATTAGTGAAATGCTTGTTTTATCACTTTTTTTTATGACGTCAATGAATTGTGTTTTAACATATTATTGTTGCAATAAGGCCTTAAAAATATTAGATAATGATAAGTCTATTAGTAGGGCAATTAATAAGCTTAGAGTGTTTGATGAATATGTTTTATCTAAGATGAATATGATTGTGGCTATTTTCTATTTTGTTCTTAGTTATTTATTTGTTGTAAATAAACTAGGAGGATCAAATTATGATTTCTTTTTAGGGTGTATTTTATCTTTTCCGCTTACTTTGCTTACTACTTTTGCTTCTAGAGTTTGTTATTGTTATACTTGTAATTTATTGCTTGAAACTAAATTGAATGAATTAGAGTGTTTGGTGGTTAATTTTAAAAGATTATTTTCTATTTATTTTCCCTTTTTAATTATTAGTTTTGTTATTCCAACGGTATATTTGTTTGATTTTTCTGAATATATTTTAAATTTGATATGTTTTATTGTTTTATTTGCAGCTGTTATTCTTTGGATATTGCTTTCTCCTAGAATTGCGATATTAAATTATAAGGCTAAAGAAGTTGAAAAAAACACTCTTTTAAGACATCGTTTAGAAAAGTTAATGAATAAGCATGGAATAAAAAGGTATAAATTGTATGTTTGGGATTCTAGTAGAAGCAAGGAATCTAATGCAATGATTAGTGGAATTAGAACTAATTATTTGTTTGTTTCTTCTTCTTTAATTGAAGATGTTACTTTACCTGAATTAGAGACTGTAATAACGCATGAGATAGGGCATGTTAAGAATAATCATTTAATTAAAATGTTGATTGGTAAGATATTTATTATAGGATTGCTTATTTTATTTGCAATAATGCCTTCTTTGTTGAATTTTGATGAGTTTGAGCAAATATTATTTTATTTGTTATCTATTTGTATAGCTTGCTTTATATTAGTTATTGGGGTTAAGATAGAACGAAGGTATGAACAACAGGCTGATATGTATGCGACAGGATATAATGATCCTGAATTGTTTGCTTCAGCGCTTAGAAAGATTACTAAGTATGAAGAGAGCAATGAGATAAATAAATTTGATGAATTATTTCAATCGCATCCTAATGTTAATGAGAGGATAAATAAAAGTAAGAAGTAATATATTAATGTTTGTTTTTTGTTAAATTATACAGTAATGATTTTAAAGAAATAAATAAACCTAATATAAATAGGTAAGGTAAGGGTGTTTTTAAGATTATAAATATATTTTTAAAAAAAGGATAACTTATGTTGTTGAATGAGTATAATATTATAATAAACGATAGACTTACTGATGTTAAAAGTAATCCTATTAAATAAATAAATATTCTATATATCATTGTTATCACCTATATAATGTTATGAGGAAAGGAAGTTAAAATATGATAGAACCAAAGATTGTATTTGTTGATTTGGATGGAACTATATTAAAAGATTATCATGAAATACATGAAGAAAATTTAAAGGTGTTAAAACAGCTAAATAAAAGCGGAATACCTGTGTGTATAGTCACGGGTAGATCTTATTCTAGGTGTAAGCATTTTTATGAGCAATTGGAGTTAAATACGCCTTTGTGTCTTTTTAATGGTTCTTATGTGTTTAGTCCTAAGGATGATAATTATCCTAATTTTGTTGGTGGAGTAGATAAGGAGATTTTGATAAAATTTTTAGATACAATTAGTAATTTGTACACTTCTGTTGTTTGTGATTTGGAAGATAAAATGTATGTTGATAGATTTAATGAAGAAGATGATGTTTCTGTTGTATTAGAGGGGAATGAAGTTGTGGTAGGATCACTTGAGGAAAATTTACCTACTAATCCATATTCAGTTATCTTGCAGGCTAAAGATATGGAATCAAAAGCTAGAATTTTTGAAATAGTTCAATCATTTCCAAACCTTCAAGTAAACACATGGAATTTAAAGGTTTATCCTCTTATTTTAGAAATTACTTATCATAAAGTTAATAAGGGGAAAGCTGTAAAGCATATTTGCAATTATATGGGGTTAAATATGAAGGATGCTTTATGTTTTGGTGATGGATTTAACGACAGAGATATGCTTATTAAAAGTGGTTGGGGTGTTGCAATGGAAAATGCTCCATTAGAAATCAAAATTGTAGCAAACGATGTTACTGAGTTTAAAAATATAGATGGTGGAGTTGCCCATTATTTAAATAATCATGTAATAAAATAAAAGGTGTTTTTATGAAAGAATTTGATGTTAGTCAGTATTTAAATAATGAAAATTTTCAAAAATTGCTAATGAATGTAGTTGGTTGTAAAGATGAAGATGAATTGAAAAAAGCTTTGTACGCTTTTGATTCTTTTTTTTCTAAAGAAAGTGGATTGCCTTGTATTGAAATTATTTTTGGTCAAGGAGAAGATAAAGGCACTTTTAGATGGGATCCTTTTTCTATTTTTGTTAATGAAAGTTATTTATTAAAAAAAGATAATATTGGTGTTTTGGGGATATATTTTCATGAAAAAAGACATCATTTGCAATATATTTGCTATGAAAAAAATGATTCTTTGATAGGTAATTCTCTTTTGAGTGAAATAGATAGTTATATGAAGATGGATGATGTTTGTATTATTAGCAAATTAAGTGTTTTTCATGGTATATATGGATATTATGGTAGGTTAATAGAGCAAGATGCTTATAATTATGAAAAAGAGTGCATGTTAAATATATGTAAAATTAGTAATAAATTGTTAGAATCTTCAAAGAAAAAGGAGATTTTAAATTATTATAAAAGGCGTTGTGATTTTTTAAGTGATTATGAACTTCTTCATTGGATAGAGGATCATAAAAGAAGATTTTTTATAAGGAAGAAAGTGGAGGCTCAATTACTTTTAGAGATAAAAGAAATGATTCGTTTGGATGGAGAAAATGAGGAATTAAAAAGAATAATATTTAGTAATAAACTTTTTGATTGTTTGAATGAGGAAGAAAAAAATAAGGTTAGTAAGTATTTTAAAAATGAATTGAATGATAAAAATATGAGAAAAAGCGATGTGTATTTAGAAAAAATAATAAAAAAAAGGATTTCTAAAGAAATTAGATTGGAAAATAAAGAAAGAAAAAAATCTCTTCGTTAAGAGATTTTTTCATTTATAATATTGTCTAAATGTTTTTTGAATTCTTCATATTTTTTTATTGCCTGTTCTTTATTTTTTTCTGTAACGCTGTAGTAAATTTTATATTTAGGTTCAGTTCCTGATGGTCTGATTGCAATAAAAGAACCGTCTTCAAAGATATATCTTAAAACATTACTTTTTGGGTAGTCAGTTGAATCTTTTAAGTAGTCTTCTATTTTTTTTATAGAATAATTTGCAATTTTTGTTAGTTTGTTTTCTCTTAGATTGTTCATTAGTTTGTTTATTTCTTCTTGTCCTGTTAGAGGGTCTAATGAGTAAGAGTTTACTTTATCGTAGTAGTAGCCATTTTCGCTGTATAATTCGTTTAGTCTGTCTATTAGAGTTTTATTTTTGTTTGAGTATAAGCAGGCCATTTCGCTTATTATTAGTGCAGCTTGTAAAGAATCTTTGTCTCTGACGATGTTTGATAATGCACAGCCATAAGATTCTTCTACAGCAAAAAGGAATTCGTTAGTGTTTTCTAGTTTTGTTATTGTATCTCCGATATATTTGAATCCTGTTAGGGTTTGTTTAAATGTTATATTGTGTTTTTTTGATATAGCTTCAATAAGTGATGTTGTTACTATACTGGATATTACCAGTGAAGTGCTGGTGTGTTTTTTATATGTTAGAAGGTAATCTAGAATTAAGGCTCCAGTCTGATTCCCGTTTAATAAAATGTAGTTGTTATTGCTTTTAACTGCAACACCAATTCTATCACCATCTGGATCTGTTGTTATTATTAAGTTAGCATCTATTTTGTTGGCTAATTTTATTGCTTCACTGTAAGCTGCTTCATCTTCTGGGTTGGGAGATAAAGTATTAGAAAACGCAGGGTCAAAAGAACATTGGTTTTCTACTAGATAAAGGTTGTAACCAAGTGAAGTTAATATTTCTTTTATTCCATTTAGTGCTGTTCCGTGTTGAGGGGAATATACTATTTTAAAATCTTTTTTATTTGGGTTGTTTAAAGAAAGTTTTTTTACTTCATCGTAATAAATATTATCGAATTTTTCATCTAAGATTTCTATTAAAGAATTATTTGCTTCAAATTTATAAGATAAGATGTCATCTATTTTATTTATTTCTTCAATTAAAAGATTATTTTTTTCATCTATTAATTGGCAGCCTGTTTCATCGTATACTTTATATCCATTGTATTGTTTTGGGTTATGTGATGCAGTTATTATTATTCCTCCATTTGCGTTAAGTTTTCTAATTGCAAATGATATTTCTGGAGTTGGTCTTAAGTCGTTGAATATATATACTTTTATTCCTTTGCTGGATAAAAGGGAAGCGCAATCTAAGCAAAATTTTCTTGAATTATATCTGTTGTCGTGTCCTATTACAACTCCATTTTCTTGGCTGTTTTTAACGTGTTTTATTAAATAATTTGCATATCCTAGGGTTGCTTTTCTTATAGTATATATATTAAGGCGATTTGTTCCTATTCCTAGTATTCCTCTCATTCCAGCTGTTCCAAATGATAGATTTCCGTAAAATGATTCTTTTATTGATTGTTCATTCATGTTTTTTAATTCGTTTTTATATTCTTCCTCTAGTAAAGGGTGGTTTAGCCAAGTTGTATAGGTCTTTTTATAGGTCATAAATTGTTTCCTCCTTAAATAAATGTTTTAATATTTCTTTTTGTTTGCTTTTTAGTGGTGCAATGAACATTTTATTACTTAAATAACTTAGTTTTCCTTCAAGTTTTTTAAATTTTATTATGTGAGAGTGTAAAAATTGATATTTGTAGTTGAATTTTTCATTGAATTCTTTATTGGTTTTATAGTCTCCGTATTTTTCATCGTTTATTACAGGATGATTTATGGATGACATGTGCACTCTTATTTGATGTGTTCTTCCTGTTAATAAGTTTACTTTTATTAGTGAATAATTATCGTTTGATGTTATTAATTTGTATTTTGTTATTGCTTCGAGTCCTTTGTTATCTACAGTTACGATTTTTTCTTTTTCGTTTTTTAGTAAACGTTTGTTAATTGTTTCTTCATTTTTAGTTTTTCCTTTTACTAGCGCTATATAGTATTTTTCTAGGTTATCTTTGTTTTTAAAGGCATCTAATAGTATTTTTGAAGATTCAAGATTTTTACTAGCTATAACTAATCCGCTGGTGTTTCTATCTAATCTATGTACGCAAGATGGCGTATATAAATTAGACGGGGAATATTCGTTTTTTGATAGTAAATAGTTTAGTATCATGTTATTTAGGGTGTTTGCCTTTTTGTTTTCTTCACCTTCATGGATTAGAATGTTTTGATCTTTATTTATGATAAGTATATTTTCGTCTTCATATATTATATCTAAATTTATTTTTTCTATTTCTATTTGTTTGGGTTTATTAAAATTATTTAATAAATCATCTTTTATATAGATTTCAATTAAATCATTTTCTTTTATAATGTAATTTATATCTACTTTTTTTCCATTTACTTTTATATCTTTTTTTCTGAATAATTTATATATAAAACTAAGTGGTGCATTATTTAGATATTTTCTAATATATTTATCTATTCTTTGTCCTTGATCAGAGGAGGAAACATTTATGGATTTCATTTTTTATCACCTGTTTAATTATATCAATAACAATAAATAATTTTAATAAATAATAACTTTATTATTGCTGTTTTTAATTTTAATACTTTTTATTTTCATTGAAGTTTTTTTCTTATGTGTTAAAATAAATGTGTGAAGGAGTTTGGCAGATGAGTAGTTTGGAAAGATGGGTTATTTGGTGGCTAAGTTTTCTTGCCTTCCTAGTAACGTTATTTATTGCTTATAGAGTTAGCTATAAGTTAGGAATAAAAAAAGCTTTATATCGAACAACATATATCTTACTTAGTATTATGTTTGCTTTTATTTTGGCTCCTATGTTTAATAACCATTTTTTTAATTTGAATTTACAGGATTTGAATATTGAACTTAAGTATAGAGGTAATTCTTATTTTACTTTAGTTGATTATATAGAAGAAGTAATAGTTCATAATGAATTTTTGAATGATATATATATATATTTCCCAAGTTTAAAAGATTTGTTTATGGATTTTCCAGAAGTTATTTTAGCTCCTGTTACATATGTTTTATTGTTTATGGTTTTTATAATTTTATGGATGCCTTTGTATTTATATTTGAGTTATAAGCGAAAAAGGCGAATTTTATACGATAGACACCCAAAGAAAAGTCATAGGGTTTGGGCTGGTGTTATTGGATGTGCTCAGTGGCTTTTTTTAGTTAGTATTTTGCTTACTCCGGTGAATGGTTTTAATCGTATATATCATGTGGCTATTGAGGAAAATTTGGATGATGAGTATACTACTTTATGTAATGAAATAGATTCTTTGTCTAAATATTCTAAATATTGTGATTTTATAGAACTTTATGATTCTACAATTTTTGCTACTATTGGGGGAAAGGATTCTTTAAATAGTTATGTGTTTGATTCTTTAACTAGAATTTATTATGATGGCGGTTATACTAATATATCTAAAGAATCATCTTTGATAATGAAAAGTAGTATTCTTTTGGATCAATCTGGTTTGTTTGAAGAATTAATAATGAGTGGAGGAGTTGTTGATGAGAATTGGATTCTTAATAATAACTTAGATATTGATGATATAAGTATTATTGTTGATACTTTAAGGGAATCAAAGTATAGTAAAAATTTGTTAAATGAACTTGGAGAGATATCTATTGATACTTTAAATGGTTTGTTGTCAGATTTTTTAGAAATTGATGCTTTTAAAATTAATATGTCTCTTACTAATGATGATTTTGTAAATGAAATAAAAACAGTGTTGAAAATTATTGACTTATTGAAGAGTACTGGCTTATTGTCTCAAATTATGCAAGGAAAAGATCTTGTCATGAATTTTATTGAAAATACACAAGATTTTGATGTTAATGATATTGTTGTTTTTGATTTTGTTACAGAATTGGTTAATTGTTTGGATTTGGATTCTTTTATTTTGTTTGTGGAAACTTTATTTGAATCTAAAATTTTTAAAGATGCTATTCCTTATTTAATTGATAAATTTTTAGGGGAGTTTGGTTTTGATTTTGTTGCATATGAAGGTGATGTTTTAAAGATATTTAAATATTTTGCTGATTTTGGAAAACTTGTAAAAAAATATCAGCCTTATGGATTTTTCGATCTTATAGTTCGTTTTAGTGATGAAGAGCTTGAACATTTTGCTTATTTGTTTGAGAGTGTGTTAAAACACGATGAATCAAGAGGATTTATGGATTTTGTTTTTGGTAGTGCTTTTGTTGATTTTAAAATTTATTCTGTCCAAGATATATATTCTATTAAAGATTTCAAAAAAGAAGTTTTTGTTTTTAGGGATTTTTCGAAAGTAATGCATGGTTATAGGCTTAGTGGAAAATTTAATTTTAAAGAACTTTATGATTTGTTTAAAAATAGTGATTCTGAACTTTGTAAGATAATTTTGGATATAATTGAGGGAAATTTAGCTGAATTTGTTAAAAAATTCTTGGCAGGAGAGAAGGCGTTGTAATGAAAAAAATTATTGTTATATTTTCTTTTTTGATTTTAAGTTGGTTTTTTAGTTGTTTAGAAGTTAAAGCGTACAACTATTATTCTATTTGTGATGAAACTATTAAAGCAGAAAGTGGTATTTATAGAAAATGTGGTGATAATCATCTTTATTTAATTAGAGAAGAAGAAAAATCATCTCATTTTGTATCTACTCTTGAAATGCATAATTCAAGTCAAATTTTATATGCAGGAATGATTGATGGGATAGATACTTTTTATAGTAATGGTTTTTATTATTATAGTGTTGTTTATGACAACCAGAGGTATGGTGAAACTTCTAAGGATTATTGGACTGATATTGTTTTGGATAATGTGCTAATTTACGATTCTTCCTTTAATGATATTATTATGGATCAGAGTAAAAGAGCGCCTGTTTATTTTATAAAGAAGGTAGGAACTTACTTAATTAGGCAACACATTGGTGATAGAATCGCTAAAGTTGTAAGAATGATTGTTGTTGATAAAAATGATTTTTCTTTAGGTGTTGAAAAGGTAAAATATGATGGTAAAGATATAAAGTCTAATAAAATTATTGAGTTGGATGGCGATTTGTCTTTTTCTGTTTATGGTGGAAAATATGGTTTTGATAAGTACGTTAGAGTTGAGGTTAATTCTTGTTTAAATATTGTCGAGTTTAAAAAAAATATTACAATTAAAAATGAGTTTTTTAAAGAGTGTTTGAGATATAATGAAAATAATAAAATATATATAACTATTAGTAATGGATTGGGTAATAAAAAAACATTCGATTACAATTTAAAGTTAGTAAGCAATAATGTTTCTGTAAGTCTAGAAAATAGTGTTTCTTCGATTGAAACTTCTAGTAGGAGAATTGTGATAAACGCTAAAGCAGGAGAAGGAAAACAATTAAATGAAAATTTGAGTTTGTATTATTGGTCAAAAAGTTCGGATGATGGTCTTAATTATCAAGATTTCTTGAAAAATTATGATGAAAGTGAGTATAAAGGGATTTATTCTAGTAATAAAGGGGTTATTTTAAGAAATACAGTTGGAACGTATTATTTGTATGCATTAGCAGTTGATGATGATTCTATTGTGGTGGTAAGGTCTGATGAGTATGTTTTAAAAAAGAAGGAAAGATTAAATAACATAAGAGCTAACGATGTTATTTTTGTTATTGGATTAGCGGTTTTAGCTGTTCTCCCTGTTGTTATTTATATTAATATTAGAGGGAAGGATACAAATTAACTTTATTTATTTCCAGTCATATATTATGATGGGGGAGTAAATGATGAAGAAAGTTGTTCTTATAGGTGGAGGGCACGGCCTTTCTAATTTGATTAAAGGATTTAAAAAAGAAAATATTGATTTAAGTGTTATTGTTTCGTCAACTGATGATGGTGGACATACTGGTATAATTAGAGAAGAATTTAATTGCGTGGCTGTCGGAGATTTAAGAAGAGTTATTAATGAATTTATAGATAAAGAAAGTGTTTTTAAAGATGTTTTTAATTATAGATTTGATTGTTTGCATGGGATAAAAGGTGTGAGTCTTGGTAATTTAATGATTATTTCGTTATTAGAGAAGTATAAAGATATAAACAAAGTTATAGATTGTTTTAGGGAAAAAGAATCAATAAAGTCTAAAATTTATTTATCTAGTAGTAATTCTTTGACATTGTGTGCGAGGTGCGAGGATGGAGAAATTGTTAGCTGTGAAAAAGAAATAGGGGTTTCTAACAAAAAAATAAACGAGTTATTTGTAGATAAAAGAGCTATTTGTAGCAAACAAATGTTAGAGGATATTGTTTTGGCTGATGTAATCGTTTTATCATCGGGAAGTTTGTATACAAGTCTTGGTTCGGTTTTGTGTATAGATGAGATAAAAGCTGCAATAAAAAATAGTAAGGCTTCAATATTTTATGTTTGCAACATTATGGAGCAAGATGGAGAAACTCTTGGATATAGTGTTGAAGATCATGTTGCCGCTATAGAAAATATAATGGATAGAAAAATTGATAAAGTTATTATAAATAATGGATCAATAGAAAAAGATATTCTTGATAGGTATAAAGAAGAACATAGTAAGATGGTTGAGTGGGTATCAATTAAAGATAATTATGAATTTTATGATTTAGTTGAAATAGATGATGGTAAGGTTAGGCACGATGGTGATTTGGTAGCAAAAATAATATTGAATCAATAATGGACAAAATAAAAATAGGGTGTTATAATTTATGCGAGGTGTTGAAAATGAACTATTTTGAAGAATTTAAAAGTATCATTGCATCAAAAACAGGAGATGCTAGTAAGATTACTATGGATTCTAATTTAAAGGAATTAGGATTAGATTCACTTGATTTGGTTGAAATCATTTTAGATGGTGAAGAAAAATGCGGTATCACTTTTGAAAATGATGAATTGCTTAATTTTACAACAGTTGGTGATGTTGTTAGAAGTGCGGAGAGCAAAAAGTAATGTTATTACAAGATATTAAAAAAGCAAATATAGATGCATTAAAGAATAAAGAGACAAATGCAAGAGCTATTTATTCTGTTTTAATTAATAAATGTATGCTTCTAGAAATTAGTAAAAGGGAAAAAGGAGAGGAATTAGTGGATGCTGATGTAATCTCTTTGATTCAAAAGACACTTAAGGAACTAGAAGATGAAATAAGCAATTTTGAAAAAGTTAATAATACAGCTAAAGTTGAATCTTTAAAGGAACAAATGCAATATATTAAAAAATTTTTACCTGCAATGTTGAATGAAGAAGAAATTAGTAGTATTATTGAAGGGCTAGCTGATAAAAGCATACCTAGCATAATGAAACATTTTAAGATTAATTATGCAGGAAAATGCGATATGAGTATAGTTAGCAAACTTGCAAAACAATATCAAGGATAGAAATATCCTTTATAGGAGCATAGTTCAACGGTAGAATAACGGTCTCCAAAACCGCTGATGAGGGTTCGATTCCTTCTGCTCCTGCCATCGATGATTAAGTAACCCTTGTTTCTTTAATTGGAATGAGGGTTTTATTATAGGAATGAGAGATTAAAAAATATGAGAATTATGATGAGAAGCTAGAAATTTTTATGGATCAAGAATTACATTTTAATTATAGTTGTAGAAGTAAATTGTGGTGTGAAAGTCTGTAAATTAGCATGAGCGTGATGCTTCATTTTTAATGACAAAAAATATAAGGTTATTGTTGTGAGTTGGAATTTTGAATATATAATTTCAACTTTTTTATTTTTTTCTTGATTTATTTATTTGTTTGTGATAAATTGTTAATAACAAAATGAAAATATCAAAAAAGAGGGTGCTGAATATGAAGTTTGATGCTAAATATGAGTGTGAAAAGGTAGTAGATTTTGTTAGAGATTATTATAAAAAAAATAATCTTGGTGGAGCAGTGTTAGGAATATCTGGAGGAAAAGACAGTGCTGTGGTATTAGCTATACTTGTTAAAGCGTTAGGAAAGGATAATGTAATAGGCTTAACTTTACCTTGTCATTCAATGAAACAAGATAAAGATTTAGCGCATGTCGTTGCTGATTATTATGGTGTTAAGTTATATAATTTAGATTTAACAGCTGCTTTTGATGCTTTTACTGATTCTGTTAAAGAAGGGTATGGGGAAGTGAGTGAAGAACTTTTAAAAGATAGTAACATTAATTTGAAACCACGTTTAAGAACTGCAAGTGTTTATTATTATGCTGCTATGTTGTCAAAAGTGCTTGGAAAACCTTTTTTAGTAGCGGGTACTAGTAATAAGTGTGAACTGTTTGTTGGATATTTTACTAAAGGTGGAGACAATGTTCATGATATTGCTACAATAGCAGATTTTACTGTTTCTGAAGTTATAAAAATAGGAGAATATTTAAATGTCCCAAAGGAAGTTTTGTATAGAACTCCAAGTGATGGGTTAAGTGGTATGAGCGATGAGGATAAGTTAGGGGTTAAGTATGCGCAAATTGAACAATATTTAAAGAATAAAGAGGAACTTGAAGATGGTGTAAGAGCAAAAATAGAAAAATTGCATAATTCTAGCAGACATAAATTTTTTGTTCCTACATATAAGAGAGAAGAAAAATGAAATTAGGTATTTATGCAGGTAGCTTTAATCCTATTCATAATGTTCATTTAGATATTGCCAATAAATTGATTGATGAAAAAATTGTTGATGAAGTTATTTTCGTTCCAGCCGGTGATGGGTACAATAAGCCTAATTTAGCAAAAGGAACCCATCGTTATGAGATGATAAGGAATGCTATAAAAGGTAATTCTAAGTTATCTGTTAGCGATATAGAAGTTTTAAATAATAAACTTTATAGTTATCAAACTTTAGATTACTTTAAAGAAAAATTTGGGGATTGTGAGTTGTATTTTATAATGGGATCTGATAATTTGAGTCAATTTCATACTTGGAAGAGATGGGAGTATATTTTAGCTAATTATAAACTTATTGTTTTTCTTAGGAATAATCAGAATTTTGAGGAATTTGTAATGTATAAAGATAATAAAAATATTGTTTTTGTTGAATATAATATTAAATTGTCTTCTAGTGAGATTAGAGCTAATTTTAAAAATAAAGAAGAAGATGAAGTTAGGAAAAAGATTCATAAAGATGTTTATTCTTATATAAAGGAGTTTAAGTTGTATGAATAGTTTTATAAAAACAAGTGTAGTGCTATTTGGAATATTAGAAGAGTTGAGCACTAACTATAGAAAGCATTCTACTAAATCGCTAGGTGTTTTGCTTGTTAAAGGTGAAAATGGTTATTTTTTTCCAGAATATGAATGTGATGAAGCTCTAGATTTGGATTATCAATCTTTAAAAGCTATCGAAAATAGTACAGGGTTAAAGGATGTTTATGTTGAGCAATTATATACTTTTTCTAAAGTTGATGGAGATAATTTATATATTAATCCATGCTTTTTGGGATTGGTTTCTAAAAATATTATTAATGAAAATTTAAAAAATAATTGTTATTGGTGTAATTTGAAAATAGAAGAAAAAAAAGATAGTTATAAATGTGTCATTATTAATGAAATGGATAATTTTTCTTTTGAAATCTCAAAAAAACTTAAAGAACATACAACAGATCGTTATAAATTTGGAGAAATTAAAAGGGGTTTGTTAAAAGAAAATATTGGTGTAATTTTAATGTCTGCTTTTGAAAGGCTTAGAAATAAAATTAACTATACAGATATTGTTTTTAATATGATGGGAAATAAATTTACTTTGAAGGAGCTTCAAAGTGTATATGAAGTTATTGAAAACAAAGAACTTTTAGATGCTGCTTTTAGAAGAATTATTGCTGATAAAGTAGAGGAAACTGATGAATTTTTAACTGGTGTAGGTTGCAGGCCGTCTAAAATATATAAATATAAGGAGAAGAAACATGAAAATAGAGAATAAAGTTTATGAAAAGTTAAAAGAAAAAGGTTATAAGATAGCTACATCTGAGAGTTGTACGGGTGGGTTATTAGCAGGAAAAATTATTAATGTTGCAGGGGCTTCAAATATTATAGATATGAGTTTTGTAACGTATTCTAATGAGGCAAAAGAGCTGCTAGTTGGAGTAAATAAAGAAACTATAGATAAATATAACGTGGTTAGTGAAGAAGTTGCTAAAGAGATGGCAATAGGCGCTAAAAATAGGGCTAATTGTCAAGTGGGATTGTCTACTACTGGACTAGCTGGTCCAAAAGGCGGCGATAAAGAGAGACCTGTTGGTACTGTTTGTTTTGGGATTGCTATAAATGATAAGGTTTATACTTGCAAACATGTTTTTAAAAATATATCTAGGCAATATATAAGAAAAGCAAGTGTTAATTATATTTTAAAACGTTTATTAGAGATTTTATAAAATAATTTTAAAGCATGATTTATTTCATGCTTTTTGTTTGACTTTTGGTTGTTTATTTGCTAATTGTCTTTTTAGAAGATAAAAAAGAAAGGGGTATATTTTATGGATATAAATGTTAACTATCATAGTTCAATAAGAATAGAAAATGTATATGTGGATCCTTTTAATATTGTAGAGGATAGGGGAAATGCTAAATATATTTTTATTACTCATTCTCATTATGATCATTATTCTTTAACTGATATAAAAAAAATAGTTAATAATGACACTATTTTTGTTTGTACTAAGGATGTTGGTAATGATATTAAGAAACATTATTCTAATAAAGTTATAGTTGTTGAGCCAAATAAATTTTATGATGAGGAAAGTATTAAGTTTATCACCTTTCCATCTTATAACATTAATAAAAAATTTCATCCTTTAGAGAATAACTGGGTTGGATATGTTATTGAAATTAATGATGTCAAGTATGCGATTTTAGGAGATAGTGATTTAACTGATGATGTTAAAAATATTAAGTGCGATATTTTGTTTGTTCCAATTGGAGGGACTTATACGATGGATGCGGTGGATGCTAGTGTATTAACAAATATTGTTAAACCTAAATTAGTGGTTCCTGTTCATTATAATGGAATTGTTGGAACAAAAAATGATGAAAAAATATTTTTAGAAGGTATAAATAAAGAAATAGAGTATAAATTATTTGTGTGATGATTCAAAGAAAGGCTAATTTATTGGTTTTTATTTTTTAATATAGTATAATTTTTTTGAGTTTAGGAAGAATAGGGATGATAGAATGGCTAAATTTAGTAATAATAATGTAGATATGATTTTTGAAAATATTGAAGAAATAATGGATTTGGCATTAGATGGTGATTCTGTATCTCAATATTATTTAGGGATTTATTATGCTACACCAGAATGTGAGGAGTATGATTTAAAGAAAGCATTTCATTGGTTTTATAAGTCTGCCGAACAAGGCATGGTTAATGCTCAATGTAATGTTGGGGTTTGTTATGCTAATGGAATAGGTGTAGATCAAGATTTTACTAAAGCTATATATTGGTTTGTAGAAGCTGCAAAACAAAATGATGAAACTAGTATTTATAATTTAGGATTAAGTTATTACAATGGTAATGGTGTTGCTCAAAGTTATGAAAAAGCTATATATTGGTATAAAAAAGCAATTGAACTTGGTAACGAGCATGCTGAGTTTATATTAGCTTTATGCTATTTAAATGGTACTGGTGTTGAGAAAAATGAAAAATTAGCGTTCAAACATTTTAAGAATGCAGCAGAAAATGGACATGTAGAAGCTTGTTATAACTTGGCTTATTGTTATGAATATGGTTTGGGATGTAAAGCTAATATGAATAAGGCTATTAGATATTATGAGTTATCTGCTGAACAGGGAAATGATTATGCTATTGGTAGACTTGGCTTGTATTATCATGATCATAAATATTATGAGGATGCTTATGAGTGTTTTGAATTGTCAGCTAAAAAGGGAAATATAAAATCAACTTATTATTTGGCAAAGTGTTATCAATATGGTCAGGGTTGTGAAGAAAATAAAGATTTGGCTTTTAAACTTCTTAAGATTGTTGCAGGAGAAGGAGATAGTGAGGCTTTATATGATTTAGGTCTTTGTTATTTAAATGGTATTGGTTGTAAAAAAGATGAGAAAGAGGCCTATATTTGTTTTAATATTTCTAGAGACGAGGGTGTAATTGAGGCAAATAGCGCTTTGGGGTATTGTTACTTAAATGGGATAGGAACAGAAAAAGATGCAGGTAAAGCTGTGGAGATGTTTGTCGATGGAATTAATTTAGGTGATTCAGTTTCCCATTATAATTTGTCTATGTGTTGTGCTTTAGGTCAAGGTATTGCAAAAGACGAGCAAAAGGCTTTTGAATTATTAAGAATTTCGGCGGAAATTGGCGATTTTTATTCTCAATATTATTTAGGAAAGTGCTATGAATATGGTAATTTATGTGAGATTGATTATAAAAAAGCTAAATATTGGTATAGTAGTTCTTTAAAAAATGAATGTGATGAGGCTTATATTTGCTTAGGTGACTTATACATGGATGGTAAAGGAGTTAAAGTTAATTATAAGAAGGCTCATAAGTTATATAAAAAGGCATATGAGAGAGGGGCAGAAGATAGTCAGGTTTCATATGCTGTATCGTGTTTGTTTGATAAGAACCTTCATAGGGTAGGATTTGATTTATTGAAATCAATGGAAGATAGTGATAATTATGCTGTTAATGTATTCTTAGAAAAGTGTTATAAATATGGTATTGGAACTTCTATAGATTTAAATAAAGCAGAAGAAATAGAGAAAAAGATAGATATTATAAAAAATAAATGCTAGCGATAGCATTTTTTAATTGATATCTTGCTTTAAAGCAAGTAAAATATAAATAGTGGGTGATGAGATAATGTTAAAAGAAGAGATTGTTCAATTAATGGAAGGAAAAAGGTATATTCCTTGTGAGGCTATTGAATTTGCTAAATATTTTCCTAATTATGGAAAAGATGAGGTAATGCAAGCTATTGAAGATTTAAAAAATGATTACGAAATAATGGAAAGTAATAAAGGAAAGCTTATTCTTTCACGAACAAAAGGCTTTTTTAAGGGTGTTGTTACTGGTGTTTTTGATGAGCATATTTTTGTTAAAATAGATAAATATGAAAAAGACATAAAGGTCGAAAAGAAAAGACATGATATTGTTTTACCTAAGGACGAAGTTTTAATTCATTTAGCAGAGGATGAAACTTTAGAGAAAGTTATAAAAAGAAATGTTAATGTTTTGGTTGGTGAAGTTTGCATTAAAGAGCGTGCACCAGGTAAATATGATTATTTTATTATTCCTCAAAATAAAAAGTTAAATATTCATTTACCATTAGATGCAGAACAATGTAAGAATTTAGTTAATGGTCATAAAATAGTTTATGAATTACAAGATAGTAAAATTGGTGTTAGACCAATAATAAAAAAAGTTATCGGATATAAAGACGATCCTCGTGTGGATATTATGGCGTATCTTATTGAAGCAGAAGCTCCAGTAGATTTTAGTGAAGAATGTGTAAAAGAGGCTGAAGCAGTTGCTAAAGAGTTAAGTAGTGAGGATTTAAAAGGAAGAGAAGATTATAGAAATAATATGATTTTTACTATTGATGGTGATGATGCAAAAGATTTTGATGATGCTGTTGAAGTTTATGAAAGAGAAGATGGTGGATTTAAAATTGGTGTTCATATTGCTGATGTTTCTCATTATGTAAAAAAAGGTGGAGAGATTGATAAGGATGCTGATGAAAGAGGTACATCTATTTACCTTATTTATTCAGTAATTCCTATGCTTCCTCAAATTTTATCTAATGGAATGTGTTCTTTGGTTCCTCATCAAGATAGATTAACAATGAGCTTTATTATGGATGTTGATAGTAGAGGAAATATTGAAGGCGGAGAAATCAAGATGGGGGTTATTAACTCTAAAAAGAGATTTACATATAATGAAGTTAATAACATAGTTGAAAAACAAAAGAAAGAAACAATGGAAGCAAATAAGGAATTTCTTCCTATGCTAGATGCAATGATTAAAGCTAGTAAAGTTTTAAGAGATAGAAGAGAGAGAAATGGTCAATTAGAGTTAGATATTCCTGAAGCAAAGGTTGTTACAGATGAAAATGGACATCCTATTAAAATTGAACCTAGATATAGAGGTTTAGCGGAGATGGCTATTGAAGATTTAATGGTTTTAACTAATGAGTTTGTTGCTACAACAATTTCTAATATGAATTTACCATTTATGTATCGAGTTCACGATGCTCCTGATGAGGAAAAGCTTGAAAGATTTGTTAACTTAGCAAGAAGTGTAGGGCATAAAGTTAAAAATAAGAAGAGCGGAGTTCATAGTAATGATGTAAAGGCAATTTTAGATAATGAAGAAGACCCTATCGTAAGAAGTGTATTATCTTCATTACTTTTAAGGAGTTTGCCAAAAGCTACTTATGGTCCTGACAATATAGGACACTTTGCTTTAGCTTTGGATTACTATATGCAGGTTACTTCTCCAATTAGAAGATATCCTGATTTAATTGCTCATCGTTTGCTTAAAGATTATTTGTTTAAACCAGAAAAATTTAATGAGTTAAATTTTGATGCTATTTATGAGTATTTGGGTGAAAAAGGTATTTCAACATCATCTCAAGAGAGAAGAGCAGAGCAACTTGAAAGAGATGTTACAAAAATGAAGATGGCTGAATATATGCAAGATCATATTGGAGAAACTTTTGTTGGTAAAATATCTGGTTTTACAGATAAGGGTATGTTTGTTCAATTACCTAATTTAGTAGAAGGTTATGTTAAGTTTGAATATTTAACAGATGATGTTTATGTTTATGAGAGAGAAAGACTTGCAGCATTTGGAAAGAGATCAAATAAAGTATTAAAATTAGGTGATGATTTTAAGATTAGAGTAGTTCGCGCTAGTAAAGCAGAATCTATCATTGATTTTGGTCCTGTTGATTATAAACCTAAAAAAAGTGATGATATGAGGTCAGAAAACAATAAAAAAAAAGGAAGAAGATAAATGGAAGAAAAGGCAATAAAAAACATAAGTTTTAACAAAAAGGCTAGTTATGATTATTTTTTAGAGTCCACCTATGAAGCAGGTATTATTCTAGAAGGTAGTGAGATTAAGTCGATAAAAGGAGGAAATGTTAATTTGAAAGATAGCCACATTCAAATAAAGAATGGGGAAGCTTTCATAATAAATATGCATATTTCTCCTTATGTTAATGGAAGTGTTTTTAATCCAGAGCCTACTAGAACTAGAAAACTTCTTTTAAATAAACAAGAAATAAGAAAACTTGATATTAAAGTTAAAGAAAAAGGGTATACAATTGTTCCGACTAAAGTTTATTTAAAAAAGGGTTTAGCAAAAGTTGAAATAGCTTTAGCTAAGGGTAAGAAAAATTATGATAAAAGAGAAGTAGAAAAAGAGAAGACTGTAAATAGAAATATTCGTTCTATTATTAAAGAAATGAATAGGTAATTTTATGAAGTGTATATTTATTACTAATGATAAAGAAATTTTTTCTACTGTTGTTATTGAAAAAGATAAAGTATATTTAATGAATTATAATGATAAGCAAGTTTTAGATGTGGATTCTAAAACTTGTTTTAATACTCTTATAAGTTTGTATTCTTTAAAGGAAAGTTGGAAAAAGAAGGAATGCACAAATGTTACTTATAGAATTACTTTTGAAAATGATAGTTATGAATTTGATGGTGTTAATTTACCAGATAATTTTTATATGTTTTTAGGATATATAAGTAGATTGGTTGGTGAGTCAGTGTGAATGATTTAAATAATTTTATGGATGACATTGATTTTAAAAAAGAAGATATTGCTAAAGCTATTTCTCTTGCTTTTGCAGATGGTGATAAATTTAAAGCCGAAAAAGAATTTCCCTATATATATGAAACTATAAAAAATTGTAAGCATTTTATTTTTAAAAACACTAGTAGTTTGAGCGGCAATAGTTATTCTAAATCTATTGATTCTTTATTAGATGAAATTGATAAAAGAATAGGTTATTTTAGTGTTAAAAAAAGTTTTTATAATCCTGACAAGTTTTCTTTTAAAGGAGATTTTTTGCAAGCGAATACTAGTGGTGTCGATGAGAATCTTGTAGATAAATTGAAAAAAGCATATTTTTCTAATAAAAAGATATTTTTAAGGTTAGGTATTAGTTATCAAGCATTTATTATTTTGGCAGTTAAAAATGGTGAAGAAAATGCTATAGAATTGGCAGGGCTCGTAAAAAAATTAGCTGTTAAAAGTAAGATGTATAAACTTAAATCATTTTTTTCTAATTATCAAGATTTAGCAAATTTTAAGATTAGTGCCGCGAGTGCTTTTGAAGTTATAGATGATTTTAAGGTTGATTCTTTGGATGATATTTTCAAGATATATACTTTGGTTAGTTCTTTTTTTGTTAGTAAAAGTGATTTGAATGATAAAGAAGAACAAATAATTGAAGAAAATAAACTTAAATTAAAGAAAATTATTAAAAATCCAGAATTGATTAATAGCGAGAGTTACATTTTAAAATTAAAAGAAAAATTAGAGAGAGTGTTTCAAGCTAGAATGTTTACTGATATGTTGGAATTTTCTAATTGTAAAGATTTTTTTAAAAGATATGGTTTTGAAGTTTCTGGTGATAATTTGCTTATTTTGTCAAGAGAATATTATTATTCATATAATGTATCAGGTTTTAGAAGTGTTAATAAATTTGATAAAAAAGGTACTAATGTAGTTTATTTTAATTCAAATCTTTTTAACAGTTGTGTTTCGTATCAAAATGAAACTATAATACATGAATTTATTCATTGTTTGGAACCTGTTTTGGATAACGGTATAGAAAAACCATTTAATGTAAAGTGTAGATATTTAAATGAAGCTTTAACAGAGTTTCTATCATTAGAAGCTTTAAAGTATTTAAATGGTAATATAATAGAGAGTAATGATTTTGTTGATTGTAGTGAAAGTGTAAGCGTTTATTGTTGCTTATTGCCGATGGTTGAGATTTTAAAAAATAGCGCTTTATGGTTTGATGTTTTAAGTTGTAAAAAAATGAATGATTATTCTTTACTTGAAGATAGAATTGGTAAAGATGCTAAAAGGATTGCCGAGTTATTTAATTTAACTTATGTTAAAAGAAATGTTGAATTTTTTGATAAAAATTTACCTGAAGAGGATGAATTAGAAGAGTTAACTAAAATTATAAAAAAAATAGAAAAGAATAATCCTAGATATAACAAAAGAATAAGCATTTAGAAAAAAATGTTGAATAAATTTTATAAATATTAGTATAATGTATGTGCACGTTGTGCATACTTGGGTCCGTAATGGTTTCGACAGGTAGTGGAGGGTAAGGATTGCAGTCGGGTGATTGCGTTACAATCAAACGCCAATTAAATGGCAATTATAACTATTCTTACGCATATTAGTCTAAGACTTTAATCTTCAGTATTCGAAGAGATGCGCGTTATCCTAGGGTTCTTCCTTGGCTTTAGTGTATAACGTCATATACAAGGAATAAGGTTTGTTGATGTTTATAAGACAGACTCGAAAATTTTATAAACTAGTTACTTAAAGGTTGGTCTTTAGCTTAATTAGGTAATTAAAAACAATTAAAGACTAAACTGTAGATATCTTTATTTGAAGTTATTTGGACAGGAGTTCGACTCTCCTCGGATCCACCAAATCTTAAGCATTACTCTGATACCATTGGTATTGGAGTTTTTTTATACATTTTTATTAAAACAGGGCGTATTTGGGCGATTTTAGGGCAAATTTCGCTCTTTTTTTACATTTTGGAGTATTTGCTTGTCCTGGATTGTATCAACGAACAGCGAAAGTTTATGAACTATATAACGATTGATTAGCAACTTTGTAACGAATAATTTTAAAGGGGTGCTAATTAAAAACACCTTTTTTTTCAAAGGGTGCTAATCAAATTTAATAATTTAACGATTACTTTTATTAGGGTGCTAATTTTGCTATTCCTTATATTGTTTGAGATTGGGATTAGTGTTAGAATTTAGACAGATAAATAAGAATTTGCTGGAATGAAGATAATACATGAAAAATAAGTTCCGCAACCTGAAGTTTACATTTAGAAACACTGAATTGGTAGTATGTTTTTGTTGAATATTTTATAATAAGGTCAACAAAAACATAAAGGAGTAAATTATTATGACACTTG
>JBGVED010000080.1:0-3450 GCA_045119835.1 Bacilli bacterium | reverse complement strand
GAATCCCGTACGGGTCACCAACTTAATGAGTGAAATAACTGCTTTAAATATACATGCAGGTGTAGTTCAATGGTAGAACTTCAGCCTTCCAAGCTGACTACGGGGGTTCGATTCCCCTCACCTGCTCCATTATTGAAAATTAACCTAGGGAAACCTAGGTTTTTATTTGTAAAAAAAGATTTTTAAAATTAGTGAGAAAAAGAATTATCCATAATCAACTAAATTATAAATTTTTATAAAATATTCAAACAAATGGTTTCATAGCAAGCTACCACGTTTTCAAAAATTTCCTTAGCTTCTGAAACGTAGTTTTCAGGGGATATTTCAGGCCAAAAATGAGTTAATGCCAACTTTTTTACATTTGCTTTTTTTGCAATTAAGGCGGCTTCATATGCATATAGGTGATTATCACTTTTCTTGATTTGGTCTTTTAAAAAAGAAGATTCACAAATTAATAAATTACAGTCTTTTGCAAATGCCTCCAATGAATTATTTTTATATCCTGTATCAGAAGAATAAACTAGAGACTTATTTTTTGTAGATACTTTTATGGAATGAGTTAATAACTGGTGAGGATTAGACGAAAATGAAATTCTCATTTCACCGTGTCTAAATTTACTGTTGCTGTCATATGTTATAAATTGAAAATAATTTTCATCTCCAAAATTGCTAAGATAGTTAAAATCTTCAGTTTTAAAATCATTAGGAATGTAAACTTTTATTTTGTTTTTTAATATCCCTAAATTTTTATAAACAAAAGAGGCATAAGCAATACTAGATAAATCTCCATAATGATCTTTGTGAAGATGAGAAATGATGATTATTAAATTTTCTAAATCATTGGGCATTTTTAAAAATCTACTAATACCATTTCCACAATCAAGTAGCAATTTTTCGCTATTGCTTTTTATTAGAAAACCAGGACAATTTTTATATCCTTTACAATAAGGCGATATCGTACCAAGCGGATAAACAATCATTTTAAATCTACTCTTTTCTCTATCATTTTTTTCTCTACTATAGGATCAACGTATTTTGAAATATCCTTCTTTAAATAAAAAACTTCTTTAACAACACTTGAAGAGATAAACTGATATTCATTATCTGCTAATAAGCAAATAGTATTAATTTTACCATTAGAAATATCTTTATTAATATTAGCTAGTTGTACTTCATAATCGTAATCACTTAGTCCTCTAAGGCCCCTTATTATTGCTTTACAATTATTGGCGATAGCTATATCTACTGCGGCACCATTTCCTGTTATCACTTTCACATTTAGAGAATCTTTATAAAGTTCTTTAATAATTTGCATACGTTCATCTATAGAAAAAAAAGGCATTTTTTTAGAACTATTTTCAAGCACAGCAACTATTACCTCATCAAATAAATAATTGGCTTGTTCTATTATATTCATATGACCTTTAGTAATTGGGTCAAAACTACCTGTATACAATACTTTGCTCATATTAACTTCACTATCCTTTCGTATTCCTCTTTACTATTACTGTTAATTACTATATCAAATAAATCGTTTCTGTATGTATAACTTGCTTTTTCTCTTAAATCAAAGGCTTCCTCTGTTATATTGTCTCTTGCCATAGCTCTTTGCTTACGGATCTCATAAGGGATATCTAATAAAATTTTTATATGACAATCGTTGAAATATTTTGATTTTGGAAGCAATAACCAATCTAGTATTATTATTTTATCTTCGTTATTTTTAATAATCTCATCAATGTTTTTTTGCATTTGCTTCCATGTTATGTCTGTTAATTTTTCCATTTCAGCAGTAGAATTAAAAACAATTTTACTAAGAGATTTTCTATTAATTGTATTATTGTCCAATATTCCTTTACCAAAGCAAGATACAAGTTGTTTTTTTACAGTGCCGAGAGTTAAAACATTATGGCCTATTCTATCTATATCGCAATGTATTACTTTATCGCTATATGTTTTTAGTATTTCCTTGGCTAATGTGCTTTTACCACTTCCAGACTTTCCACAAACTCCAATTAACATATTTATTCCTCCTTACACTTGTATTATATATTTTATATTATTATAATTAAAATATATGTTAGTTATACTTATTATAACTGGAGGTTATTATGAATATCGATTTTGAACTTTATAGAATATTTTATGCAGTGGCTAATAATAAAAACATAACAAAAGCGGCAGAAGAGTTAAGAATTTCCCAACCTGCAATTAGTAAAGCCATTAAAAATTTAGAGTACCAACTTGGAGGTCAACTTTTTGTAAGAACTAAAAGAGGCGTAATATTAACAGAGGAAGGAAAACAATTCTATAATTATATTCATCAGGCAATTGAATATATTTCTAGTGCAGAAAACAAATTCAGCGAATTAATAAATTTGGAAACAGGCTGCATAAAATTAGGGATAAGTACAACGTTGACAAAACAATTTTTAATGCCATATTTAAAACAATTTCATTGTTTATACCCCAAAATTGATATACAAATAGATACAAGGCTGTCTTCAGATTTAATACATATGCTAAAAAATGGGTTGCTAGATATAGTGATTTTAAATTTGAGTAATGTGGATTATGGAAAAGATATAGAAATAATTAAATGCAGGGAAATAACTGATTGCTTTGTTGTTAATGAAAATTATAAAGATTTATTAAATAAAGAGATGACATTAGCAGAATTAAATGATTACCCTTTAATTTTACAAAAGCATAATTCAAACACTAGAATCTTTTTAGATGAATTTGCAAAAAACAACGGAGTAACATTAAATTCTAATATTGAAATCGCTAGTTATTCGCTAGTAGTGGAGTTTGCTAAAATAGGGCTAGGAATAGGATATGTAACTAAAGATTACATAACTAATGAACTAAAAAGAAAAGAATTATATGAAATAAAGTTAAAAGAAAAAATACCTAGTAGAAACATTGGTATTGCTTTATCTAAAAATCACTTACCAAATTTCAGCGTTAAGAAATTAATGGAAATGATATTAAAAAACACTAGTCAAAAAAATAACTAGTGTTTTTACATTATCTGAATACAATTATTTTATTTCTAAATTTATTTCTATTTTTCTGCAATATTCTTTAGGTAATTGTCGGTATGTTACACCACAAGAATCAAACAACCTTTTAGAAGCGATAGTTTCATTTGTAGTTGCATATTTATCCGATAAATAGATAACTTCTTTAACTCCTGCTTGAATTATTTCTTTTGCACATTCATTGCAAGGGAATAAATCGACATATATTTTAGCACCTTCAAAATCTTTTCTATTTCCACGATAATTTAAAATGGCGTTTCTTTCGGCATGCACTACATATAAATACTTAGTGTTTAAAGGATCTCCTACTCTTTCCCAAGGGAATTTGTCATCATCATAACCGTTTGGAGCCCCATTATAACCTATAGATAAAATTCTGTTATCGCTACCAACAATACAGGCTCCT
>JBGVED010000079.1:0-2231 GCA_045119835.1 Bacilli bacterium | reverse complement strand
TGTATTAATATCCTCTTTTTTGTATTTGGATTTTATATTTTTAACACACTCTTTAAAATCAATCATATTTTCTACCTCTATTCAACTATACTAAATTTTATCACCTTTTTTATCATCTAACAATAAAACTTTATCCTTTTGAAATTTCTACTCTTATAAAAAACCTATAATGTAACTAACTCTATTTTTTTCTCACCTAGATACACACAGTTTACAAATCATCTTCCTCATAAGTATGGTTCTCATCAAGAATATCATATTCAATTTGCCATCCACATTTAATACATCTTGCTTTCTTCATTGTGGTTCCTCCTATAGAAATTTAAGATTTAATCTCTTCAAGAGCCTTATACTCTTCGATTAATTTTCTTTCTTCATCAATAACTTTTTCTAACTCTTCTTCACTAGGCATACAAGTCATATATTTAGAAATGAATATGTTTTGATCTTTATAAATACTAGAATACTTAGCAACAGATTTACTTTGCTCTGTAACAAGCACTAATCCAATCGTAGGATTATCATCAATTGCTTTTATCTCCTTATCATAGTAATTTCTATACATATCAATTTGCGCTAAATGTTCGTATCCTAATTTCCCTGTTTTTAAATCAATTACTACATAACATTTCAAGATACTATTATAGAAAACTAAATCTATAAAATAGTGCTCATCATCAAAACTGATTCTCTTTTGTCTTTCTACAAAACAAAATCCTCTACCAAGTTCCAATAAGAACTTTTGTAAATGATCAATTAATGCTTTCTCTAAATCTTTTTCTAGATATTTGGAATTAATATCTAATCCTAAAAACTCTAACATATAAGGATCTTTTATTACTGTATTAGGATCATATTTTACACTTTGACTTTCTTCATCTATTCCTTTAATTACTTCTACTTCTTGTTTATGTTTTAAAACTCTACTATAAGTACAAGAACTTATTTGTCTTTCAAGTTGCCTATAACTCCAATTACCTTTGATTGCTTCATCCATATAAAACTTTCTTATTTCAGGATTTTCTATTGCAATAATAGCTCTATAGTGAGTCCAACTCAATTCGGTACGCACTGCGTACCATATTTGAAAAGTTAAATAAAATTTTCTCATATGTCTTAGATTTCTTACATCATAACCTTTTCCAAAATCATACGTAAGTTGTTTAGATAACTCACTAATTACCCTATCTCCATATTTAGCTTTTTCTTCTCCACCTTGGAACTCTACAATTTTCTTTCCAATGTTCCAATAAGTAAAAAGCATAGTAGTATTTACATAATTCCTTACATTCTTTCTAGACTCATTAATTATTTGTTTAATATCATCATAAAATTCTTTACTAACCACTTCTCCCATTTTACTCTCTCCTTCCTTTAGTGATTAATTAAGAAATCATAAATAAAAAAAGCATTACCCACACCTCCAATATAGTCAATTTACTACTATAATGAAAGCACTGATACTGCCCTCGTTTCATTACAAGAATATTATATCACATTTGTCTAATATTGTATATTTTTGTCGCTACATATTTAATTGTAAAATACATATATAGATTCGCGCTTCACTGAAACACACATTTCAAATATAGAACGCACTATGTCGCGAATTCAAATGTGTGGCGCACTGTGACACATATTTAACTTAACGTAATCACCTGTGCATCTGCTATTAGTCTTTTTTGTAGTGTTTCTATTAGATGAGTATCTACTTTCATCTCTTTCCAAGTGAATAATGCTCTATTAGTTATAAGTATTAATGTTAATTAAAGTTTTTCATCTAGCTCTATTTCTTCTGTTACACTTAAATCTTCATAACTATCTAAATCCCCACATCTTCTAAGATAGTCATGACCACCATCTACCGCTACTGCACCACACTTACAAAATTTAAAATCATGTATATGTGTACTTTCTATTATATCTCCACACTTATTACATTTAATTTTATTTACAATTATCTTTTTCATACAACATCTTCCTTCATATTAAGAAAACTCATTAATAAACTAATTATGACTTCTTTTTCTTCAGGCTTACTTTCTGCAATTAATATTGTCATTGCTACAAGTGTTGCATCATCAATAACTTTAACATTATCCTTATACAACATATTGTTTTTGTGCAAGAAGAAAATAAATATAGATGCCGCGATTCTTTTGTTTCCATCATAAAAAGAATGATTCTTAGTTATAAAATATAATAAATTAGCCGCTTTCTCTTCTCTAGTT
>JBGVED010000078.1:0-2276 GCA_045119835.1 Bacilli bacterium | reverse complement strand
TAAGACATAGTTTTCGCTTAAAGCTCCTTTAAACTCTGTAAATAATCTATTACCTTCAATAAATGCGCTAGGATCAAGTTGAGAAAGTCGTCTTAAAAGACCTACATCTGAAAGATAGATTTTAAAAGCTGACAAATCGTCATAGGCTGCTATAGGGAGGTTTGGTTTATTACATCTGTAGATCTTATGGACTAATTGACCATTCACAAGCCACTGTAATGCATCCTCATATTCTCTTGCCCTAGCACCTTCTTTTACTACTTTAAATAGGAACTTTTTGTTTTCTTTGGCTAGTTGAGACGGAATAGATTTAAATATCAAAGTGATTTTTGGAAATTCATTTACATTAGGATGTTTACCAAAATCAGCTTCATAAGATTGGAGTATGTTTGATAGAGCCTCTTGTATTTTTTGGACTTTTTTATTTTCTGTCCACATGAGCACAGACTCTGGCATACCACCTGTTACAAAGTACATCTTTAATTTCTCATAAAGAGGATTAAAAAATGCATCAGCAATTGGAGTGATCTCATCAATTGAGTCCATGAAATTTACTAAGTTCAAATCGTTATTTGCCATTAAAAACTCAGTGAACGACATCGGATTTATTTGTAAAAAATTAACTTTACCTACAGGAAAAGATGAAGGTTTAGCTAATGCAACACCAAGAAGAGAGCCCGCACAAGCTAAATGGTATTCTGGTGCATTCTCGCAGAAATATTTTAGAGAATTGATAACATTAGGACAGTCTTGAATCTCGTCGAATATAATTAAGGTATTATTCTTCTCAATATCTTGACCGCTAGCCATGATTAGATTATCTAGGATCCGCTTAACATCCTTGGTGGTTTCAAAAAATTGTTTGTACTCAGGACTCTCATCAAAGTTGAAGTAAGCGGTGTTTTTATAATAACGTTTACCGAACTCTTTTAAAATCCAAGTTTTGCCAACCTGTCGTACGCCTTTTAGAAGTAGTGGCTTCCTGAATTCAGAGTTCTTCCACTCTAGCAATTTATTTAAAACCAATCGTTCCATAAGTCTATCATCACACTTTTATATAGTATTTTACCTAAAAAAAATCACACAATTATTAAATAATTATAGCAATAAGAAAATGACTTGTGTAAATATATTTTGCAGAAGTAATTTATGTGTTAAAGTGCTTATTTATAAGGTCTATATAAAAAGAAAATTGTATTCTATATAAGTGAGTAATTATAAACGATCACGTTTTTATAACTGTTTTAGGATAATATAATCACACTTTTATAGGTGTTTTGATAGTAAATTATCACACTTTTATTAAAAATGATGAGGTGTTGTTGTCTTTTAACTCTGAAGATAAGTATGGTTATAGATTAAAGAGCGTTCTATATAAGCTTTTAGGTATGATATTCAAGATTGATAATCTTCGAGGTGGTCGAAAAAATAAGAGCCATAAAATTATGGCTCTATGCTTAAAACAATCCTTATATTCTCTTATCTTTAGAATCAGAGACTGTATATTTTGGCTTGGTTAATCTCTTAAGAAGATCTTTAAAACCTTCATCACCTTCATGAGCTTCCATGTAGGTAATTGCATTTCTCAATATATTTTGCACTGCTAATACGTCGATCCAACCTGGTCTTAGATTAAAACTTGGATGATAATAATTGATTACCAATCGAGTCTTTTTTTCTTCTTTAAGTGTGAAAAAGTAAAACCATTGACTTTTAGTTTTATTACAATTAAGACAACTTAAATTCTTAAAACCGGCATATCCTTTTTTCCACTCTTTTTTATCAATAAGTTTATTAAATGCCGATTCTGTCCCACAAAGAAATATAATGTCGGGATCAATTGCTTTTATCTGGTCACGTAATGGTGCTCTGTATTCTTCTGCATATTGATTTATAGTATCCTCACTAGAGGTGCTATCTTTTGTGTCCCATTTTTTAATGTTAATAAAGGCTATTTTTTTTAATCGCTTAATTAACTTTTTTACAGTTTTACCATCATCTGTTTTTAAATTACAATCAGATAGTTTGAATGTATATTTTTGGGGAGTTGAATACAAGCTATCTATAGCGTAAAAATAAAACATCAAGTTTTGAAAAAAAGTATTTTTAGACCATTTTTTAAAATTCTCTGGCTCTAAGTCATCTTCGTTGCAAATGATTGGGCTTTGCCTTTCTGTGAAGTGATGAGGCTCTTTACCAATAAATAAGACTTTAGGACCTTTTAACTTTGTATAAGTTTCTTCATCTGCAAAGCCATCACAGATAAAGGGGGCTGT
>JBGVED010000077.1:0-1700 GCA_045119835.1 Bacilli bacterium | reverse complement strand
ATATAGCAAAGATTCTGATGAATATTATATTTTGAAGAAATATTATTTTGTTTTAGAAATGTCTAAAAAGAAATTTAAAACAAAGAAAGTTTTCTTCAAAAAGTTCGGAAAAGAAATGAACTATTATGATCTTCTTAATTTGGTAATTAATGTTGATGAAAGAATAAGACAGGCATACTTTATTAAAGATGCATTTTGTAGTAATTATTGGAAACATACATATGAACAATCGTTTGATTTTATAAACAATATTGTATCAAAGCTAAAAAATTCACCATTTGAAGAATATCATTCTGTAGCTGATTCATTGGTAAGATGGAAACAAGAAATATGCAATTCTTATTTACTAGTTGGTGGGAAAAGAATCACAAATGCAAGAACCGAAGGATTCAACAACTTAGTAAAAGTTATCAAAAGATGTGGTTATGGTTATTCAAATTTTAAAAGATTTAGAAGTAGAATATTACATATTCAAAAATCAAACAATAAATTAAAAATATTCTAAAAAAACAAATTTGTTTTTGTTTGGCATACAAAAAGGAAGCACAGAATAAGTGCTTCCTTACAATTTTAACCCCATAATTATTCGTAGCTTTTTTGTGGAAACCCCACTAAAACCCCACGTTTTGAATTAGAGCCCACATATATTATATCATATTTGTGGTTGGTATTCAATTATTATTTATATAGTTTTATAGGTTTACAATTAGTATTATATTAGTTTTATATTATCTATTATTGGTCTATATTTGTTCTATTTTTTCTTTTATTTCTTCTAGTATTTTCTTTGTTTTGCTCTTTCTTTTTCCTTGTATTGTGCATGAAAATACTGTGATAATTTGCACTAAGTCTTCTACTAATTCTTCATCTTCTGTTTTATTTATCTTATCTAGTACTCTTATTTTTACATTATTTAATGACGCAAAGTACTCTATTAGTTCAAAGCCATATCTTAACAGTCTATCTTTATACAACACTACTATTTCATCTACTTCTTTTTTATTTATCTTTTCTATTAGTTTTCTTAGCCCTGGTTTATTATAGTTAATTCCCGAACCAATATCTGAAATGATTTCATATTCTTGATTAGTTTGTTTTAGATAATTTTCTAGATTTTCTTTTTGTCTTATTAAATCATCTTCTTGTTTCTTACTTGATACTCTTACATAACCTACTAGTTTCTTATCTTTTTTTCTATCTCTTTCTTTTGTATATGAAAGAACATCATCCTCACTATAATATCTATATCCATTACTTTTTGTATATGATGGTTTTAGTTTCCCTTCTTTATCCCAATTTCTTAATGTTTGTGCTGTTACTCCTAGTATTTGTGTTACTGTTTTAGCTGAATAATATTTCATAATAAAAAACTCCTTTAAACTATTATTAATATATCATAGTTTATCAGAGTTTTATAGTTTTATTTATACTGTTAACGAACCTCTTGAACGATAATTTTGTGGATTTCCTTCTACCAAACAAACTTTATATCCAAGTTGCTTTGCTTTTATAAAACCATATTCAATTAATTCTTTTGATATGTGTTGTCTTTGTAGTTTGGTTTTAACAGCTACAGGCGTTAATATTAAAAGTTCATTATCATATTTCCCTTCAATATGAAATCTTGAAAACATACAATATCCTATTATTTCATTAGATTCATCTACCATAAGTAGTTCTAATTCCGGGATGTAATATTT
>JBGVED010000076.1:0-5383 GCA_045119835.1 Bacilli bacterium | reverse complement strand
TTGTAGTATCACATAATCAAATGACTTTTCTTCTTCTACAGCACTGCTTGCATCACTTAATCCTGCATTATCTATCATTGTATACACATTATCTGATGCCATTATGATAAATTCTTTTACAGTCTCATTTCCTGCTGCATCCTTCGCCACAAACTTGTAATGTCCAAAACCGCTTACTTCACTTGTTTCTCCATTTACATATGTTTGTCCAATTTGACTCTCTTTATCTCCTCTTATTAGCTTATTATTTCTATATCCTAATACTTCTACTCTTCCCTTATCATCATTAAATGTAACTGCAAGTCTTCCGCTTCCTTGATACATATTCTCATAATCTTCGCTATTATTTATTAACTCTGTGTCTACTATTCTTACTGTTATTTCTGGTACCTTCTTATCTACTCTTATTGTCGCACTCTTAGCAGCTTCTTCTATTCTCTCTGCACTTACATTTCCTACTTTATCTACTACTCTATATGCTATTTGGATTGTCTTTGTTTGTCCTAGTGCTACTTGTTGAGCTACCTCAAATGCACTATTTCCTGCTTCATATTTACTCCACTCTGTTGGTACTAATCCGTTTACTATTACTTTATATTCATGATGGATCTTATTTGTTACATCGCTTCCTCCTTTGAATCTAAAGTATATATTATCTGCATTTGTATCCACTAATTCACTATCTATAGCATTTACTTTTACTCCATCAAAACTTATTTCGACTTCTCCTACTATTGGACTTACTGTATCTATTACTTTATATATTATCTTTATCTCTTTTACATTATTACTACTATCTATTGCTTTTAATCTTACTTCATATTTCAAGTACTCTTTTCCTTCTAATTCTGCTAACTGTCTTATTTCTTCTATCGTATAACTCAAGTTTGCATCTTTTATGTAGTTTTGTCTTACTCTTACATTTGTAAGTATCCATGCTCTTATATAGCTTGCTATCTTCTCTTCTTCATTCTTTCCACTATATTTATTTCCTCTTATCTCACTTGCAAATGTTTCATCGTATTCCTTCTCTTCTATGTATTCCTTCTCTACTACCCCTTCATTTATTATAAATTCTGGAGCATCTCTATCTTCTACTACTACTATATATTCTACTTCTCTTCTATTGCTCTTACTATCTTCACTATAGAATACTACTTTATATCTTCCTACTAAATTAAACTTAATTGATTTTACTTTGAATAATCCTTCTGTCGCTTCTTCTACTTCATACTCTCTTGTTGTTGTATATTTTACTCCATCTACTGAATACTCTACTTTCAATAACTTAACTTCTCTTGCTTCATCATCTTCTTTATCGTATGATGCTATCTTCTCTAACTCTATCTCACATTCGCTTGCTTCCTCAAAGCATACTTTTCCTTTATTTATATTTAATACTCTTCTTACTTTTCCATTTGCTTCATCTATATAATATTTTCTTCCTTCTATCTCAAATATTTCTTTTTCTACTACATATACATTATTATTTCCTTCTACTCTTACTATCTTGCCATTATCATCTTTTTCTATTGCGTATTCTTTTCCTTCTATTTCTATATATTTTCCTTCTTCTATTTCTATTGTGTTTCTATCTTCCATATCTGGTGCTAACTTATCGAATACTTCTATTGTTATCTTAAATGGAGTCTTTAATTCATTCTGTGCATAATCCTCCACTATATAAGACAACTGATATTGCGCTTGTCTTATAAATTCATATGTTACTTTTCCTTCTCTATCTATTCTTCTTATTAAGTATACTTTGTTATCTACTACACCATTTCCACTCTCATCGAATTCTACTTCTACTTTGCTTCCATCCTTCTTTACCATATACAATACAAATTCATAGATTTCTTTTTCTTTTATACTTCCTAATTTATCAAATCCATAATTATCTTTTGCTTGTATTGCCATTACTGTATATTTGTTCTTTTCGTTTCCTTCGATATTGATATTATTTAGTGATTTTATATTATTATAGTTTACCATCGTTGGTTTTTCACTATCTATTACATTTACTACTAAATACACTGGATCTGCTTCATTTCCTGATGCATCTTTATATCTATACTCTATTACATACTTTCCTAATTTCTTTAAAATGTCTACTCCAAACCACATATCTTCTTCTACATCTATCGCTTTTACTTCTCCTGGTTTCTCTATATCATAGTAGCTTATCCTCATTTCACCTGGCAATCCTATAAATGATGAATATGATTTCTTATCTATTGTCTTTATATATCCTGTTATTATCTTATGAATTTGTGATAACGCATCTGTTTCATTTTCACTTGTCACTACTTTTTCATTATATTTTCTACATTCTATTGTCTTATTTCCATAAGAATCTTCACATTTGATTTCTACTCCTGTTGCTTCATTCTTTATCTCTTTTAATATTTCTAATTGCTTATAGTTAATTGAACTCTTTACTGATACTACTGGTTTTATAAAGTCTAAAGTTACTTCTACCTCTGATGGTAATGCTGATATATTATCCGCTCTTATATACATTTGTGTTACTTTTTCATTTATATTATCTTCACCTATTAACATTAATATATCACTTACTTTTATTACACTATTTACATCAAATTTAATCTTATCTTCATAGCCCTCTTTACACTCACCACTCTTGTTTGTTCCTATTAGGTATCTACAATTTCCTTCTTCCATTTCTATTAACAACGATCTTTGACTTCCTATCTTGAACTCTACTCTTATATAAGACATCTTTTCATATAATTCTATATTTAACTTCTTCAATCCTTCTTTATTAAATATGCTATTTCCAATATCTATATTTTCTTCACTTGTAAGTGATATTCCATTAGTTTCTATATCTATCAAAATCTTTTGTTCTCTTATATTTCCTGCTCTATCTTCTACTATTAGAACATACTCACCATCATTAAAGTTTGCTGTTTTTCCACCAAATGATACATTATTATATGCTTCTTCTAATATTTGAGTCTCCACACCTGTTGCTACATTTCTTACTACAAAACTCTTTATACCACTATAATATTCTGTCGAACTTGTTGTTACTTTATCAGTTACACTTACCTTCATTAATTGACCATATACTTTATAATCTCCTCTTTGTATATGATTATCAATGCTTCCAGCTAGCATATTAAAGATTGGTTTTGCATTATCTATATTTATTACCTTCGTAGCTACATTTCTATTTCCTATCTCATCTTCTACATATAATACAATTTGATATATACCAGTTCTCAAACTTGCATCTTTTGGTAATAATATCTCATTTCCTTCAACTACTACCCCACCAACACAATACTTACAACTTACATATTGAGTATTGAAGTTATATTTAGTAATAGTTTCTTGTGCTGCTACATCAGTTGTTCTTTGAATCAATGCTTGAACGCTAACATTATTTGCATCTTTACCAATTAAATCAAAGCTAAATCTATTAACTATATCATCAGTCTTAATAATCTTTCCTGTTTCTGCATTTATAGCTACAACAGGATCGTTTGTATCAAAAGCAATATTAACTTGTTTTGATTTACCAATTTGTCCTATTTCTAATAATTCACCATCAATAGTACCTTCATTAACTGTATATTCATCAAATACTTTTACTTGCATTGTTAAATTAATTACACCATCACTAAACAAATCAGGGTAATCCTCTTCATTAATTTCAATCTTATATCTGTTATTTACTCCAATTGTATTAAATTCCCTCTTAACTCCAGCCACATAATATTCAAATCTTTGTACATTACCTACAGGATTTGAAACGTCAATGCTAATTGTAATAACCTTTGTATCTGGATCATATTTAGGTCTTAGGATATTGAAGCTTCTAGTTTCATTCTTCTCTAATGTATATTCTTGACTATCAGCACTAACATTTCCTGCTTTATCCACAATAGCTGTCTTAAAGCTAATTCTAGAACCATCAAACTTAGATGCATCAATTATTCCGCATTCTCCACTTTGAACTTTATGAGCATCTACAATCTTACAACCAAAATATTCACTTTCATCACCATAGTACACACGGACAACAGAATTTTTCTCAAACTCGTTTTCTAAATCTACGTTATAAACTAATGAATAACCTTCACCAACTTTTTGTAGCCTTAAAGTAATAATTTCAATTCCCTTATCATTAACTTTTTTGTTTACTGGAACAGTAGTATCAATAGCCTCAGTAGTTAACTCAACTCCCTCAACCTCTGCAGTTGCATCGAACACAAATCCTAACTTATCTGTTATTGTGTATCTTACTGTATACAATCCATCTAGATTTGCACACGCTATATTACTTACTTCCATCTCATTTATGACGCTCTTACAATATTCATTTCCATCTTTTACTAGGTAATACTCTACCTTATCTATCATTAATCCCAACTTATCACTTGTATATGTTACATTATATTCATTTCTATATTCATATGTTGTTAATGAATTACTTAATACTGTCCTAATTGTTGACTCTACTTTATCCTTCTTCTCTACATAGAAACTTCTTTCTTCTCCTTCATTTCCTGCTTCATCTACAATTTGATATTTTATTGTTCCAACAAATCTCTCTACTTCAAATAATTCATTTAAGTTTATACTACTTCCTATATTATATCCTTCTTTATCTATATTTACTTCTACTGTATTTACTGCTTTACATTCATTATTATAACAAATCTTTATATATACTTTTTGAGTTGAACTATATCCTTCTAATAAGTTTTCCTTTATTGACTTACCTGTATATACTAAGCTTAACTCTCCTCCACCATATACAAATCTATTTAAGTTTGCTTCTGCTTCTTTTATTTCACTATATCCTATTAAGATTCCATCATTTCTCTCTTCCTTCAATAACTTATCTTTTTCTAATTTATTTACTAACTCTATCTTGAAATCTTTTTCAAATATAGGCGCTTCGCTATCTAATGTATTTACTTTTACATACTTATAACTCTTATTTCCCCATTTATCTTCTACTTTTACTATATATACTTTATTCTCTAATCCGCTTAATTTATATTCTATGCTATCTCCTACCATTGCTCTTTCTATTACTACTTCTTTTCCTTCGCAATTTTCATACATCTCGTTTGCTTTACCTAACTTGATGTTTCTATCACATACTTTATAACTTACTGTTTCTCCTAGTTCTTCCTCTACTAATTTTACTTCTAATTCTTTTTCTTTTAATGGTTTCTCTAATACTGGTTTTCCATTTATTACTGCCTCTCCATCCAATTCTAACTCAAATGATGGCGCTATACTATTTATCGTCTTATTGAATTCTACTCTTATTATACTTATATTCTCTACTTTATCTTCTACTAAAATATTTAAGTATCCTACTCCATAACTCTCTAATACT
>JBGVED010000075.1:0-2047 GCA_045119835.1 Bacilli bacterium | reverse complement strand
AGATCTCAGAACTAAACATCGATGTTACTGTATCAAGGACAGTTTTAAACTTTACGATAGCATCGTTTTTGAGATATGTATCAAGAGCTGCATATGAAGCTGTAGAAAATAGATCATAATTAGCATTTGGAGTGATATAATCAGTCATGGCTTTTTTCCTATGTTTTTTGTCGTGATTAAATATTAGAAAAAAAGCCATTTTTATTTTGATCCTTCGCTCTCAAAATCAACAATTTTTCTTTAAAGATCAAAGTGGTTTACCAAATTTAATTTATAGAACTCCCCTAAATTGAGTGAATAATTATTTTCCGTGGTATTTACTATGAGTTTGGAAAGTTTCAAAAAAAGAAGATCTGTTCTTCAAAAAAAGACAGATGCAATATTCAGTAACATGGATAAAATTGCTGACGAGTCTTTAAGAGTAGCAAGTGTTGCTCACAATAGTGAAATGCATTTGGACGAATTAGAAGAACAATTCGAGAAACAAACAGATTTAAATCCCACAGACATAAAATTTTTATTCTTTGCAACATCTCTTCAGGTTACACGTTGGATTTTAATTGCTCTTGTAAATAGACTTTTATCAAAAAATATAGATGAATTGAGGGTTAAACATAACGATTCATCAATAAAACAAATGGAGAAAACATTAAGAGAGGATTATAAAAAAAATCATAAAAATTGGGCTCATGAGAGAAGTAAAAAATACCCTACATGGCTAGAAATTGTTTTTGAAGGTGTGCCATATGATGTAACAGTTGGTTCTCCTGTTTTTGGTGAAAATATGTCAGGAGGAAATCATAGAGTGAGAACTCTTGGTCATGATCCTGTTCTTGGTTGGATTTTTGGAGTAATGAACATAATTTCTAGCACTATTACTCTAGATAATTATCGAACCTTTGAAATAGAAAGAATAAAAGGCCGTAAAAGATGGAGTTCTGAAACAAATTTGATAAATGGTTTTGCAATGGCCTACGACAGTATAAATGAAGATATACACAGATTACCTGCAGCCGTGTTTGCCCAAGCTGTTCATTTAAAGTCTGATGTATTTACGAAAATGGGATTACCAGTCCCAGTATTAGAAACTTTTTCCTCAGAATTGGCAGGAAATTTATATAAAAGTAATTATGATTTACTTTGTCTTTCTAAAGATGTCGCCATTGTTGGTTCTCAGGCATTCTTTTCTATACTTATAAATATGATTATTTCTCTTATACATGGATTGTATTTTGACCCTGTTAAATATGACTCTCGTGATGTGTATGAAGTAAAAACAAGAAAGATTCTTCTCTACTCAAATATTATTGCATCATCTAGTAACCTTATTTGGACAGGCGTAAATTTGGAAAGTGGAAATGCAGATGCTATTAAAGATTTAGACATTGGAGGACTACTTGTAACCATATATAGACTAATAAATGATGTTGATTTCATCCTTAAAATCAAAGAGGAGTTTGTCCTAGGAGGATTTACTAATTTAGTAAAAGGTAAGAATTTGGAACTAGTTGACTTAGAGGATATATAATGGGATTTAAGGATTTCTTGGTTAAAACCTTTGTTCCTTTTGCAGCCGGCATAATAAAAGCAAAGAAAATTGCTGAAGAAGGCAGTTTCATTAAGGGAACAATAAAATATTATAAAGAATATTTTTGTGAGGATGTGCCAGGAACTAGTCATATATACAAATTAGGAAAGTATGATGGAGAAAAAGAAGGCTTCAATAAGGCTTCTGATGTTTATGAACAAAAGCTAACAGATCAAGCAGACGAGTCTATAAGACAAAAAGAATTGCTAAAGCAAGAAACTGAAAATTATGAAGAACTCATCGATGATATGGAAAGAGAAATTGAGGCTCTAGAAAATAAACTAAATCGATCTGAAGAAGAAAACAGAGCATTAAGTCTAGATGCATTTGTAAAAATATTTGAGACTATTTTAAATAGCACCTCTTACGGCTCTAAATTTTTTGAAGATGAGAATACTTTAAGAGATCTTATCTACTTAATTTTTGTGGATAAAGGCCTTAATTGCTCTGTAGAAAAGT
>JBGVED010000074.1:0-1710 GCA_045119835.1 Bacilli bacterium | reverse complement strand
AACCTTGATAATTTAACAGGATACTTTGAACAGCCAATTGTCCGAAAGGTTTCAAAAGAATCCTTAATCACATATGAAGGAAACAAATACTCTCTTCCTCCTTATTATATAGGAAAAGAAGTAGAAATTCACGACTTAGGTGTAGAATTTGATGTTATTTTTGAAGGACATTGGATAAAACACTGGATTAAGAAAAAGAAAAAATATAATTATGACGAAGATGATTATATTAAAATCATGAAATCAGGATCTATGAAAGATTTAGATGATAACGAAATAAGTAATATAGCAAGGAGAAACTTAAAAATATATGACGAATTATAACGAACTTAACAACAACTTAGAAACTTTGAATTTATTAAGAATGAAAGAATTGCTTCCTAATACAATTGGAAAATCGATTAAAAGTAATATTTCTTTACAAGAGTCACTATTAGAACTTACTAGAGCTGAAATTGCTTTTAAAGATGAAAGGGCAAAGAAAATTAATATTACCGTTTCAAATTTTCCATATATTAAAACTATTAATGATTTTGATTTTGAATACCAACCAACAATTAACAAAAATCAAATATTAGACTTAGCGTCTTTAAGGTTTATTGAAGATAAGTCAAACATTATCTTTGTAGGGACTAGTGGTGTTGGTAAAACTCATTTAGCTACTTCGATTGGAATTGAAGCAGCAAGTCAAAGGGTATCAACTTATTTTATTAATTTCGCTGTCCTTATGGAAAAAATTAAAAAAGCTGCCCAAGAAAATAGACTCGAGCAGATTATACGTCATTATATGAAATATACATTATTAATTATTGATGAGATTGGCTATTTACCAGTTGATAAAGACTCTTCTTATGGCTTTTTTCAACTTATTGCATCTAGATATGAAAAGAAGCCAACCATCTTAACCACAAATCAACCTTTTTCTAAATGGCCTGATATCTTTGGCGATTCAGTTATTGCAAATGCAATAATAGATAGACTTGTACATCATTGCGATATTGTAAAGATTACTGGCCAATCTTATCGTATTAAAGGTAGAAGAATATTTGATGATCAAGATGAATAATCCTACATTTTGGATTGCCACTTTCCTACATTTTAAAGTTGACATTTACATTATTCAACTTATATACTTTGTTTTAAGTATAATAATTAGAATAATACAAATTATTAAATTACTCCATAAGTAATTGTTCTATTATTTCATAGTACTCCAAAAAGCTAAAAGAACGGATGCGGTAACATCCGTTCTTTCCTTTTGAGTTTCATAGTACCCACTAATATTATATACCAAAACAATATAAATGTTAACTAAAAATATGATATTTTTGAAAGTCTTATATAAGTCTTAAATTAGTCTTAACTTTGTTATAAAATGAAAATGTTATTCTATTCAAGGAGTATTATGAATAGAAAATAGGAGGTTACTTTGATAGTAATTATTATTATTCAACTTATATACTTTGTTTTAAGAATTATAATTAAGTTAATACAAATTATTTATTTAATAAATAGGTAAATCTACTTTCTAGATTCATAATACCCACTAATATTATATACTAAAACACCATAAATGTTAACAAAAAATGTGATATTTTTGAAAGTCTAATAATTGTCTTATAAAAGTATAAAAATTGTTTATTTATTCAAAATAATAAAGGGTGAAAAATTTGAATAATAAAGATAAATTTTATAAATTATCACTAATAT
>JBGVED010000073.1:0-1708 GCA_045119835.1 Bacilli bacterium | reverse complement strand
CTTTAGTTCAAATACATAGTAAGAACGTAGAGTTTTAATTAAGATATCAGCTCTACCTTTGCCACTAATAACTTCTCTTTGTACATCTGTACCAAGCCACTTTAAAGCAAGGTAAATAAACTCTCGAAGGTTATTCTCGTGGGTAAAGATGGTGGTATCGTAAGCGATACCTTTTATTATCAAAGAAAATATTTCTATGATATTCTCTGATAGATGTTCACTTAAAGCCTCATCAATAAAGTTTTGGTTAAGACTTAATAGAGCGTTATCACTAGGTAATATCGGTTGCAAAATCTTCTTGTAAAAGTTTGTATATAAATATTTTTGTAACTCAAGATTTGGAATACCAAATCTAGCTCCATTACTAAAAGTTTTTTTGATGGTAATGTAGCCTGCTTGGTACATTAAAACTCTAGGATCCATTTCCATTAAGCTTGATGCTTGCATTAGATCATCAAAAGACAAATTGATATTAGCATCTAGTTCATTGATTTTACTTAATAGTTCATATGAACAGTTTTTTACTTTACTTAGATTTGAAATATCTTTTAAAAAGTTCATTACTAATGTGGAGTATGCACCTGTATTACTCCAATATGGTTTATAAGGAAATGAGACATTCTTGTTGAAACCATTTATAAATGAAATTACAGACCAAGTGTTATAGACATGAATAGAGGCGGTTTCCTCAAAGCAGTAGCCGTCATAGTTTTTCTTTAGATTTGCTTTAACATCTTCATAAGATGTATTTAATTGGAGAGCAAACTCTTTTAAATAATCACCAAAATAGGTATCAATTTCTGTATCGGTATAACCTAAAAGACTACCATAGTTTGAATTTAGAGAAATATCATATAAGTCGTTAAAAGCAGAGAAGATACTAGTATTTGAGTATCTAGTTACACCTGTAATAAACAAGAATCGTAGTTTTTCTGAATTTGCTTTAACACAATCATAAAAGTAGCTTAAGTCCTTTCTTATTTTTTCAAACTCATTTTTATCATCCATTAAATTTGTTAATGGAGCATCATATTCATCAATAAGGAGTACTACTTCATTTTTCTGACATTCGTTAATAAATTTAAAATATAAATTTCGTGGAGAATTAGATTTCGGAATATCAACTTTTAAACCATTTTTATTGAATTCATTTGATAATAATTCACAAAATACTTCATTAAATTCTGTTTGGTTATTAGCTTTTGCATTAGCAAAATCTAAATGAATAACCTTATAGGTGCATTGATCTTTCCAGAGCTTTTCTATTTTTAAGCCTTTAAAAAGATCTAGTCTTTGTTTAAATAGATACTCAAAGGTTGAAACCAGAAGGCTCTTTCCAAATCTGCGAGGTCTAGATAAAAAGATTGGTTGGCTGTTGTTTATAGCAAGAGAATAGATAAGATCTGATTTATCAACATAAATTCTGCCTTCTGTAATTAGTTTTTCAAAGTCTTTTACAGCATTTGGTAGTCTTGAAATATCCATTGCTATTCCTTTTTATATAAAATCAATTGGCTCAAGTTCTTGATATTTTGCAATATCGTGATCTTTTTCTGATATCACAACTGCATAGCGGTAGAGGTTCTTTTTAAAGGTCTCATTACCGTAATCTTTATCTTTTATTTGATTTACAGCTTCACAAAGTTTGCTGTCAACCTCCTCATCATTCTTTGCAAGCTTTAGTTCAAATACATAGTAAGAACGTAGA
>JBGVED010000072.1:0-2547 GCA_045119835.1 Bacilli bacterium | reverse complement strand
CAAAGACCATTTTCTATGTCGCACCGAAGCGACTTCTTTATCTTATCACTAGCTTCGACTATTGTCAACAACTTTTTTAAGTTTTTGCGTCTCCGCTGTAACGAAACTTATCTTATCATCTAATTTATAAACTGTCAATAACTTTTATATTAATATTATGTACTTATTTTATTTTTTATATACATTATTAACACAATTATCCACACATATCTTTAAATTTTTAACACTCTATTCACTCTATCTGTGGATTAATATCATTTTTCACAAATATATTAATTAATATAACTGCTGTTAATTTAACTTTGCTTATATTAATTGTAAATAAAAAAAGTGGCTTTCGCCACGCTCCCTTCGGGAATTTAATTTATAGTATGCCAAAAAGCATAGAGCTAATAGTAGTTCTATGCTATATTTTTCCTTTTATTTGTACTTCATTCCATATATGCCCGTATACTCTTTAGGTCTCATTATCCCTCCGCACTTTTCGCAAGAAAAGCATGGTGGTTCATTTATGTTACTTTGATCCATTTCATCAAAATATTCTACCACCTCTCTAGGAATATTTTCTTTCTCACTACAAACTGTACAAATATAAAGTATTTCATCGTTATTCATTTTACTTCCTCCAACTACGTTGTCTTCGGAATTATTTTACCACTAAGTATCCCTTTTGTAATTGCATATATTTCAATAGCTTCTTCTAGTTTTTCTTCTGCTTCAAGAATAAACTTCTTTTTTAAATGCTCCCGTATTGATCCGTAATTTGCATAAACAATATCATAAAACCTCATACTCTTATTACATTTAGTACATTTACAAGGATCTACTCCAAATGTCGCCAATATTCTATACTCCCACTTTCCTAAACTTTTTTTCAATCTTAATATTTTTTCATCTATCATTTTTATAAAGTTATTTTTCTCCTTGCTTCTCCTTGAATAGATACCAAAATATCTAATCATTTTAAAGTTTTTTTCAGGAATATGTATAATCAGCTTCTTTATAAATTCATAAGAATGCATAGTTTCTATTACTTCTTTATTATCCTCATGCCTAGTATATTTAAAAGTAACATTAACTCCATCATAATCTACTATTCTCGATTCAGCTATCGCTGGTCGTCCCACATACCTCCCCACATACCTTGCTGCAGTTTTAGCTGATTTTATTTCTGTTTTAGCATGTACATAAAAGCCTTTATTTTTTTCTTTATATAACTTATTCTTTAAAGCTTTCATCTTTTTGTTATCGCCACTAACAATCATTATTTCGTCTAATAATACTTTCTGCCATCTTTTTCTCAATGCCTCAAATGCAAAATGTCTTATATGTCTCCATTCTATAGTTTTTCCTTTACCACCTTCAGTAACCATCATATGAACATGAGGATTCCACTTCAAATCTCTTCCAAAAGTATGTATTACTGTAACTATACCTGGTGTAAACTGTTGACTTTTATTTTGACTCTGCATCCAACTCGTAACAGCTTTAGCTGCGCATTTCGGAAGTATTTTTAACCTTTGTCTATCCACACCAAAAAATTCTCTTAATTCCTCTGGAATTGTAAATACAATATGTCTATGCTTAACATTTATTAAATTACCAAGCATATTATCTATCCACTTATCTGTATAAACTTTACCACACGAAGTACAGAATCTACTTTTACAAGAAAACCCTACTTTTTTACTTTCCATACAACTATCACATCTAAATTCTATATACCCTTTAGAAATATCTCCACATGCTAATACTTTCTCAACTTCCCTTTTAACATTTTTTCTTACCTTCTTCCCATAAAGTTTTAAAAATCCTAACCAATTATCTTTTAAAATTAATTTTATTTTACTGTTTTTCATTTGTTAACCTCTAATTATAATTTACTAATTTACCACAAAAAATGGCTGAAAGCTAGATTTTATCTAACTTTCAGCCATTGAAATTTTTATACTTTCCTATACATCAAAAAAGACTAGGATTAATAAAATCCTAGTCTATAAATACAAACTATACTACTCTTCTTGCTGTGTAGAATTTATATACGCTTGAAACTTTAACTACATCACCACTACTTGGTGCATGTATCATTTGTCCGCCACCTATATATATACCAACATGTCCAGTATGAGGGAAAACTAAATCTCCCGGTTGTAAATTGTTATAAGATACAGCTACCCCTACATTTATTTGATCATATGTTGTTCTTGGTAAGCTTATTCCAGCTGCATTCTTAAATACGTATTGAGTGAATCCTGAACAGTCAAATCCACTTGGAGTTGTACCACCCCATAAATAAGGTGTTCCAAGGAACTGATATGCATAATCAACTATTGCATTCCCTGTTGCAGATACTGTAGAATCCCCTCTATTTGGCTTACTAGCAGCATTTGCAGCATCTATTGCTGCTTGAAGTTGTGAAACTTTCTCTTTTGCGGCTTCAATCTTATTATTTATTTCTTCTTTAACTATTCCACTCTTAATTTGGTTATCTCTTATGTTTCTTAATTGACTAATTGCACTATTTAATTCATCAATTGAACTTGATGA
>JBGVED010000071.1:0-3162 GCA_045119835.1 Bacilli bacterium | reverse complement strand
GTAACTTACCTATCCACTCTTAAGGTTGCCAGAATTTCGATGGCAGTTCATCAATTAGATTAAGATTTTTTTTGGGGATAGGATTTTATGGGGCGTGCAAAAAAGAAAGCCTAGCTTTTAGCTAGGCATTTTTGTTATTTTAGAATTAGGTTTATGTATTTTTCAAAATCGAAGCCTTCCGACAGTCTTTCAAAGTCAAGCTTCTTACCCATTATATGAGTTATATCCTTATTAGGATTCTTTAAATATTCCTCGGTTAGTCCTTTTTCGTAACAATAATAATATAATTCATTACAGTACTCATTTAAGAACTCTATTGGCTCTATTTTATTTAATTTTAAGGTCTGGAATAGTGTATAGATTTTTAGTAAATCTTCCATTCCCCATATTCTATTCATTTGATATACATTCTTTCTTATTATCGTTACTGGTCTTATTTGACCTTCAACTTTATTCGTATCAGGTCTTACCACTGTGCTATCAAGGAATGTTGATAAGCTATCTTTATTATTTAAAAAGTAGACGCATGGCTTAACAAATTTGGCATTACGATTTTTTGCCTTATATTTACCATTTTTATTTACTTCTACAATATCAACTGATAACTCATCTACTATTGCTGAGATATTTTTAAATAGCATACGCTGATCCGCCCTCTTCTGTTTGATTTGGGTGCAGTTCTCCTCACTTTGGTCAGTGTAATCAATATCACTTTCCAATGCATAAATCTTTTGGAAGGCTACTAATATAAATAAGCCTTTATAATAGTCAGGACATTGATTATTATTTCCTTTTAAGATTGAATCTATATATTTTTTTAATTCTGCTTCATCTTCAGGTGACTTTTCGTTATCTCCATAAGCGTTGTTTAAATCTTTTAAAAATTTTTTTAAATCTAAAGACCTAATAAACTCTCTTCTCATATGAACTAAACACGATTGGTGTTTAACTTCGTTATCCATCTTTTTGAGTATAGCAGGGTAACCTCCATATCCATCGGTAATTAAAGTCTCACATGAAGTTAAATGTTGTAATATTTCTCCTATGGATTTTGCACTTCTATTCTTTGAGAACCCATAGTAAGCAATATTGCAATCTTCTGCAGGTCCCGATGATAATGCTATTACATAATTGGTTTTGCTATATTTTTTATTAATCTCTTGACCTTCACTAATTAACCTAAGTTCTTCTTTAATTTCTTCGTTGGTTTTCTTTCCTTTACCTTGTGCTTCTGAAACTGAGAAAGTCGTTTCATCACAATATACCGTTTTGCAAAGACTTAATCTTTTTAAAAGTCCTTCATACAAAGGGGTAAAGTAAATTGATATTAAATCATGAAGATTATCTGGTATTATAGAATTACCTAGATTAAATTTTTCTTTCATTTTACCGATTGCTTTATTTAGGGGTATCCCCATAAATAATGCTTCACTTAAATTGACTAACGTTCGACAATCTATCGTTCGATTAGGTAATACGGGATGATGATTGTCTTTGTCATGATAAACAAATACTTTACCACAGTGGTCGCAATAACTTAAAAATTCAATCTCTTTTATTGCTTCTATTACATTATACAAATTAGAAGTGTCTTTAAGTAAATTATGTGTCATATCACTTAAACGCTGCAATTTACCATGACATTCAGGGCAATAATCTAATGTTTTACTTTTACATTTCCTTGCATTTTTAAAGTTACCTGTTGCTTTCTTACCAGGTGATTTCTTTTTCTTTGATTCTTTCCCTTTTACGTTCTTTTTAGCAATATCAATTAAGTGTTGTTCAGCTTCTGATAATGGCTCATTGTTTTCTTTTTTGGCAATTAAATAATCTGCAACAGCTCCTGTTACTGTATTAAGTATATTTTGATTCTTTTGAATTTCTCTTAATGAAACTGCATTATCAATTGCTTCTTTTGTATCATTTATCTTATTATCAATCTCTTGCTTTGGTGATAACGCAGGTATTTTCTCATTACCTTTATTTAATGAACTCATTTCAAAATAGGCTTTAGCCTTATTTGACCAAGTTATGCATTCATGCAACAAATCCTTAAGAGTATCTGTAATGTTTTGAGCTTCAGAAACATCTAAAGGTAAAATCTCAGCAACAGTTTTATGAGCAATTTCATTTACTATTTCAGTTTCATTATTTATATAGGTGATAACAGAATTAATAATGTTTTCTTGGTCTTTTATTTTCTTATTAGCAATATCAAGTTGTTCTTTATATTGCTTATTTTGAGATTCAAAATAAGCAATAACTTCTTCTTTAGTCATTGAACTAAAGTCGATACTTTTAGGTTTTTTATTACTCATTTTGCTCTCCAAAAATCCTTCAAATTATGGTGATAATTATACTATTTTTTAGATAAAATTTCCACTTAAAAAAGTGGTGATTAGCCTTGTATATCAAGGGTTTTAAGGGGTTTATAAGCCTCATATTTTAACGTAAAATTTGACGTTTCAAGGGACTCATTTAATGTCTTTAACATAGCTAAAAAGATCCCAAAATTCATTTAAAACGCACTCTAGAATGAAGAGTAAAGGGCAAAAAAAATCACTGATTTTTTGCCCTAAAAAATAATTAAAAAAAGTTAAAAAAGTATATTTTTTATACAACTTTTGGCTTAATTTTTGAGCAAGTTTCGACGTTTTACCATCAAATCTTTGCCATTTAAGTAGTTTATTAGTTCTTCTTTACTTATAGTTTCTATGGCAGGACCTGTTGCTCTTGTCATTAATTCTTGGAAACGACCAGAATTAAGTCGTCTAGAAATAAGCAAACTTCCATTACTATCAGCATGAATAATCTTGGCAAAGCTACGATGCTTAGAAATGAATACCACCCAATCATTACCCTTAGAAACATCAATATTAAGTCTACTTAATGCTATAGCTGATAATTTATCAAACCCTGCTCTTAAGTCAGACGGAACTAATACTAAAGTAATATTACCTTTATCGAAGTCAATCATTAGCATTCCTCCATTTCTTGTGACTTTAAATAACCAATAATCTTAGCGACACTTTGTTCTGGGTTGTCGCCATTGATATTGATGGTTCCTAAACCATCAATATCAATTGAGATGCTATGACTTCTTATTGGAGCACAGTTAATAAGGTCAAAAACTTTAACTGCTGCATTACTTTTTCTCATTGG
>JBGVED010000070.1:0-22085 GCA_045119835.1 Bacilli bacterium | reverse complement strand
AATTGTTATGATGGTAAGGGTAAGTTATGTTCTTTTGGCTATGTAATAACAGATGAAAACTTCAAAGTATTAAAAAAAGAAGATATTCTAATAGATCCAAATAGTGAGTTTCAGCCATTTGTTTTAAAACACGTAATACATTATAAAGAAGAAGAGTTCATAGACAAGCCTCGTTTTAATATGGTTTATAGCAAAATAAAAGATTTACTTACAAACCCTAAAAATATTAGTTTTGGTTTTGATGTATTTAATGATTTAAAGTATATCAATGATGAATGTATAAGATATAAATTGCCATTAATCAAAGCTATAAGTTATGATATCCAAGCATTTTATGAAATGTATGTAGGTAATAAAGAAAAGAAATCGCTAGGAGGACTTGCTACTATTTTAGATGTAGACATATCTTCTCTTACTGAACATAATAGTTGTGATGATGCATTTATTACAATGCTAGTAATGAAGGAAATCGCAAAAAGATTAAATGTATCTGGTAGTGAACTTATATACTTATGCGAAAAAAACTTTGTAACTGTATAATTTGTGTGATAGACTATAAAAAAGGAGTGATTTAAATATGAGCAAGGAAGTGAATTTGTACTAGTAGAAATAGCTTAAGACAAAACTATTTCTACACTTAGGTTAGAAATAATTTTAGTCTAATAAATATATATTATTCTAATATGTATTTTTAACCTTTCTAAATTTTTATAGAAAGGATGATGTTTTTATGATGGAAATAAATAATTTAAAAATAACGAAGAAAAAAGATAATAGAGTATTAATAGATAATTTCAATTTTATATTGCATAAAGGTGATAAAGTAGCCATTATTGGAGAAGAGGGTAATGGTAAGAGTACTTTACTAAAAGCAATTTATAATAAAGAATTAATAGAAGACTATTGCAATATAAAAGGTAATATAAATTTAAATAATTATAAAATAGGTTATTTAGAACAAATAATTAATGAAGATTTACAAAATGAGGAAATAATAAATTATTTCTTAAAAGATAAAGTAACTGGAGAAATAGATTATTCTTTATATAACGATATTGAGAAAGTTTATGGTATATTTTCAAAACTAAGTATTGATAAATCATTATTAGAAACTTCTAATCTCATTAAAAATTTATCAGGAGGAGAAAAAGTAAAACTGCAACTTGCAAAAATATTATTAGAAGACCCTGATATTTTACTACTAGATGAACCAAGTAATGATTTGGACATAGAAACACTTATATGGTTAGAAGATTTTATAAAAGAATCAAATAAAGCAATTGTTTTTATAAGTCATGATGAAACTTTATTAGAAAATACTTCAACTCACATTATACATATTGAGCAAATAAATAAAAAAAGTATTGCTAAACATACAATTTGTAAAATGAATTATAAAGACTATATAGAAAACAGAGAACTTCTTATTAATAGACAGAACCAAATTGCTAATAAAGAAAAAAAACAATTTGATGAAAAAATAGATAAATGGAGAAAAATATATCAACGAGTTGATCATGAACAATCAACAATCAGTAGACAAGATCCTCATGGAGGGTATTTACTAAAAAAGAAAATGCACAGCGTTAAGGCGCAAGGAAAGATGTTAGAGAAAGAAAAAGAAAATTTAACTAAAAAAGTAGATAAGGAAGAAGCAATAAACATGTTTTTCGATTATGATGTTTTTTTGCCTAAAAATAAGATAATATACAATAAAGTTATTTCGCCGTTAAAAATAAATGAAAGAATTTTATCAAAAGAGGCAAAAATTACGATAAAAGCAGAAGAACATTTAGTTTTAATTGGTAAAAATGGATCTGGTAAGACTACCCTTTTAAAGCAAATATATGAAGAATTAAAAGATAGTGAATATAAAGTAGGATATATGCCTCAAAATTATGATGATATCTTAGAAAACAGTAAAAAAGTTATCGATTATGTTTGTCCTTCTTTAGATAAAGAAGAGAGAACAAAAGCATTAACGTTTTTAGGAAGTAATAAGTTTAAGGAAGAAGAAATGAATGATAAAATAGAAAATTTAAGTGGAGGGCAAAAAGCAAAATTAATATTAATAAAAAATATTTTAGATAAAAATGAAATATTAATTTTAGATGAACCTACAAGAAACTTGTCACCATTATCAAATCCAATTATTAGAAATATTTTAAAAAATTATAAAGGTTGCATAATAAGCGTTTCTCACGATCGTAAGTATATAGATGAAGTGTGTAATAAAGTGTATGAATTAAATAAAGAAAATTTAAAAGAAATATTTTGATTTAGGATATTCTTTTAATAAAAAATTGTTCTTTAAATTAGAATATATAGGTGCTATAATTTAAGAGCAAGGAAGGTAGTTTATGGAATTTGTTATAGATAAAAATGGTGTCTTAAAAAAGGTAAAAAAAGTTAGATTTAGAGATAAAGTTATTGAAGTGCCATCAGAAGTTAAAGAGATTGGCGATGCTGCTTTTTTTGCGCTTAGAAGAATAAAGGAAATAATAATACCACCTTCAGTAGAAACAATAGGAGAATATGCTTTTCAAGAGTGCACTAATTTAGAACAAATAAATTTGCCCTCTTCCATAAGACATATAAAAAGATCAGCATTTTATGAATGTAAAAGTTTAAAAAGTTTGATAATACCGCCTTCAGTAGAAAAAATAGATGAATATTGTTTTAGTAATTGCGTTAATTTAGAAAATTTAGAAATACTAGGCCCCATAGAAGTTTTGAATCCATATACTTTTGATAATTGCTTTAAATTAAAAAATTTATCTTTACCAAAAACATTAAAAACAATACGTGATTTTGCATTTACTGATGTCAATAAAATGGAAAAATTAATTATAAAAAACAGAGAAACCTTAAAAGAAATAGAATTATGGCACTTTTTTGAAGAACAAGAAAATTTTTACGTCAATGAAAACGATGAAATTTTGATTTCTAATGAAAATCAAACAATTTATGGATTTAAAAAAATTGATTATCAAAAGTATAAAGAAATAATGCAGTGTTCAAATCAAACGGCTGTATATACAGCTTTATTTTTAGACTTTAATATAATAAAAAAGCATGAATTTTTAAAAATTGTTTTAAGTAAAATTATAAATTATTCAAATGATAGTAGTGAAATAGAATCTATAAAAAATAAAATAAATGATTATAAAGAATTCGAGAATTTAACAAGAAGATTAATGAAAAAGAATATTAATATAAGAAAGGAAAAGGATAAAAATTTTTATGCTTTTTACAAAGTAGCTAAAACTTTAGGGGCTTTTTCCTCTAATCAAAGAGAAAGGCAAAAAGCTTGTGAGTTTTTATTTTATGCAATAGATAGAGAATATTTCAAATTTAGTAAAATAAATGATATTTTTCAAAATCTAAATAATAGTGAATTTAATAAAGAATGGGCAGAATTTTTAATGAATAAGGAAAACTTTGAAAAACTACTTAAATTAGAAAAAAAAGAAAAAGGTAAAATGGCTAAGATTTATAATAATTTTTATCAAATAAAAGAATTTGGGAGAAGTAATCGAGGAAATCAGCATTATCGCAAAGTTACAGTAGATATGTGTATTGAGTGTTTAACCAAAGTTAAATTTGATAATGTAAATAAAGAAACCGCAGATATAGCAGAAGAATTATCTAAATATACTAGAAAGCAAAGTTCTTTTGATATAGCTGCCGATGTAAGAAATCAATATTTGAAAATGAAAGAGCAAAATTTGATTGAAGATCATATATTAGGAGAAGAATTAAAAGAAATAAGAGAAGAAATGGCTGAAAATATTAAGGAAACAATAGATAATTTAAATGATATAGCCAATTCCAAATTTACATATGAATTTTTGTCTAAATATGATCCTGTTAATTTTGTTTTGGGAAAATATTGTTCATGTTGTTCTCACATTGAAGGTATAGGGGATGGAATTGTAATAGCAAGCGTATTACATCCTGATTGTCAAAATTTAATTATTAGAGATAATAAGGGAAGTATAATAGCTAAAAGTACAATGTATGTAAATAGGAAACAAGGATATTGCTTGTTCAATAATGTAGAAATTAATGATCGCTTTATGGACAAAAGTAGCAAAAATTTGATATATAAAAAGTATATGGAAGCTATTGAAAATTTTGTATTTAAATATAACCAAAAAAACAAAGAAAATACCATAAGACAAGTTAATGTCGGAATGAACTTAAACGATTTAGAAGTAGAATTATTAAAACAAAAACACAAAATATCTAAAGAACTACTAAGAGGAATTAATTTTTCATTTTATGGTGGACATGATGGTGATTGGCAAAATAATCAAGTTATTTTATGGAAAAGTGAGAATTTAAAAAAAGGGGCGATTAAACATGGCGGATAAAAAATTATTAAAAGAATTTTATTTGATAGCGGATGAATTAGATAAAAATATTTTGATATTTAATGAACTGGAAAATAAGCTAAAAAAAGCGCAAGAGGAAAATGATTTAGAAACAATGAAAAGTTTACTAGGAGAATATAAAATAGTTTCTAGTAATATTAAAACACTAAAAGAAAGAAGTAAAAAACTAAAAGAAGAAAATTAAAGGTAATTATTAGTTACCTTTTTTAATATATATAATGGTGTAATTAGTTGACATATGCAGATAGTAATAGTATTATTGTTAAGTGCTTAACAAAAGGAGGGATGGCCATGGAAACAAAAGATCTTCAGATGGTTGATTCTTTTAAAAATCTAACTAAAAATATAGTAAATTTTTTTGAAAATAATTTATATGAAAAACATGATATTAGTTGCAGTGAATTAAGTGTCTTAAAAGTTGTTTATGAAAGTGAAGAAGAAGGTAAGAAGATAAACATTACTGAATTATCTACAATTTTAAAAATGACTAAATCTGCTGCATCACAGTTAATAGCAAAGCTAGAAAAAAAATCCCTTGTTAAAAGAAAAATAAATATATTTGATAAAAAAATAAATTACATTACATTAACAGAAGAAGCCAAAGTAGGCTACGAAGACAATCAAAAAAAATATAGTGAAATCGTAAACAAAGTAATTGAAAGCATGGGAGAAAAAGATAGTAAAGACTTATCAAGATTGTTAGAAAAATTAAGTGATATTATTAAAAATTTAGGGGAGGTTGCATAAAATGTTAAGACTTGAAAATATAAAAAAGGATTATAAGGTTGCTGATACAACTGTTCACGCTTTAAAAGGTATTAATATAGAATTTAGAAAAAATGAATTCGTCGCTGTTTTAGGACCTAGTGGATGTGGTAAGACTACCTTATTAAATATTATTGGAGGACTAGATAAATATACTAGTGGCAATTTGTTTATAAATGGTAGAAGTACTAAAGAATATAAAGATAGAGATTGGGATGTATACAGAAACCATAGAATTGGTTTTGTTTTTCAAAGTTACAACTTAATACCTCATCAAACAATATTAGGGAATGTTGAACTTGCTCTTACTATTGCAGGAGTTAGTAAAGAAGAAAGAGTAAGAAGAGCTAAAGAAGCTTTAGATAAAGTTGGATTAAGTGATCAATATTATAAGCATCCAAATCAATTATCTGGTGGTCAATGTCAAAGAGTTGCAATTGCAAGAGCTTTAATTAACGAACCTGAAATATTGTTAGCAGATGAGCCAACAGGAGCCTTAGATACAAAAACAAGTGTTCAAATAATGAATCTTTTAAAAGAAATAGCAAAAGAGAGATTAATTATCATGGTTACTCATAACCCTGAATTAGCTGAACTTTACGCAACAAGAACAGTAAAACTTTTAGATGGAAATGTAGTTGAAGATAGCAATCCTTATGCCTCTGAAAATAAAGAAAGTAATGAGGCACCAGTTTTAAATGAAAAAGCTAAGATGTCATTATGGACAGCTTTTAAATTATCATTTAAAAATCTAAAAAGTAAATTTAAAAGAACTTTGATGGTTTGTATAGCTTCTTCAATAGGAATAATAGGAGTTTCTGCGGTATTAGCAGTATCAACAGGAGTTAAAACTTTTATTAGTGATATGCAAGATGATATGCTATCAGGAAATCCAATTAGAATATCTGAAAATACTATAGATTTAGAAGCAATGATGAATTCAATGTCAATGAGCGATAAAAAAGAAGCTGTGAAAAAATCAATTGAAGACGGATATGTAAATGTTAGTTCTTTAGTTAAGTATTTAGTTGAATCTGGCGAAACGATGAAGAACATGCAAATAACTAATAATATTGATGATAAGTATGTTGCCTATGTTGACAATATGCCAGCAGAATATTATATAGCAATGAGTAAAGATTATGGGATAAATTTAAATAATAACTTATATACGACGATGAATTTTGCAGGACATGATGAAAAATTAACATCAATTAGCGCAATAACTCAAATATATACTTCACTTTTAGAAGAAACAGAATTCGCTGATTATTCAAGCATGATAGGCTCGCTTAGTTCTTCTTTTTCGCAATCTTTAGATAATGAAGAATATATTTTGTCACAATACGATATCATAAGTGATAAAGATAAAAGTAAAGTTGCTAGTGAATATAATGAAATAATGATTGTATTAAGTGATGACCAAGAGTTAAATGACATTTTATTAGCTCAATTAGGATATTACACTCAAGAAGAATTCTTAAATTTAGTTTATAAAGCAGTAGATAATCAAGAGCTTCATAAACCTTCGTTAGATAAAGAAAAATTTAGTTTTGAGGAACTAATGAATAAAAAATTTGTGTGGTATCCAAATGATACAGTATATACTCAAACTCCTACAAATAACCCAATGTATCAAATTAATCCATTTACTTATAATCCAGATGCAGATTCATCTTGGAATACAGGAATTGAATTAAAGGTTACGGCTATATTAAAACCTAAAAAAGATTTAAATTATGGTAGTTTAAATGCAGGTTTCTACTATACACCTGCTTTAACAAATAAAATATTAGAAGATAGTGCAAATAGTAAAATTGTTAATTATATAAAAGGATTACAAGAAATAAATCCAGAAAATGACAGCATTACAAGTGGTTTATTCAATATAACGCAAGGGGAAATGGTTATTCCTGCAAGAGTTGGAATAACATATACTTACACATATCAAAGCGATGATGAAGCAACTACAATTGCTAAAACAGCAATTGGTTATGTTGGAGAACGTAATATGATGGCTTCTTTGATGAATGGAATGGGTATTGAAGGAATGGAAATTCCTGAAACTTATACTTTATCATTAAGAAATGTTGGAGGAAATGATATACCTAGTGAAATTTCAATATATCCTTTAGATTTTGATAGAAAACATTTAGTTACAGATTACTTAGATGCATGGAATGGTGATGACGATATAGTTATAAATAATGAAACATTAACTAAAGAAAATAGAAGTGAAATAAAATATACTGATGCAATTGCTTTAGTTATTGACATTATGAATAGTATGATTGATATAGTAACCATTGCTCTTGTTGCCTTTACTTCATTATCGCTTGTAGTATCTACAGTAATGATAGCAATTATTATCTATGTTTCTGTAATTGAAAGAATTAAAGAAATAGGTGTTATTAGATCATTAGGCGGTAGAAAAAAAGATGTTTCTCATTTGTTTAATGCTGAAGCTGTAATGATCGGTGCTAGTAGTGGTCTTATTGGTGTAGGAATTACTTATGTTTTATCACTAATAGCAAATACTATAGTTAGCACAACAGGAGTCGTTTCTCGAATTGCTATATTACCAATAAGTTATGCAATTATTATTGTAATTATAAGCACATTATTAACTTCTATATCTGGATTAGTTCCGGCTAAAATGGCAGCTAAAAAAGATCCTGTTGTTGCATTAAGAAGTGAGTAAAAAGATATTAAAAATTTATTATTTATAGTATAATGAAAATATGAACGGAGGGATTGTATGGATTATACAACATATGAAAATGAAAATTTAGGATTTTCGAAATATTTATCAAAGTGTTTTTTGTGGATGTTTTTAGGATTATTGATGACCTTTGCAACATCTGCTTTCTTTAGTTACAGTGGTTTGCTTTTAGAAATATTCTTGAAAATGGGCACTGGATTTATGGTGATGGCTTCTGTTATAGAGATAGCTTTAGTTATAATACTATCGCTTATGGTTTATAAGTTAAACCCTAGTATTGCTTTAACATTGTTCTTTGCATATTCTATAGTAAATGGTATAACACTATCTTCTATTTTTTATGCATATGATTTAACATCAATTATATATGTGTTTTTGGCAACAGCAGGAGTTTTTGGCATAATGGCTTTTGTTGGATATACAACAAATTTGGATTTATCCAAATTAAGTATATTTATTCCAATAGCATTACTAGCAATGTTAGTGATGGGAATAATATTAATGTTTTCTTTCAGTGAAACAGCATATATTATATATTCAGTTTTAGGAATAGGCTTGTTTATGATAATAACAACATATGATATTCATATAATAAAACACGCTTATTATCATACAAACTCATCAAATATGCAAAATACATTAGCAATTTATGGAGCATTACAATTATATTTAGACTTTATTAATGTTTTCTTACATCTATTAGCATTATTTGCAAAAAATAGAGATTAATTTAAGTTTTAAAATATAAAGATAAATATTGTAAAAAATAACTAGTTATGTAATAATATCTACGTTAATAAAAAAGTAAATCGTTGATGAAGACAGGAAACTAAGTAAAACTTTATTTTAGAGAGATACGGTATGGTGAAATGTATTAATAAAGAATTTGGTTTTATCACTTCGGAGATCTTTATTGAATTATAGTAAATAAGGACGTTAAACTTGCGTTAAAAGTAAATTAAGGGCATAGTATTCTATGAATTAGGATGGTACCGCTTTTTAAGTTTCTATTATAGATTTTAAAGAGTTCCTATTATTAAATAGGGACTTTTTTGTTTTGTTTTAAGGGGGAGAAATTATGGAAATTAAAGAAACATTATTAATGCCAAAAACTAATTTTGAGATGAGAGGAAATTTACCTAGTAAAGAGCCAGCAATTAGAGAAAAATGGCAAAAAGAAAAATTGTATGAAACGTTACTAATGAAAAACAAAAAGGCTAACAAACCATTTGTTTTACATGATGGTCCACCATATGCTAATGGTAATATGCATATAGGTCACGCTTTAAACAAGTCACTTAAAGATTTTGTTGTAAGATATAAAGCGATGAGTGGTTTCTATACACCATTTGTTCCTGGGTGGGATACTCACGGCTTGCCAATTGAGAATGCAGTAATTAAATCAGGGGTAAATAGAAAAACAACAGAAGTTAGTGAATTTAGAAATAAATGTGATGAATATGCACATAAACAAATTGAGACTCAAATGCATCAACAATTATCACTTGGAGTTATTGGAGATTATTCTAATCCATATTTAACTTTATCAAAAGAATTTGAAGCAAATGAGGTAGAAATGTTTGCAACTTTAGCTTTAAATGGTTTAATTTACAAAGGTTTAAAACCAGTATATTGGTCACCAACTAGTGAAAGTGCTTTAGCTGAGGCAGAGATAGAATATTTTGATAAAGAAGACACATCAATTTATGTGGCTTTTAAAGTAAAAGATGGAAAAGGAATTTTAACTAGTAATGATAGTTTTATTATTTGGACTACAACACCTTGGACAATTCCGGCTAATCTAGCTATTTGTATAAATCCAAATATGCAATATGGTTTGTATGAAACAGATAAAGGTAGATTTGTATTCTTAGAGTCATTAAAAGATAAATTAGTAGAAGAATTAGGATTCAAAGAAATTCGTTTATTAAAAATCTTTAGAAGTAAAGATATTGAAGGCGTTACTACAATTCATCCTTTCTACAATAGAGAGAGTGTCGTAATATTAGGAGATCACGTTACTGATGATGCAGGTACAGGATGCGTTCATACAGCTCCAGGACATGGTGCTGAAGACTTCTACGTTGGTATGAAGTATGGGTTAGATGTTTTATGCCCAGTAGATGAAAAAGGATTAATGACTAGTGAAGCTGGTAAAGATTTAGAAGGATTACCTTATTATGAGGCTAACGAAAAAGTAATAGAAAAATTAAATGAATTAGGAGTATTACTAGGTGCTACTAAATTTAAACACTCTTATCCTCATGACTGGAGAACTAAAAAACCAGTAATCTTTAGAGCAACTCCTCAATGGTTCGCTTCAATTGATAAAATTAGAGATGACTTGCTAGGAGAAATAAAAAAAGTTAAATGGCACAACCCTTGGGGCGAACTTAGAATGACTAATATGATTAAAGATAGAAGTGACTGGTGTATTTCTCGTCAAAGATTATGGGGATTACCTATTCCTATTATCTACAATGAAGATAGAACTCCAATTATAGAAAAAGACGTTTTTGATAACATAGCTAAATTATTTAGAAAATATGGTTCAACTTGTTGGTATACAATGGATGTAAAAAAACTATTACCAAAAGGTTACAAAAATAAGAAAAGTCCAAATGGAAGATTCTATAAAGAAACTGATACGTTAGATGTATGGTTTGACTCGGGTTCATCTCATACTGGTGTTTTAAAAGAAAGAGGTATGGGATATCCTTGTGATTTGTATTTAGAGGGAAGTGACCAATATCGTGGATGGTTTAACTCTTCTCTTATTTTAGGAGTAGCTAAACATAAAAAATCACCTTATAAAGAATTAGTTTCTCATGGATTCATCGTTGATGAAAAAGGAATGAAGATGTCTAAATCATTGGGTAATGGAGTAGATCCATTAAAAATTATTGAAGCTCAAGGAGCAGATATCCTTAGATTATGGGTAGCTAGTATTGATTATCAATCAGATTGTAAAATCGGTAATGATATATTAAAACAAGTTAGTGAGACATATCGTAAAATTAGAAATACATTTAGGTTTTTAGTAGGTAATTTAAGTCATGGACAATATGGTAAATTCTCTTATTCTAAAGATAGCGTTAAAAGCTATGAATTAGTAGATCTATTTGTTTTAGAAAAACTAAAAGAAGTAAAAAATACAGTTTTAGAAAGTTATGACAAATATGATTTTGCTACAGTTTTAACAACAATAGTTAACTTTATGACAGTAGAACTTAGTTCATTCTATCTTGATTTAGCAAAAGACATTTTATATTGCGATACATTTACTAGTACAAGAAGAAGACAAGTTCAAAATGTTTTATATAAAGTATTGGATACATTATTACGCTTATTAACTCCAATTATTCCTCATACAATGGATGAATTATATACTGAATTAACAGGAAGTGCAAAATCAGCACAACTTCTATCAATGCCAGTAAAAGAAACTGTTAATGAAGACTTAATTAAAGATTTTGAATTAATATTAAAATTAAGAAACGATGTAATGAAGGCAATTGAAGTAGCTAGAGGTGAAGGTGTTGTAAAATCAAGTCAAGAAGTTTCATTAGAGTTGGACGTAACTGATGATGCAACTAGAACAGTATTTAACAAATTATCTAAAGTAGAACAAAACAGATTGTTTATTGTTAGTGAAGTAATAGATGCTCAATTAAGGAATGAATATAAGCAAGAAGTAAGTAAAGTAAAAGTAAATGTTCATAATGGTGTTAAATGCGAAAGATGTTGGAACAGATTTGAAGAACATGAAATTGTAAATGGAATGTGTCCAAGATGTAATAATGCTATGAAGTTTTACGGAAGGCTTAAAAAGTAATGAAAAAATATAAACAATTAATTATTATAGGTTTGCTAGTAGTTTCAGTATTTGCAATTGATTTGATAACTAAAACGATTGCAAATGCTGAGTTAATAGTGTTACAAAGAAATGAGATAATCAGCAATTTTTTCTATATAACACTGTGCTATAATACTGGAGGAGCGTGGAGTATATTTAGTGGAAATACCTTACTTTTAGCTCTTATTAGTCTTATTGCTCTAGCAATAGTTATATATACTATGTTCAAATCAAAATCAAAATTTTATTTATATAGTTGTGCGCTTTTTATAGGTGGGCTAATAGGAAATTTATTTGATAGACTAGTATATGGAAAGGTAATTGATTTTTTAGATTTTATTATATTTGGATATGATTTTCCAATATTTAATATTGCCGATTGCTTTATTTGTATAGGGGTTGCTTTAATGTTTATTGCAATAATAAAGGAAGAAAAAGATTATGGAAAAGTTAATTCTTAATATTGATGAAAAAAATATTGGGTTGCGATTAGATAAGTTTGTAAAAGATAATTTAGATAATCACTCTAGGGAATATATTCAATCACTTATTGAAGATGAATATGTTTTAGTTAATGGGAAAAAAAGCAAAAGTTCATACAAAGTAAATTTAAATGATGAAATAACAATAATTGTTAAAGAAATAGAAGAGTTAAACGTACAACCGCAAGATATTCCTTTAGATATTGTCTATGAGGATAAGGATGTTATTGTAATAAATAAAAAACAAGGTATGGTTGTTCATCCTGCACCAGGAAACTATAAAGATACTTTAGTTAATGCGTTGTTGTTTCATTGCAAAGATTTGTCTTCTATAAATGGAGTTAAAAGGCCAGGAATAGTGCATAGACTGGATAAAGATACAAGTGGTTTAATTATGGTGGCTAAAAATGATATTGCCCACAATTTCTTGTCCGAACAATTAAAAGATAAAACAGCATCAAGAAAATATATAGCTTTAGTTCATGGCACAATTCCAATGAAAAAAGGAATAATAAATGTTCCTATTGGTAGAGATAGTAAAAGTAGAGTTAAAATGGCAGCAACTAAAGACGGAAAAGATGCAATAACTGAGTTTATTGTATTAGAGTATTATAAAGACTTTACGTTAATAGAATGTAAATTAAAAACAGGAAGAACTCATCAAATAAGAGTTCATATGTCATATATTGGTTATCCTATAGTAGGAGATCCTTTGTATGGACCAAAAAAATTAAAATATGGAGATAAGCAATATTTGCATGCAAAAGAGTTGAGTTTTATACATCCTTCAACAAGAGAAAAAGTTGTGTTCTATGCAGATATGCCAAAATACTTTACTGAATTTATTGAGAAAATAAAATAGCAAGATATAAAAATCTTGCTGTTTTTGTTTTCAAGATAGTCTTTTGATAATACTATATTGAAATTGCACACTCTTTTAGCTCTAGACATTGTTAAATAAAATAAAATATTTTATAATAAAATTGTGTAGGATTGAGTGGTGATTTAATGAAGAAAAGGAATTTATTATCATTTATAGTTATTATATTAGGATTTATTGCTTTTTTGTTGTGGGTAGTTTCAATCGTTTTTAAAATAGGAATGAATTTGAAAGATGTAACTATTTATCTTCAATATTTTTATTATTTTGTAGCGGTGATAGTGGTATATTTTCTTCTTATAAAACCATTTGTTGTAGTAATGTTTGCCCCTTCATTTAGTTTAGAAAAAATAAACAGGAAACTAAGTGGTAAGCAAAAGAAAAGAATTGTTTCTAAAAATTATAAAAATTTAAGAAAGTTAGCTGCTAGATTGATAAATAAAAAACTTGTTGAAGAAGATAAGTGTTTGCTGCTTAAAAATGAATTGAAAAGAAAAGATGGTGATCTAGTCAGTAAATATCAAAGTTTGAAAGAATTATTGGACAATTGTATAAAGAAAGAATTAAAAAAAGATATACGAAAAATAATTATTGATGCAAGTAAGGATACCTTATATCTTACATCTATATCCCAAAATAGTTTTATCGATATCTTAATTGTTGTTATAAACAACTTTAGGTTATTAAAAAGAATTGTTATAAGATGCGGCTTTAGGCCTTCATTCGTGAGATTATTGAAATTTTATATAAATGTAAGTTTTAGTGCATTAGTTGCTGATGGCGCTCAAAAAATGGATGTTAATAGCGTCTTTGGTGGAACATTGAAGGGACTTGCAAAACCAATAGTGGGAAGTTTATTAGATGGCAGTGTGAATGCATTCTTTATGCTAAGGACAGGCTTTTTAGCAAGAAATTACATATTGGAAGAGTGTAATGATGAAGATAGTAAAAATGAAATTAGAAGAAGTGCATTTATAGATGCATCTAGTGCATTGCCAGAACTTGCTGTAAATAGTATTATTGCCCCTGTAAGTCAAGCGGTAATGGGTGGGGTAATAAATCCAACTAAAAAAGCTGTTAAAGAGCTATTTAGTAAAAAAGAAAAATTAGTATTGGAGGAGTGATTAAAATGGAACTTATAATTGATCAATGGAACAAAATTCATTTAATAACTTTAGGAGTATTTCTTGTTATTTTAGTATTTCTTGGATTGATACTTAGAAAAAAAGGCCAAGAAACACAAAACAAAGTGTTATTGATTTTAGCTTTTATAAATTTAGCAATTCACTTTTTAAAACTATTGATTCCACAATATAAAGATGATTTGCCTATTAGTTATAGAAAGATAACATTTGAAAACATATGTGCGACAACGACTATTATGATGCCATTTATTATGTTGTGTAAGAATAAAATAATGAAAGATTATTTATTTTATATAGGTTTACTTGGAGGACTTGCTGCACTTATATATCCAACAGAAGCTTTTGGAAGAAGTTTACAGGAGCTTGATGTGATACGCTTTTATATTTGTCACATGTTATTATTTATTGTTCCTTTTTATATGGTTTTCTTTGGAATTCACGAATTAAGTATAAAAAGGGTTCCATTATTTCCGCTTGTGTTTTTAGTAGTTGAATGTTTAATATTAGCAAATGAAGTTATTTTAATGGAAGCAGGTTTCGTTGATTTTAGAGGAAATGTTGGATTTATGGATTATAACTATAGAAATTCAAATTTTATATTTGGGCCAACAGAAAATTTAAAAGAACTTAGTGATAAATTAATAGAACCTCTAGTTCCAGAATTTTTCAAAACAGTTCCTGCTGGAGCGTACAAAGGAGAAGTTAAATATATTCCAGTACTTTGGATGCTAGTTCCTTGTTTTATTTACTTCACTGCTATAGGTGGGCTTTTGTGCTTGTTAATTACAAAAGTATTTAAAAGAGGAAGCCAAAATAGATTTTAAAAATAATGAAAAAGCAAACTTTTAAAGGTTTGCTTTTTTTATAATTAACACTTATACACCCATTAATTTTGTGTGTAAGTATTTAAATTTTCTAGTTAAAAGTTAAATGATAACTAAATTTCTTTGTATTGATATGAACTTTCAATATCAAAAATGTTGTTAGCGTGAGTTTTGTTTTCATGAATAGATTTTGTTATTTTTTTCCTATCATCAAGTAATTCAGATAAAGGAAGTTTTTTGTTTAAGTGTTCAATGATTTTAGCAATTTGTTTTGAACAATCCACTTTAACAAACCATTCTTCATTATCATAATTACTATTAACATAACTTAAATTAGTAGAGTAAACTTTTTCAAACAAACCATTATCATAGGCGTCTTTAAAATTATCAATGCCGTTTGTAAACAAAGAAAAGGTTGCTGTTAAATATACTTTGTTTGCTCCTAAGTTTTTCAATGATTTAGCAACATCAATCATAGAATCACCACTTGCAATCATATCATCTACAACAATAACATTTTTACCTTTTACATCTTCTCCTATATATTTATGTTCTATAATAGGATTCTTTCCATTTACTACTTTAGTTAAATCTCTTCTTTTGTAAAACATTCCAACATTAGTAGAAAATATATCAGCATATAATCTAGCTCTAGAAGCTGCTCCCATATCAGGACTTACTATAATCATATTATTTAAATCTATTGTTTCATTTTCTATGAATTTATCTAAAATTGTCATTGTAGGATAAAAGTTTTCAAAAGATGTTAAAGGAACAGCATTTTGCATACCAACATCGTGGGCATCAAAGGTAATAATATCTTTTACATTTAAACTGGCTAAGTCTTGTAAACCTAAAGCACAATCTAATGACTCTCTTCCTTTTCTTCTATGCTGCCTACTTTCATAAAGTAAAGGTGTAATGATATGAATATGTTCAGCTTGTCCTTTTATTGCGTATATAACTCTTTTTAAATCTTGAAAATGGTCGTCAGCACTTTTATGATTTTCAAATCCAAACATTTTATATGTACAACTATAATTACCAACATCGCATAAAATATAAACATCTTTTTCTCTTATAGTATCATTTATTACTATTTTTCCTTCTCCATTATTAAATCTAATTTCTTCAATAGGAACAATAAAACTACTATCCTTCCCATACAATTTTTGCAGGTGTTCATCAACCATTTTTCCTACATCCTTAAAATTACTTAATACAATTAGTCTTAAATTATCCATTAATAAATCCTCCCCTTTCTTTTTTTATAACATAGATAATTATTTGAATAAATACCAAAATATCTACTATTAGTAGAAATTAAAAAAGGAACCATTTTTAGTTCCTATTTTTCTCCATATAGTATTTTTTTTGTATTTGCGAAGTGCCATTTTGCTAGTTCTTTTAATTTAGATTCTCCGCCTTTTTCAACAAGTTCCTTTCCAAAAATATCTACTTGTTCACCAGCTCCTTTAGGAATAGATTTCCCAACAGTTTTAGATAATGCATTCATTTTTACTAAAAAAGAATATCTTGCAATGATAGAGGAAACTGCAACCGCAGGGTATTTAGACTCTGCTTTAGTTTCAAAAGTAATATTTTTTTCTATATTTTTTGTATATTTAATGTACTCATAATATTTATTTTCAGCCGCAAATTGATCAACGATAGTAGATATATTTTTTTTGTTAATTTTTTCTCTTAGATTATGAATAACTTGATTATGTAGCATTGCTTTAATTTTTCCTTGATTGTAACCGGATTCAATTAAACTGTTATATTTTTGAGGTTCAACGCTCATTTGAGAATAGGGGATTCTTTTAATTAATAAAGGTGCTATTTTTATGATTTTATCATCGCTTAACGTTTTAGAGTCATTTACACCTAAAGAATTTAACCATTCTATATCGTTAGCAGACACATAACTAGCACAAACGCAAACAGGTCCAAAATAATCTCCAGTACCAACCTCATCACTTCCAATATGTTCTTTTTGATATTTCCAAATTTTTTCGTGATGATCTTCCCAAATACTAGCTTCATATTCAGCATCTTTTCCTTGAAAAACGACCTTGTTTGAAGTATAAATCGTTATAGTTAAGTTGTCTAACTTAATTAAAGTTGAGACATATTCGTTTTTATTAGGATATATATTTTCTTTATAAAATTCTTTCATTTTAATTATTTTGTCATCATCAAGGGACAATGAAATCGTTGTGTTATTTTCCATAAACTCCACCACTATCCATTTAACTAACAGGATAATACTCCTTTCTATAAATTTTTTATTGTAAGTCAAAAATTATTTCCGTTATTTAATACATTTTTATTTTATCACAAAAATAATAAATGTTATAATAATTTTGAAAAAAATTTAGGAGGAAGATATTAGTGAAGACAATAAAATCATTAGAATTTAATTTGATTAGAGAGACATTATCGAATTATGCTACTCTTAAATTAAACAAAGAAAAAATTAAGAATTTGTTACTCATTAACGATAAAATTGAATTAGAAAAAGAATTAAATAAAACAGACGAAGCAAGTAGAATTTTAAAAAGACATGGAAGAATTATAATTGAAGAAGTTAATGATATTTATGGTAGTGTAAGTAAAGCAACTAAAGGTGCAATACTAACAATAGAAGAGTTATACGATATAAAGAGCTGTTTAAGAATTGTTAAAGAAAATATAAATTTTTCCAATAACATAGAAAAAGAGGAATTTCCTTTATTTTTTTCCTTGATAAATAATTTTAAAACATGTAATGAATTGAATAATGCCTTAATAAAAGCAATTGCAGACAATAAAGTAGTAAAAGATGAAGCTTCTTCAAAATTAAAAAGTATTAGAAACGATATAAGAAAACTAGAGTCTCAAATAAAAGAGAAATTATTAAAATTGATAAATACATATAGTTCAATTTTAAATGATACTAACATCATTTATAAAAACGGAAAACAGGTATTGGCAGTTAAATCTAGTGAAAAAAATAAACTTGGAGGAATAGTAGTAGATGAATCAAATTCTGGATTTACAAGTTATGTAGAGCCAGAAGTGGTATACAAAATAACTTCTCAAATAAATATTTTAAGGAATGAAGAGAATGAAGAAATAATTAGAATACTAACTGACTTATCCAGATTAGTTTGGAAATATGCTGGTGAGGTAAATGATGATTTTTATAGTTTATTGGAACTTGATTTTATGTTTGCTAAAGGTGAGTATGGTAATAATATAGATGGAAAAATAGCTAATCTTAATGATAATACTTTAAAGTTGATTGGTGCAAAACATCCTTTAATAAAAAAAGAAGATGTTATAAGTAACGATTTTTATTTAAGTGATGATAGTAAAAAAATATTAATTATAAGTGGACCTAACACAGGGGGAAAAAGTGTAGCATTAAAAACTGTCGGTATTCTTTCATATATGAATCAATGTGGCTTAATGATTCCTGTAGAGAAGGAAGCAATTTTACCTGTTTTTGATAATATTTATGTTGATATAGGTGATAATCAATCAATAATTTCTTCTCTATCTACTTTTTCTTCTCATATTTCAAATATTGCAGATATTTTAAATAATATTACAAGCAAATCCTTAGTTTTATTAGATGAAGTTGGAGCAGGAACTGATCCAAAAGAAGGAGAAGCTCTTGCTATGGCTATAATAGACTATTGTAATAAAACAAATTGTTTTTTACTTAGTTCGACTCACTACGAGAATTTAAAAACATTTGCTTTAAATAAAGAATATGTAAATGTTTCATCTATGGAATTTGATAAAGTTAACTTAAAGCCGACTTATAGGCTGCTAAAAGATCAAATAGGTAAGTCATATGCGTTAGAAATATCATCAAGATATGGGATAAGCAAAGAAATAATAGAAAAAGCATATGATTATAAGAAAGAATATTCAAATTCGACTGAAATAGCTTTAGCCAAACTAGAAAATAAACTAGAAGAACAAAATGAAATTATAACTAATTATAATTTAAAAAAAGAGCAATTAGATAATCTTATAGATGAAAACAAGAAAAAAGAAATATTATTAGAAAAAGAGATAGAAAGAATAAAAAAAGAAGCGGAAAAAGAAATAGAAAATTTGATAAAAGAAAGAAAAGAAGAAATCAATCAAATTTATAAAGATATTAAAAATAAAGAAGATTTGAAATTACATGAAGCTTTAATTGCTAATAAAAAATTAGAAGGTTTTATTAAAGAGGAAGCAATTGAGCAAAATAAAACTAATTTTAATATTGGAGATAAAGTTATGATAATTTCCTTAAGCAAAGTAGGAGAAATAGTAAATATTAATAAAAATAAATATGGCGTTAACATAGGAAATTTAACTTTGAATGTAGATGGAAGTGATTTGCAAATATATCAACTAAAATCAAAACCAAGTAAAGTAACTATAAATAGCAAAGTTAAAACAACAAAAATGAGTTTGGAATTAAATTTAATTGGAAAAAGAGTAGAAGAAGCATTAATAGAATTACAAACTTATATTGATAAAGCAAGAGTAATGCATTTGCCATCAGTTAGAATTATACATGGATATGGAACAGGAAGACTTCAAAAAGCTGTACATGATTATCTAAAACAAATAAAAAATATTGAATATCATTTCGGGGGAGAGCATGATGGAGGAATGGGTTCAACTACAGTAATATTTGAAAAGAAGGTGAAATAATTGAAGGAAGATAAAATACCTTTATTACCTGATTTACCAGGTTGCTATTTAATGAAAGATAAAAATAATGAAATAATTTATGTAGGAAAGGCAAAAAATTTAAAAAAACGAGTAAGCCAATATTTTACGAAGCCACACAATGGTAAAACGGCATTAATGGTTTCAAATGTAGTGGATTTTGATTTAATTATTACAAATAGTGAAAAGGAAGCTCTAATATTAGAGGCGAATCTTATCAAAAAACACGATCCTAAATTTAATATTTTATTAAAAGATGATAAAAGATATCCATATGTCAAATTATCTTTAAAAGAGCATCCTTATCTAGAAATATCTAGAGATATAAAAGATAAAAAAGCAAAGTATTTTGGACCATTTAGTGATTCAAGTGCAGCATATCAATCTATAAATTTATTAAATAAAATTTATCCTTTAAGGAAATGCAAAAATATTCCTAAAAGAGAATGCTTATATTATCACCTTAATATGTGTTTAGCGCCATGCATTAACAATATAAATATAGATGACTATTCTAATATAATTGAAAAAATAACTAAATTTTATAACGGAGATGCAAGTGAAGTAAGAAAAGAATTAGTAAAAAAAATGACTAATTTATCAGAAAATTTAAAATTTGAAGAGGCAAATGAATGCAAAATAATGATTGAGTATTTAGATCATTTGTTAGTTGACCAAAATGTTGAATTAAATAGAAATTTAAATTTAGATTTTTTCTCTACTCATACTAAAGAGGGTTATGTTTCTTTTGCGGTATTTATTTATAGAAACGGTACACTCATTGGTAAAGAAAGTAGTGTTTTTGAACAAGTTGGAGACTTAAAAGAAAGTTTTGAAAGTTACATAACGTCATATTATTTAAAAAGAGTTAAACCAAAAGAGATAGTTGTGCCGTCATATCTAGACAAGCAGTTGCTTAGCGAAGTCTTAGAAATAAAAGTTAGTGACACAAAATCAGGCATAAGAAAACAAATAATGGATATGGTAGGACAAAATGCTATAAAAGCAATGGAAGATGAATTTGCTAGCAAAAAAAGTAAAATACAAGTACTTTCTAATTTGCAAGAAATTTTAAAAATTCCTTATCCTCATAGAATTGATTTGTTCGATAATTCGCACTTTGCAGGAGACCTTGCGCTTGGAGTAAAAGTTTGTTTCGAAGATGGCTTAAGTAATAAAAAATTGTATAGAAAATATCTTATAAAAGGAGATAATAAAAAAGATGATTTATCTAGCATGAGAGAAGTAGTTTATCGTAGGTTGTTTAAAATTATCTCAGAGAATGATTATAAACCAGATCTTATTATTGTAGATGGAGGACTTAATCAATTAAATGAAGTAAAAGAGATTGTTTCTAGTCTAAATTTAGAAATTAGTTTAGCAGGACTAGTTAAAGATGACAAGCACAACACAAGAGCATTAATAGATGAACAAGGAAATGAAAGAGCAATAGATAAACGAAGCGATTTGTTTTTCTTTTTAATGAAAATGCAAGATGAAGTACACAGATTTGCTATTACTTCGCATATAAATAAAAGGAAAAAATCTTTAACCAGTTCAATTCTTGATGAAGTAAAAGGATTAGGAAGTAAAAGAAAAGAAATTCTTTTAAAAGCATTTCCTTCAACACAAGATTTAATTAACGCCACTATAGAAGAAATAAGCCAATATGTTCCTTTAAATGTTGCAAAAGATTTAAAAGAAAAGTTAGAAAAAAACTAATCGATATGTTTTTGAACATTCAAAAATAATTTGCATATTATATGGTAGTAATGGAGGTTTAAAAATGCCATCAATAATGACTGCTAGAGAAAAAGAGGTCTTTAATCTATTAGTGGCAAATAAAACGACAAAGCAAATAGCTTCCTTACTATACATAAGTGAAAAAACAGTAAGAAATCATATTTCAAATGTTATACAAAAATTAGGAGTTAAAGGTAGAGCTCAAGCTGTCGTTGAATTGATAAGATTAAAAGAAATCAATCTATAACCTCGATAACCGAGGTTATTTTATTTATAAAAAGAGAGATATTATTAACAAAATAATCTATAAACTTGCAAAATGAAAAATAAAAAAAGATAATAATTATAAGGATTCATATATTTTAAGAGGTGATTAAGATGTTTGCGTGGATATTACTTTTAATTTTTGCAGCAACAGCATTGGCATATATTTTAGGTTTAAGGAGTAATCTACCAGGAAGGTCTAAAGGTGACCATTCTCACGATGAAGAAGAAAATGAAAATTTAAATAGAAAAAGGAATAAAAAAAGAAATAAAGAAAAAGATAGAGAA
>JBGVED010000069.1:0-3517 GCA_045119835.1 Bacilli bacterium | reverse complement strand
TTCATTTGCGATTTTTAATCCAAATCACTTGCACTTCAATTCTATTACAATTGTACTACTAAAAAATTTTTTTGTCAAGCATTTATCCTAAAATTATTGTATCTTCTTCTTTGGCAATATTTTCATCAATACACCAATCTGCTCCTGCTTCGCATACAGAAGAAAATTGATACCATAAATAGTGATAACCATTGCCTTCTTCATCTTCGCTTATCATTATTACTTTTTCGCCATTACCTTTTTTTATTTGTTCTTGGCATAAATCTTTTAATATTTTAACAGTTATTGGTTTCATTTTCTTCCCTTTCAATTATAATTTTATTATCTTTAACATACATATTTAATTTAACATCTTGTAATTGTGCTTCTTCTACTAATTGCTTTTTTACTGATACTGTATAACTAAATATTTTTAATTCTCCTGTTGTTTTATTTAAAAATGTTTGTTTGTGAAATTTTGCTATATTACTCATCTCCTAATATTTTCTTTAATTTATCATCATATATATAAATATCTTTTTGCATTTCTATTAATCTGTCTGTAATATCATCAATGTAACTTTTTAATTCATCTTCATACTCATATTCACTGCAACTTTCTAAATTACCATAAACATTAATTCTAACATAATTATCCATATAATTATATTCTCCATAACATACTGCTCTAACTGCATCATCTGGTGTTTTAAACATTTCATTTAAGAAATATTCGTCATTTTCGTAATAATCTAACCAATCTAATGAACCATCATATGAATTGATTTCTTTCACTATATTTTCTAATGTATCTATATTATTAAGTAAATATTCTTTTGCTTTTTCTTTCATTTTATTCACTCCTTTATTTTATAATATTTGTTGCTAGTTTTTGTTGAGAACTAGCAAACTCATTTTACTAATTATTTTTTATTTCTTGAAATAATTCTCATTTGCAAGTTTTCTAATAATGTTAATACATCATCTAATGTTTCAACAAAGTCTGTTTTATTATCAATTACTATGAAATCTAATTTTGCTAATGTGTATGAACTATTGATATTGTTTTTCAAATAATTGATTTCATCGATTTTGTTTAACCTTTCTTTGTTGATTATTTCAACTAATTCTTTTACTTCCATGTTTTTCTTTTCTCTCCTTTCTTTTAATTTACATATAATATTATAATACTAAAATATAAAAAAGTAAAGGATTTTCAACAAATTTGATAAAAAAATTTGTTTTTTATTGATTTTTTAATAAAAAAACACCTGTTTTTAGGTATTTTTTATATAAAATAACAGTTTTTTTGTTATTTTTTTAAATTTTGTATAAATTCATAATGTTTTTCATATATATTATATACTTCTATTTGATGACAATTACGACATGGTACTGTTATCCTTAAAGGTATTTCTTGGCTTATTCCTAAATTATCTAAATTTTTTAAATAACTTTCTATATCAATATCACATAAAAATCTTTTTGTCTTTTTACATTTAATTTGCATATCTTACACCATTGGACTTCTGTTAGTTCTTTTTAATACTTCTAATATATATCTTGTTGCATCTATTTGGTGGTCTTTGTCTTTTACATAACAATTGACACCTTCTTTTTCACTCTTTAACTTATCATATCTGTATCCTTCTAATTCTAATATACCTTCATCTTTGCCACTTTCTTCATATCTGCCATCTACTAAAAAATATCTTATACTTGGCTTATTTAATATAAATAAATAATCTTTATAAAATAAACTTTGCATATATTGAACTCCTATATCTACACTTCCAGGACCTTTTATTGCTAAACTATGTCTTATCCCATCTGCAATTAATCTATTATGATAATGCGTTGCTTCACTATCTATAACAATATCAGTTATCGGAATATTTGGATATTTGTCTTTCATATATGCTAGAAATAATCTTAATTGCATTGAATAATATTCTGTTGTAGGTGTATCATGTTCTACACTTGGATTATGATAATATATTTCTAATCTTACTAATACCCATCTATTTGTTTTTTTATGATAACATAATGCTATTGGAACAAACGTTGTTGGATTTACTGAACCATAGTCTATTCCTATTCCTATTTCTCTTATTAATAAACCATCTAAACTATCTATTCTATTTACTTGATTAAATACTCTACCTTCTGCTATTACCCATTTGTTATATACTTTTTGTTCTCTTAGACTTCCAGGAGGAAATGAATTTATCGCTTGTCTTATTTTTTCTTCCGTATCTAATACTGGATTATCAAACGGATAAAATACATACTTTTTCCAATCTGTCTTTTCATCTATATATTTTACTTTATACGGGTGGTTATCATTACCTTCAACATTAAAACTATCTATTCTCTTATAATATGGGTGTCCTGAATAAGACATCTGTCTACCAGGTATTTCATCAAAACTTTCCATTAATTGTCCCTCATATATTCTGGCAGCCTCATCTACCCATACAAAGATTAATGGATTACCTAATATTCTATTAAATGATAACTTATTATTAAAACCAAAAAAATAAAATGTTATATTATATATTTTTAAATACTTATCTTGTTGTCCATATTTCAATACATATTCTTTACCATTAGTAAAATGATATTCTTTTGTTAATACATTTACTAAATTACTTACTATATTATTTTTAACAGTATCAGTAGTCCAACCTATTATTGCTCCAAAATATTCTCTTGGTATATAATCTGTATTTTTTCTTTGCTCTTTTTCATATCTATTTAATCTATCTGCATATTCGATTAATGCACCACATATGTCATAAGTCTTGCCACTTTGAGTGCTTCCTAATACACTAATATTTGGTACATTTTCACTTACTATATCATTTCTTAATTGTATCTGTTTCTTTGATAATATCATCTGCATTCTCCTTATGAAGTGCAGTTATTTTCTTTTTATTTTTTGCTATCTTTTTTGTTGTTTCTTCTTGACATTTATTACTTTTAAAATCTTCTATTATCATTTCTTCATTTTCTAGTTTTAACTTTTCTTCTTCACCAACTATTCTTCCACCGCTATCTTTTATAAGATAACCTCTTTGTGTCTTAATAAATTCCATTTCTATCACTCCTAAAAAATTACTTAAACTAAATTCATTTCTTTCATTTAATTTATCAAAATTAATCTGCTTCATATATTATCATCTCTAAATAATCTTTGGTATCTTTTACTGCTTTATATGTTATTTCATTAATGTGTGCTATATTATCATTTTCTAATATGCCTTTTAATTGCATTGCATCTAATACTGCTTTCAATGATTTATTATCTAAATCACTTCCCATATTTTTAACATGCCATATACACTTAATTTTAATTGGATATTTTTCTATTTTAGGCACTTTTGTTAAGAAATAAGATATATATCCCATTTCTATCTTTTTTTCTCTAGCACCGATATATTTATTTTTCCTGTTAGCATTTATTATATCATTCCAATTACTTAATTTATAATTAATTATTATTTTCATACATAACCTTTTCTAAATTACTATTATC
>JBGVED010000068.1:0-14306 GCA_045119835.1 Bacilli bacterium | reverse complement strand
TTCTCATTTTAAATATATCTTTTATAATATCAGCTTCTTGATAATTCAATGTTAAAGTATCATTATCTATCAAATTATATCCGAGTGGCACTCGACCACCTACATATAGTTCGCTTTTTCCTTTAGATAATCGACCAACTTTTGTTCGCTCGTTTATGATCTTTCTTTCAAACTCGGCGAAGCTTCCTAACATCTGCAAAAATAACATACCTTGTGCATTAGATGTATCAAATTGTTCGGTTATTGATATAAAAGAAATATTGTTAGGAATAAATATATCCTCAATAGTAATTAATAAGTTCTTTAAACTCCTATGAAGTCTATCCGATTTGTATACTATTACACTATCTATATTATTATCTTTATTTAATATATACTCTAACATTTCATTGTATGCTTTCCTTTCGGTATCTTTTGCAGATATACCCTCGTCTTTAAATATCTTAATAATATTAATATCATGTAATTTACAATGTAATTCAATCTTTTCTATTTGTGTTTCTATAGAAGTGTTTTCGACTTGACTTTGTGATGATACCCTCACATAAGCAACTACATTTTTCATGTTATTACCCTCCTTAGACCATTTTCCCTAGGTGGGGAAAATGCTTAGTTATTTATATTTTCTATGATTCTTTTTAAATCGTTTTTATTTAGCTTCAAATTAAATCTTATTAATATATCGAACTCTAGTATCAAAATAAAAAAATCACTCGTTAGGGTGGCTTTATTTAAGTCCTTAAAATATTCCCTATAAAAATCTATTATTTTATTTATATTATTCCCCATATCAACCTCTTATATTTTCAATAAAACCGTTCAAGAAATGCACATTTATTGAACGATATTATATTTAATTCCGTGTGTTACATTAGTAATACAAACATATTATATCATATTGCCATTTATTTTTTTTAAATATTGAAATTTAAAGGAAGCTAAAATTATATATAAAAATAAAAAATGTGGAACTTTGAAATTACATTTAAAAATTTTATTAAAAAAAGGAAGATGTAAACACCTTCCAAAAATTTTTTTATAAAATTTATACATATTATCTTTCTCTATTATAAAAAGCTTCCCCATATTCTCTACTCATAAAATCACCTTCTCGAGATTCATCATAAAAGGTAACTTGTTTATACAGTAAATCACCATCATAAAAACATAAACTACAATGTGAAATTTTATTATCTTCTATTTCAATATAATAAGTAAAAGGCGACCTGAATTGATGTTTATAAGGTATATGCTTTTTAAAATTATACTTATCTAAAAACTTTACAGCTTCTTCTCTAGTATCAAATTCTTCTCTTATACTATTCATATTATTACCTCCATTTATTTATATAAGGATTTTACCATGTATTGTATATAAGTATTTCTTGAAATATATGGTAAATAAAATTAATTTGTCTTTCTCAATGTTCCTCTTTCTTCCATTTCCTTAATACTTAAAAATCCTTTTTCCCTCATAGTTTTCTCGAACAGCTCTAAGCCTTCAAAGGCTTTAAAAGTTTCATGGAAGCATGGAAAGTATTTTTTAGCTTCATTATCCCACTTGTATTTATAATATGATACTTGGTTTCCTTTCCTTCCAAAATAATATTCCCTTTCGTAAAGTCCATCTTTAACTAAATTCATTCTCATAATCTTAATACCACCTTTTAATTATTTTATTAATAATAGTATTCACCATATAGTGATTATTTATACTAAAAAAATACTGTATAGATAATCTACACAGTATTTAAAATGTAAATGTTTTTAAAGTTGATTTTTCGCTATAACTTATATTATCCCAATTATCAGTTGGTACTTCTTCATCCTCATTACTTGATAATGATATACTTTCCTTTTTATTTGATTTAGCTTTCTTTTCAAGTTCTTTTCTTTTTTTAGATTCTTCTTTAAGCTTCTTAATCTCTAAGGCTTCTTGCTCTCGTAAATGATTTTTATAAGCTATAAACAACTCTTTACCAAAGTGAGATACCATAGCCTGTTCAGTAATAATCCACGTTTTACCAAACTTTTTAATCTCATTATCGAAAAATTTATTGTTTTGTACTTGTTTTCTTATAGTTGAACTATCTATATTATAAATTTTTGCTACGTCTTGAAATGTATATAACCCATTGAAACTACCTTTTGCCATATTACCACCTCATATATTTAATTAATTATAAATTTATTATGTCCATTTTTACCATAATTATAGTATAATATTAGTGATAAAATTTATGTTTTTTTATCTCTATTCCCATTAAAAATATTCACTTTGAAGTGAATTATTTATTTTTTTTTTGTTTTTTTACTTTAAAGTAATACCCCCCCTTAAATGGTTGATATTACTTTGATGTAAGATTTTTTTTCAAAGTGCTATTTGAAGCATTAAAATTTTACCTTTTATTCATTTTGTTGTGGGCTTTTCTTTTAGTCTATGTGTTCACGATAGGGTGAAAAATTTACAGATTTATACTTTGGATGTATCTTAAATTGGATATTTCTTGGAAAAAGTTTATGTGTTATTCATAAGCTTTTTTTGTTATAATAAATATAACCAACTTATTCATTAAATATAATTTCAGTAAATTTCTAAAAGATACATATTAAATACCAATACCCAGTTTATAGTTATAAAGATATATCAACAAAACTTAGAAAAGAAGCTTAATACAAGCTTCTTTTTTGTTATATAATTTTATTAAATTAATATAAAAGGAGTGTTATATATGAATAAAGATTTATTATTTATGCTTAACGGTGGGGAGGAATTTATAAAAGGAATCTATGAAGCTAGTGAGGAAAAAGTATATTTTTTATCAGTAGACGAAAATAAAAGACTAAAGGATCTAAAAGAATATACATCAAGCCTTGTATGTATCTATGAAGAAAATAAAATTGAAATTGAATTATTAATAAGTGAAATTGAAAAAGATAATAATTTAATATCTAAAATTAAAAATAATAAATCCAATAAACTAATGTTTATTTATAATAATAATGAATTTGAAGAAATGAAAAAATAAGGAGTTTATATATGTTAGATTATGATGAAGCCGTACAAATGATAAATAATCTAAATAAGGATTATAACGAAATTAAAGAGCAAAAAAATATATTACTTATTGAAGTATCGTACATTAAACAAGCGTTAAAAGAGCTTGGACTACTTGAAAAGGTAAACAATAAAATTAAAGAAATACAAGACACAGAAATACCTTTTTAACAATAAAAATAGAAGCGTAAAAGCTTCTATTAATTAAATATAAATAAATACTTTTCTAGTTCGTTTGACGGATGTATGTCTATAAAATAATAATCCCTTTTAACCTTTTCTATATCAATATAAGAATGTTTGTCCTCTGGAATGTCATAAAAGAAATCAGTATCAATTAAATAATCTCGAAATGCTTCGCTTTCAGTAGAGCCATGATAAAAACCGAAATTTTTATCATTTAATATTCTTTTAGTTTCTTCAATGTTACAAGTCGCATTTACTATATTACTTATTGTATCTATATCCTCGTTATATTCTTCTAATAAGTCCATGATTTCATTGAATACTGAACAGCTATATCCACTCAAAGAGCCATCTATATATTGAAGTTCTATATCACCACCAAATGCTACCCTATTATCAAAGTCCTTGTAAGCTTTTTTTAAGTCCTCTTTATCCTTTATATCGAAATACTCCCAAACACCACTTCCTAAAGCCATTAGCGATACTGTGTGCATTTTTAAAACCTCCAAAATTAATATTTTATAGTTATAGTATTTCACTATATAGCGAATTTTATACATAAATAAATCTCGATAATGTGAATATAAAAAATAAAAATGCACATACTAAGTATATAAAAATAAACTATAAAAGGTGGTATAGGATATGGATAATTATTTATTAAAAATATGCTCAAACAAGGATATAAATTCAATAAAAGATGAAGAAGAAAGGGAAGAAGCTCAAGAACAATTTGAGGATGAAATAGAAAATATATATTATTATTTAAAACAAAATGAAATTAATTCTGTTAATTGGACACAAATAGATGATACAAGATTTAAAATTCAAATAAGCACATATAAAGACCGTTTCAATAAGGATATAATGTCCTCATATTTGGATGATATAAGATTTTTATTAAAACGAAAAAATATTGCTTTTCCTATAGTCGAAAATTATAGGAGTTTAAACTAGGGTAGTTTTTAACTACCTTATTTTTTATATAATAAAAAGAATAGGCGAAGCCTATCCCAAATAATTTAAATATTCTTGTTGTTCTTTTTCTGATAAATTATCCAAACTTTTTAAACTCATTTCATCAATAAAATCCATATCATCCCAATTAAAATCGCTTTCTATTTCCATTAATTCCAAACTTGGACAAACATACTCTATCAATATTTTTTTCATATATCAAAACCACCTTTTTATTTTTAGTATTTCACTATGTAGGGAATTTTATACAAGAAAAAAGATGTAAATTTTACCAAAAAGAGTACCGAGTGTTGACCATAGTCTTTTCACCTTAAAAGCAATAGAAAGTGGATGATACTAATAATTTATATTGTTGTTACAACACGAAATAAAAATTTTTGCGAAGCAAAAATATCCTAAAGCGACCATTGTATTTTAATACTAAGGTCGTAACAACTCGATAATGTAAGATTAAGATGTAGCACTCAAATTATAATTTATTATAACTTGGCTTCGGGTGTGGCGAGGAATTGACTTCCACTAAAAAACTGTGATTAAAATATCTAAATTTTTTCAGTTCATAAAGTTTAGATATTTTAATCACCCACAACAAAAGTCAAGGAGGGGAATAGGCGAAGCCTTAATATACCGAAAGTAAGCTTCTATCAGAAATAAATTACTAAGGAGAAAATAATAAACTATAATATTGGTGTCGCAAGACCGATTTTCAATTTAAGACACAACAAAATAATTCAATATATATCATAGGTTAAGCTTCTAAAATTCATTTAAAAGGCTCTAGGAAGCTTAATTTGTGTTGTGGCTTAAATTGTATGGAGTAAGACATTTTTCACGCCTAACGAGGAAATAAGCTTTCACGATATAGTGAATTACTAAATAAAAATAAACTAAGCTTCATTCACTACAAAGTGAAAAAGGCTTACGGAATAGTGTCGGCAACCATGTGCCGACCGTACCTAAATGAAGTTAAGTAATATTAATAGGTATAACAGTATATATAACACTATAACTATATATATATAACTATAATAATAATTGCTTTTATGCTCTTTCACTATTAGTATTATCATCAATAAGAAGCTTATCAAAAATACTGCAAACAACCATATTACCGATATATTACTTTTTTATTACACTTTCATGTGATGTGTAATATATATATAAAAAGTGTTGAGTTGCTTTAGCACGATAACACTTATCCTATTAGCTTGGGTGGGTGGGATTACATTCTTAAACTTTCATAAATCAAAAAACTTTCATTGTAATATGGGCTAAACCGAAGGTTATTTAAAAGCACTTTCGAGAAATGTTGCGAAGCTTTTTTTATGTTTAATCTTTTCCAAAAAAATGGTATAATTAAGAGGTATATTATATATAAATAATGTCAAATGTTTATAATTTGTTTTATTTAAATTAATATTGGACTTGGTAACTCTGATATTAAATATTTGTGCTAGACTTGGTAACTCTAGTACATTCTAGCTAGGAAAAATTTAATTTATATTTTATTTAAATTTAGACTTTTAAAATTTATTTTTTTATTTTATTCAAATCTACTTTATTTTTTTAAATTTATGTTTTTAGTTTTATCAATTATTAATTATAAAAATAACTAGCCTGATATAAGCTAGTTATTTTTTTATACAAAGTTTTAAATTCGATTTTAAGCTTCTTAAATTTATTAGTCATATAATTAGTCTATTATTCATTTAGAATTGATTAGAAGCTTACTTAAATTGATTTTTTTGCATAACGGAAAAGGATATAAATTAATATATCCTTAGTACAATAAAAAAAATATAGTTACAGTTATTTAAATATAGTTGTTATTTAACAATGAGAAAAATTTTTAATACCTTCTTCGATAAATTTAGAAAGGATTTCATATTGATTGTAGTTAGATTTATCGCAAAATTCTAAAAAACTATTTAATACACTAGCATAGATTCTAAAAGACCTATGAACTATCATATCTTGTTGCTTCGGCTCTATGATAAGCTTATTACTAAAATCATAATGTTGTGGAGAGTTAAATAATTTAGTAACAACTCTTTCTAAAGCCTTTTCAATTACTTCTTCATCAAGTGGAAACAGCTTTTCTACACACTCATACCTATTAGTTATTTTATTGTAACTGTAAAAACTTTTACTAAATCTATCCCTAACAGTATTGTATGATATATTTATATCCGAACAAATTTGTGTAATGTTAAAGCCTTCTCTAAGCTTTTCATTGAAGTAATTAATTTGTTCAATGATAGTTAAACTATTAAATATTCTTTTATCCATTTTTAATAAATCCCCCCAAAAAAATAAAAAAACTATGATTAAAGATAATTATAAATATTTCACCCCTAAAATATTTATAACCCTATTGTAACACAAAAATTAAACTTACCCTAGTAATTTATCAATTAAGCAAATAAAAAAGCTTCTAGCACCAATTAAATCGTTTTTATTAGTATTAGAAGCTTAATATATATTATCTTTTTTTAAGTCTACTATCTTTTAAATAATCACTACATAGTGAATAATAATAATGTGGAGTAGTATGTTCTACCTCAACACCATTTTTAATAATTATATTATTTTCATATTCACATCTAACATTTATGAAACCACCATCAATTAAAGCGTCTACACTATCACTAATTACATACCTAGTATTTGAAGCTAAACCGACTACATCACATAAAGTCTTTTGATTTATTTTTCTTTCACCTTTTTTAAGTGCATATAGCATATATAAATATATTCTAAGTGGATAATCGCTATAGGCATTTATTAATTTTCTTAAAGCTATATTATCTATCAAAACATATTTATCAATTAATCCCGTTTCAGTATTAAATGATCCATAGTTAATTTTATATACTAATTTATTATCAACCTTAGTTAAAGCTATTAATTTTATATCATTAGCTTTTAATTTATTAATATGTCTTTTGATTGTACTTTGAGAAATATTTAAGTCCTCACAAGCATTTTTAATTACTTCTTCCCACTCTTGTTTATACAAATATCTATCGTTTGGATTAGCATATTTACCACCCCATTTTGAATTAAGCATTATATATCCATAAATTTTTATATTTAATCCCCTTTTGCTTAAAAACTCTTTTGATGTTGGCATTGGTAAATTGAAAACCTCCTTTGTAACTTCACCCTTTTTGTATGAATAATTATTCGCTATATACTTTAAGGTTTCTTTTAGTTCTTCTCTTTTTTTGATATTTTCTTCTTCAAATTTTTTTAGATAGTATTCTTTTGCTCTTTGAAGTTCTTCTTTATCTACCATTTCCCTCTCCTAGAGAAATAAAAGAAATAATTTCTATTTACAAAATTCTACAAAAATATTATGATATATACGATTAACTAAAGAATTTTATAAATAATAATTAGAGTTTCTTTTTTGCCGAAAGAAACTTTTTTTATTTCTATTCATTTCTGCAAATAAAATTTTAATCTAGTAAATAATAACATAAATTTTTTAAAAGTTAATATTGTAAATTTCACCATAATAAAAATTAAAATCTAAAAGCTAGTTTTTTCCCATAAAAAACAAATAAGAACGTAACAATAAGGATAATATTATCTATAAGATAATATTATCTATAATATACTGTATTAAAAATGACATTTGAATGTATCGGATTTGACCTAAACATTGAAATAACTAGCTTTCAAGACTTTAAAAAGCTTGGCATAATTTCTAATGTCAGTTTAACACCCTTCAAATCAAGTTATATCAATACTTTCAGAAGCTTAGAATATTTCACTATCTAAAATTAATATCCACATTATTAACAATATCCACATTTATTATGTTTCACGATAAAAGGATTTTATTTATTAAAAAACAATATATTACTTTAAATAATTAATTCATTTAAAGGGAGGTTTTACTTTGGAAGAAGATAAGCTAATACGATTTCTAGTCGGCTTTATTTCTCTTTTATTGTCTATAATTCTTTATTTAGTAAATAAAATGCAAGGAGGTATATAGGTGAAAATAATAAATAATAATGGTCATACCCTAAATGGTAAAGGTAGTGGTGCAATAGGTTTTTTAAATGAAAGTATATGTACTAGGCAAATTGGTAAGCACTTTGTAAATGAACTTAAAAAGCTTGGTCATACAGTATATGATTGTACTATTGATAAATCTGAAAATTACTTATCAGAAGCAATTAAAAAAGCTAATACATATCAAGTTGATTATGCTATTACACATCACTTAAATAGTCATAGTAATTTAGAAGCTAATGGAGTTGAAGTTGTAATATATGATTTATCGGACAAAGTGATCCATGAGGTGGCGAAGAATATTTGTAATGAAATATCGAAACTAGGATTAAAAAATAGAGGTGTTAAAGAGAATAAAAGTTTATATTGGTTAAAGCATAATAAAAATAAGGCTATGATAATTGAATACTTATTTTGTAGCAATAAAAAGGACTGTGGTTTATATAATCCTGAAAAACTTGCAAGTGCTTGTATAAATGGTTTACTTAATAATAAGCTTCCAATAAAACCGATTATAAATTCTTTTGAATACAAAAATGGTACTTATGATTGTAATGCTAAAGTTATTAATACAAACGGTGAAAGCTTAAATATCAGAAGCGAAAGAAATGCTAATTCTAAGATACTAGGGAAGCTTAAAGAGGGTACTATTGTTAAAGTTAGTTATTGTTTAGATAATTGGTTTTCGATATGGAATAATGGCACAGTAGGTTTTATTAATGGTAAGTATGTGGAAATTTTAAAATAGTATGATATAATAAAATTAATCAATTAAAATCCTTATATTTAACATCGATGAATGTTTAGCAATTTACGATTGTTTTAATCCGACAAAAAATAGTATTGCAGCAGCTTTAAAAAAGCCTATGCAATACTATTTTTATGTGTTATGAATTATATTCCTAACTTGCATTTCTGATATTTTAAATTCTTTGGCTAGTTGCTTATAGTTATGTCCATCAAAATACTGTCTTATCAATCTATTTCTTATTGGCTTTAAAACACTATTTTCATTTGGTATATATATAGAGCTTCCTCCGTACAATTTTATTAATTCAATAAATGCTTCAATCCCCATGATATTTACTAAGCCTTGTAAAAACTCTGGTAAGTCCTCCTTACTTAAATAGTTAATCAAAATACCACCTCTTATATTTATTTATAATATATTATAAGACTTTTATTTCACGATACCGTTAAAATTTTTTTTTAAAGTTTTTTAATGTATCTTTGAAACCATTTTTATTACACTTAAATTAGAAATTAATTAAATTCAAAAATTATTTAAAGGAGGTACTTTATTATGGCATGGACTAGAGCAAGTTTAAAATTAGTTTTCCAAACTGATGATACTAATGACAATGGAGATTTTATAAACAAAAACAAAACTTTTTCTAATTTAAGAGAAGAAGCTAGTGAAGAAGCTTGTAAAACTGTTGCGTTAGCAATAGAAACACTTCAAGAATACTCTCTAATAGGATTAGCAAGAACTGATTACTCTGAAATAGAGTTATATTAATTAAAATTTTAAAAGGAGGAAAAGAATATGGAACAAAAAGTTACTAAAAAGTTAGTTATGACTTTTAAGACTGATTATGATAGAAACGTATCTATATCAGTAGATAATCCAAAGTCTAACTTACAAGAAAGTGCAATTAAAACTGCTATGCAAACTATAGTTACTCAAAATGTATTTGCACCTAATGATGAGCAATTAGTATCTTTAGTTGAAGCTAAGATTGTTGTAACTAATACTGATGAATATGAAATAGCATAGTATATCAAAGTGCATTTGGATTAATCTAAATGCACTTTTAATTAAAAAGTTTTATGAAAGGAGTAAAAAAAAATGGATATAGATATACAAAGTTTTATAACCTCTGTAGGATTCCCAATAACCCTTAGTATGTATTTACTTGTTAGGATAGAAGGTAAGCTTCAAACATTAACTGATAGTATTAATGAATTATCTAAAAATATATTAACTTTAAAATAAGTGAAGCTTATTAGTGGTAAGCTTCTTTTTTATTGCTTTCATAAAATTTTTGCGACCGAAACTAATTTCGCTACCAAATAAAATTTTTTTTTAAAATTTTTTAATGTATCTTTGAATTTATTTTTATTACACTTAACTTAGAATTTAATTAATTTCAGATAAAAATATTAATAGGAGGAAGTCAAAAATGGCAAACGTAGGAATAGCAAGTACAAGAGTACAATTCAAATATGAAACTTATGACTACAATGTAGGTGATAATGTAACTGTTAATGTTTCTGTATCTAAAATAAAAAGAAATGCAGATAAAGACCAAATAATAGCTTTAGGTCAAAAAATATCTGTAGCTTGTGATTATAACGGTTTATTAGCAACTAACTTTATAGCAACTGATAGTATAGAAGGATAATTTTAAAAGAAGGAGGAATGTAAAATGGCAGATGTTTTAGGACAAGAAAGAAATCAATTAGTTATAACTTTAAAAGATAATGACGGTAAAACTCATAACTTTACTATAGCTAATCCAAAAGAAGGTATATCAGAAGAAGAAATAAAAGATATAGCAGAACTTCTTATGGAAGTTTGTGAGCCAACTCAAGGTGGAAGCTTTGCAGAAATAGTAAAAGGTAGAGTTGTATTAACTGAAACTGATAAATTTGATTTAGCTTAATAAAAAAGTGTTGTGGTAATTTAACTACAACACTTTTTTTATTTTTAAATTAAATGGATCATTAACAAATAATTAAATCCCCTTTGAAAAACATTTCTTACAATGAGTATATCTAAGCTTCTTGGCTTCAAATAATGTAATTGATTTAGTATTTTTTAAATTATGAATATCTTTAAATTTATGAAATAGCTTACTATTACTTGACCTTGAAATATAAACTCTAGTTGAATTATCTCCAACGACTTTCATATTATAACTGTAGTCAATTACATATCCGTTAATACTCCAAATGTTTAATCTTTTGAACATAGCTTCATCTTGTGCTTGTAATATCCTATTTAGATATTTATTTTGAGAAAATATATAAGCCACCTTAGATAATCCTTGCCTTACTATTTCTTCATTGTATAATACATATCTACCTTCACTATCTAAATACCATATATAAGCTAAGTGCCTATCGTATTTATCTTTTACTACATCCCCTTCAAATTCTAAAAATACTATATCCCCTATTTTTAAAGTTTCTTTAGCAAATTGTAAAGCTTCATATCCATATAACTGTTGGTCTATTTTTGCTCTTTTATACTCTGGACAGTCTATTAATAATAACCTTACTGTAATAATAAAACCATTAGTCAAAGTTACTTTAATAGTATCTCCATCTAAGTATTTAGTAACCTTAGCTTCTACTAACCTATCCATTCTATATTGCATTTATATTCCCCCTTTCATATATATAATTATATTTCATTTAGGTACGGTCGGCACATGGTTGCCGACACTATTCCGTAAGCCTTTTTCACTTTATGGTGAATGAAGCTTAATTTATTTTTATTTAGTAATTCACTATATCGTGAAAGCTTATTTCCTTGTTAGACGTGAAAAATGTCTTACTCCATACAATTTAAGCCACAACACAAATTAAGCTTCCTAGAGCCTTTTAAATAGCTTTTAGAAGCTTAACCTATGATATATATTGAATTATCTTGTTGTGTCTTAAATTGAAAATCGGTCTTGCGACACCAATATTATAGTTTATTATTTTCTCCTTAGTAATTTATTTTTTGATAGAAGCTTAGTTCGATATATTAAGGCTTCGCCTATTATCCCTCCTTGACTTTTGTTGTGGGTGATTAAAATATCTAAACTTTATGAACTAAAAAAATTTAGATATTTTAATCACAGTTTTTTAGTGGAAGTCAATTCCTCGCCACACCCGAAGCCAATTTATAATAAATTATTTTTCATTTCTTAATGCTACATTATGGAGTTGTTACGACCTTAGTATTAAAAGACTAAGGTCGCTTTAGGATATTTTTGCTTACACTTTTGTTATCTCCTACTCTATTTTTAAAAAGTCGCAAAAATTTTATTAATGTTGTAACAACAATATAAATTATTAGTATCACTTACTTTCTATTGCTTATAAGCAGAAATATCCCCTTTGGCTCTCCTTCTTTCTTGTCCTCTTTTGTGTCCTTTTTCTGTCCTCGCCTTGTCCTTTTTTTGGGGACTTTCGTCCCCTTTTGTGTCCTTTTTATGCTGTTGTTTGTTGGGTCATTTCTTTTCTTAGGTTTGCGATGGCTCTTTTCGCCTTCGCTTTTGACATTTCTTTTCCTGCTTCTTTTTTTAGCCTGTCGGCTTTTTCTCTTTCGTGTTTTGCGACTTCCTCGGCTTCTTCTTCAAAGCCTCTTGCGAGTTCTGTTAGTTTTCTGTTTTTCGGTGTGTTTTCTCGTTCCTCTCTTTGTTCTGCTTGTATTCTTTCTTTTGTTGCGATTTGTAGTTCCTCGGCGCTTCTTTTGGCTCTCGTTTCGGCTTGTATTGCCTTTGCGATTGCTCGATATCCTTTTCTTGCTTGTTTTTGTGCTTCATATTCGGCTCTTGCTTGTGCTTCTTCTCTTTCTTCTCTTTCGGCTTTCGCTTGTGCTTGTCTTTCTTGTTGCTCGGCTCTTGCGTTTTTTATCATTTGTGCTTGTATTCTTTCGGCTCTCGCTTGGTTTTGGTTTTTCATGTTTTTTTATCTCCTTTTCTTTTTTATCTTTATGTTTTTATTATGTCCGTTTTTATGTTTTTTATACTCTTTATCGTGAATTTTTTATGTTTTTTATGTTCTGTATCGTGAATAAAAAAAGGAAAAAAACAAATAATAAAAATAAAAAGGTGGTATATCGATATGGAAAATATAGAAAAAATATTAATAGAATATGTATGTCCTAGTTTGGAACACTTAGAGGAATATAATAATTTAGATGTATTAAAATATAATGAGGATGAAATAGAAGCCTTTTAAGGCTTCTTGGAGGTTATAAATATGTATATAAATAAATTAAGCATTGAATTGAATGACAATAATTTTAAGCTTCTTAATGAATTAATTTGTAATGAAATAATTACTAATATAGACCTAGAATGTGATAATGATAAAATAATAATTAATATATATGATAGAAATACCTTTTTAAGATTAAACAATGAATTAAAGTGTAATAGTATTTTTAATTATGAAGTGTTAGGAATAAAGGGTAAAAAAGAGGATATACTAGACATATACCACCACTTAATAAACTAAAAAAATAAGTATTGCAGCAGCTTTAAAAAAGCATATGCAATACTTATTTTTTTATAGATAATCTTTTATATCGATAGTATTTAATTTTTCTATTCTATCCTCAATACCCTTTTTAATAGATTCTTGGATATATAATAATAAGTTTTTAATACCCTCTTGTCCTATAGCTTCCTTTAGTTCAATTATATTAATATCTTTTTTCATAATTACCCCCCAAATATCAAATAGACTGTGCTATAATTTAATTGTGATATTTTTCCTATATTGATTAAATATGACAGTAATCAAATAAGCTACCCCTGAAGCTTATTTATATGCAAATTGTTTTACTTATTATTTAATATTATGTTGTATGATTAGCTTTATTCCAAATATAGTTTGATACTATAGGTGGTACTTTAAAGCTAATTTTATTTTTCTCCTTTTTTCCATGATAATTATAAACGCCCATATAGATTTTATTATTCAATATATAGTGTATTTTGCTTTTACTCATGTTATGCTTTAAAGCTATCTTCCCAATACTAACTCCTTTAGTCCTCATTTTGAATATATCTTTTATAATTTCTGCTTCTTGATAATTTAGAGTTAAAGTATCATTATCTATTAAATTATATCCGAGTGGCACTCGACCACCAACGTATAGTTCGCTTTTTCCTTTTGATAATCGACCGTTTTTTGTTCGCTCGTTTATGATCTTTCTTTCAAACTCGGCGAAGCTTCCTAACATTTGCAAAAATAACATACCTTGTGCGTTTGAAGTATCGAATTGTTCGGTTATTGATATGAAGCTAATTTCGTTCGGAATAAATATATCTTC
>JBGVED010000067.1:0-3591 GCA_045119835.1 Bacilli bacterium | reverse complement strand
TAACACTAGCTACAGCGATTATGAAAAACCCGCTAATGAACAATTCCTTTATCACGCTATAGCAGGAACTATTGTGGCAAACTCATTTTTGTCGTCATTTGAGCAAGTGGATAGCAGTAAAATAGGACTTACAGGTATTTCCTGGGGTGGTGTAATAGCAACAAATGTGGCAGCTTATGATGATCGCTTTGCTTTTGCCGCTCCTGTATACGGCGCTATTGCAATGACCGGTACAGAAAAAATTTTCGGTAAGTTATATAACACTTATCCAAGATGCTCTTACTTATGGGATAATGTTGAAATGCTGCGTGATTGCCGAACACCACTTCTTTTTGTAAACTGGGATGAGGACCCATTTTTTAGTGCTGATGCTACGGAAAAATGTGCTACTACTGCTATGAATGCAAAAATGCTATTGATTCCCAAACTGAATCACAGTCACATGCATGGGGCAACCATTCAAGAAATATTTACTTTTGCAGATAATGTATTGCAAAGGGGCAACTAAACTCTAATTTGTGTTATCAAGAGAATAATAGTATGAAGGTAAGTTTGAAAACTTACCTTTTAAAATTAACAATTTGAATTGTTTTTTAAAAAGAGCTCGGCAATAATTATTAAATCATCGGCAATATATAAAATGAAAATCAGATTTAAATTAATTGTATATTTTGCCGATAAATGATATAATTAGTTAAACGATTGTCAACAAAATTTCAGCAAAAATTTTTTAAGTAAATGGCAACGCCAAAAAGAGGCAACTAATAATGTTGTCTTAAAATGTATCACAAATTGTAAAATGTGTTATACTATACTTGTGAAAGAATAAGTCTCGTTTTTCTTGTTCATTTGGTAGATGATTTTGATGAGTTTATTCGCACAAGCCACGAGTGCAACCTTTTTACAGCAATTAGGTTGTGCTTTTTTCTTTTGATAGAAGTATTGAATATGGTTGTCAGGCAAGAAACTTCTAGTCATGCTTCTAGCCATTATAAAGAGTACTAACCTTAATCTCTTGTTTCCTTTTTTTGAAATAGGAAGATGTTTTCCTGAATATTGTCCAGATTGATAAATAATAGGATCTAAACCTGCATAAGAAGTGATTTGGCTGTAGTGATTGAAGCGACTCATATCACCAATTTCTGCAATGAATCTACAGGCTGTATTCATTCCAACACCAGGAATTGATATAAGAAGATTGTATAGAGGCTTATCTTTAATAAAAAGATACATTCTTGCAATAATTTCATCCATCTGTTTCTTATAAAAAAGAGCTTGTTCAATAAGATTTTTAAATACAGAAACAGATATTGAATCAATAGTATCTCCTGGAACAATTGAATTAATGTACTCTAATAAGTCATTAATAAAGTTGTAAGAATAGTATTGAGAATGATTGGTAAGTTTTTCATACTTATTAACTAAAGTTGAGTGCCGATGTTTAAAAATTAAATGTGGATGAGGGAACTCAAATAAGAAATTTAAACTAGAATAACTATCGACTTCAGAAACAAGAGAATGATAATTTGGATACAATGTATCCAAGTATTCATAAAAATTAACTTCTATCTTTTGATAGTGTGCTTCAAGCATACAATATTGTTTGTGTAATTGTCTAAGATCTATTTCTTCTTGAGAAGGATTATAGAAGACATTCAATTTGTTGAGATAATAAACTTGTGAAAGTGTATAACAGTCTCGTTTGTCATCTTTACTACTATGAATTTCTGTTTGTCTAATCTTAGCTGCTTGAAGTGGAGGAACAGGATGATATTTAATATTATTATTTTTTAAGAACTGTTCCAATGTTTTGTGGTAAATTCCTGTGTATTCAAATAATACAATTGGAGTAATGTTGGTTTTCTTTTCAATTTCGTTTATCAATTTTGGTATTTTCTCAAAACCTTCTTTGTTATGTTTGATTGGTTTTGCGTTTGTGAACTTGACATTATTATCAAGAAAACCTTGGATGTGACTTTTACCTTTAGACACATCAATAGCAATACATGGGTTATACATAAATATTCCTTTCTAGACGTATTAGTTAGTTGAATCTTCCTTGTAATCTTTGCATTTCTAGATTCGTTAATGATGCAGATTTACTATTTCTAGTATCCTAATTAGTTAAACTGACTAAACAAAAGAAGGAAGGGAGACATATTATACCGCGAATTCACATAGGTGTTTCAATATATAGATGAAGTCTCCTCAACCAATCAATAAAGTCTACGTCTAAACTTTATTGACAAAACTACAAGTTATGATATACAACTTGTAAAAATAGTATATCAAAATTAAGATGCTAAATTATGACTTATAGTTTATAATTATAGTATACGAATATATGTGATATAGGGGTTGGTATTTTTGTATACTTATAAGGTAGTTATTCATCCTAATAATAAGCAAAGGACAAAGATATTAAATACAATGAATAAATGCATTGAATGTCAAAACATTGTTTTTGATATTTTAAGTTCGTACATTCAAAGAAAAGAAAAAATACCAAGTTGTTCAGATATTAGGAAATTGTTTACTAAAATTAAGAAAGAAAAAGACATAGAAACTATTAATAAAAGAATAGGCTTAACTAAGAAAGAACAAAGAGAAAAACATTTAGATGTTTTGTTTTATGATGTATCAAATGATGCATTAAAGCAAATGGTTAAAGATACTTATAACGCTTTTGTAAGATTCTTTAAGAAAGAAAGTAAATATCCTAACAGAAAAACTTATAAAGATAATCATAAGTCTTTTTATGTTGATCCATATAAGATTAGATTTACTGATAGCAAAGTAAGATTAGAAAAGATAGCTAATAATCAAAAAGATAATAGAATAGTGTTAAATTATGTTTCACTAGCTGAAAAGAAAAGAATATCTACTAACGCTAAATATTATAACCCTAGAGTTGTATACGATAACTATAGATTTTATATAGTAGTATCAGTAGATGATGCACATGCTCCTATAAAGAAAAACAAAGAATTGATAGATAAAACAATTGGAATAGATTTAAATATATCTAGTATAGTTACATCTGAAAACAAATCATATGTTAGTATTAACAAAGAAAAGAAAGTAAGAAAAGCAACAAGAGCATTAAAAAGAATACAAAGAACAGCATCTAGAAAATATGAAGTAGCTAAAAAAGAAAAAAGAAAGTTAAGAGAATGTAAAAACTTCATAAAAGATAAGAAATTAATAAGAGTAAAACAAGAAAGACTAAACAACTTAAGAAGTGATTACATAAACAAAGTTATTAATGACATATTAACTAAGCCTCCTAAAGTAATAGTGGTAGAAGACTTAGATGTAAAACAAATGCAACAAAACAAAAAGATATCTAGTTTAATCCAGATATCATCATTTAGAAAATTTATAACAAAGTTAAAAGAAAGATGTAGTAAATATAATATTAAAGTAAAAGATGCTGACAGATACTATCCATCTAGCAAGATGTGTAGCAAATGCAAGAATATTAAAGAAAAGTTATTACTAAGTGAAAGAGTATACAGATGTAGTGTATGTAACAGTAAGATAAGTAGAGATTTAAATGCAGCTATTAATTTAGCTAATTACAATTATTAA
>JBGVED010000066.1:0-3760 GCA_045119835.1 Bacilli bacterium | reverse complement strand
AAAAGATGTTTAATATTAACTTTATTTGAACATCTTTTTATATTATAATTATTATAGTTAATTTTAATAAAAACATCGTATAGATATTATTGGGGTGAGATAATGCTAAAAGAACTTACAATTAAAAACTTCGCAATCATTGAAGATTTAAATATTACTTTTAATAATGGAATGAGCGTCTTTTTAGGAGAAACAGGGGCAGGTAAATCTATAATTATTGATGCTTTTTCTCTTTTAATTGGCCAAAGGGCTGATAACAGTAAAATAAGGTCAGGAGAAACAAGAGCATTTGTAGAAGCTTTAATAGAATTTAATAATATAGATGAAGAACTAGAAGAATATAAAGATAATGGCAATTTATTTACATTTACTAGAATTATAAATAGTGAAGGTAATAACATCTGTAAAATAAATGGAATTACAGTTAATATGAATACTTTAAAAAATACTCTAGGTAAAAAAGTTAATTTACATTCTCAACATGATTTGTTTTATTTATTAGATAGCAAATATCATTTAAGTTTATTAGATAAATTTGCTAGTAATGATTTAGATAAAATAAAAAGTGACTATGAAAAGATTTATAATGAATATAATGAAAAAGTAAATCATTATGAAGACTTAAAGAAAATGAATACCAATGAAGATATCGACTATTTAAAATACCAATTAGAAGAAATAATTAATATTGATGTACAAGAAAATGAAATAGAGGAATTAGAGCTAGAAGCATCACGTATCTCTAAATTTAATAAATTAAGTAGTAATATTAATGGAGCGATAAGTATATTAGATGGAGATAAAGGAATAAATGAACTATTATATGAAGTAAAAAGATTTATAAATAATGTTAGTGATGATCCTATGTTTAGTGAGTTTGAAGATAAAATAATTGAACTATATGAAAACAGTAAGGATTTGTCTAATAGCCTTAAACAAAGTTTTGCTTCACTAGATATAGATGAATCCAGATTATCTTATATAGAAGATAGACTATATAAAATAAATAAATTAAAAAGAAAATATGGTAATAGCTATGAAGATATAGAAAAAGCTAAAATAGATTACCAAACTAAAATAGATCTATTTGATAATAGAGAATACGTTTTATCAAAATTAGAAAATGAAATTAATGAACTAAAAAATAAAGTAATTGAAGTAGCATCTATTTTATCTAACAAAAGAAAAAATATCGCTTTAAAACTAGAAAAATGCATTGAAAAAGAATTAAAAGATTTATACTTAGATAAAACTATATTTAAAGTTGATTTTAAAGATATTGAATTTAATAAAACAGGAAAAGATAAAATTGAGTTTTTAATTTCTACTAATGTTGGAGAAAATTTAAAACCTTTAAGTATAGTAGCAAGTGGAGGAGAAACTTCAAGACTTACTTTAGGACTTAATGTTGTATTTAATGAAATATTTGATATTTCTTTAGCAATATTTGATGAAGTAGATAGTGGAGTAAGCGGTAAAGTTGCTACTAGTGTTGGAGAAAAAATTAAAGAATTATCAAAAAAATATCAAACTCTAGTTATCTCTCATTTACCTCAAGTAATAGCATTTGCAGACAATTTCTATTATGTATACAAAAAAGTAGAAAACAATAAAACAAAATCATATGTTAAATTATTAGATAAAAACGAAAAAATATATGAATTAGCAAAAATATTAAGTGGCAGTGATTTGCCTTCAGATTCATTTATTGAAAATGCAAAAGAACTATTACTTTATAAATAAAGTTCTTTTCAACGTATTATACATACAATTCAACGTAAAGTTGAGTTAGAGTTGCTATATTACATATTTAACTATGCTATAATCAAATTGTAGAAGGAGGAATAACCATGAAAAATTATGGACAAGTTATTGCTAAACTTCGAAAAAAACATGGCTTAACCCAAGAACAATTAGGAAAAAAACTAAATGTTACATACCAAGCTGTATCCAAATGGGAAAATAATTTATCAGAACCAGATTTATCTACTATCGAGAAAATAGTAGAAATCTTTAATATTGATATTGGAGAATTTTTTGCTATGGCAAATACTAATGAAAACGATAAACCTATAGTAGAAAATAAAAAAGAAAATATAAATACTAAAGAAAATATTATTAAAGAAAAACCTTGGTACATAGTAATAGGATTATCAATCGCTATATTCATTCTGTTTTTATGTGCACTTTTAATCCCTAGAACCTACAATGCTAGTCAAATTTATAAAATGGTAGATGAATCTGTTTTTTGTATAACAGTTGAGGGACCTAACGCTAAACAAGCAGGCACAGGCTTTTTTATAAATAATACAGGACTTGCTGTTACTAACTATCATGTAATAGAAAACACTACAAAAGGGAAAATAAAATTAAATAATGGAAGAAGTTATGGAATTAAAAAGATAGTAGGGGCTAGTAAAGAAAAAGACATAGCAATTATCCAAGTAAACATAAATAAGTCTAAATCGGTTAAAATAGGCGATAGTAATAAAATAAATGTTGGAGATACTGTATACGCTATAGGGTATCCTGAATCATTTGTTTTAGGAAATAATGAAAGCACCTTAACACAAGGAATAATTTCAAAAACTTCTTATAATATTGAAGGCAATAATTATATTCAAACAACAGTAGACATAACTCATGGTAATAGTGGAGGAGTACTAATTAATGAAAAAGGAGAAGTAATTGGTATTACAACCCTTGCTATTACAGATGGTACAATAGATTACATGAATATGGCAATTCCTATTAATAAAATAAATACAATAAAAAGAAACATCAACATGTCACTATCAGAATTTTTTGAATATGGTAAACCCCATAGAGTTAACTTTATAGCTAATGGAAGTGTTTATCAATCTCAATCAGTTCAATACAAAAAGCAAGCAAGTCCTATAGATTGCAACATAACTGGTTATATTTTTGAAGGCTGGTATATAAATGCTGACTACACTATAAATTTTGATTTTGCAACAAGAATAACTAAAAACACAGACGTATATGCTAAATTAATTCCTATTAAGACTACCGTTAAATTCGAACTGAATGGTGGATATGCAAACCAACATGTACGAGATGTACAAATGGAATTTAACGAAACAATAGACTTTTTAATACCTGAAAAACCAGGACACGAATTTGTAGGATGGCTCGATAGCGATTCTAATATATATACAAATGGCGATAAATGGAATAAAGTAGAAGATACAACTCTTACTGCCTCATGGAAAGTAGCTACTTACAATATTACTTACATTCTAAATGGAGGAACAAATGGAGAAAATCCATCTTCTTACACATATTTTGACGAAGACTTTAGATTGAAGGATCCTACTAAAACAGGGCATGATTTTTTAGGATGGTACTTAGATGAAAATTATACAACCAAAGTAAATGCTATATGCAAATATCGTGAAGGTAACATTACTCTATATGCAAAATTTGAACTCTCAACTTATACTATTAAATTTTCAATGGACTATGATAGTGAAATTGAAAACAACACACTCATTGTAAAATATGGCGATAAGATAATCTTGCCTAAACCTACTAAAGATAGAGAAGGTTATACTTTTTCAAATTGGAAATATTACATAAAAAATCAAGTATATCAAAATTTAGAAAATACAGAATTCACATGGACAATAACAGAAGATGTGTATTTATATCCTGTTTGGGAACCGAAAACCTATAAAATAGCAATTAATGACTATATAACGGGAAATAAAATACGCGTTTCATTTATTAGTGAAGGAAA
>JBGVED010000065.1:0-2475 GCA_045119835.1 Bacilli bacterium | reverse complement strand
GTTTATAATATTGTAAATAGTGAAAGAAAAAGCGTTATTTTAGTTACACACGATATAAGTGAAGCAATATCTTTCTGTGATAAAATAATAATTTTAACTAACAGACCTGCAACTATAAAAAGTACTTATACCATATTATTTGCTAACCTTGAAAACAGATCTCCATTAAAAGTTAGAAAACACTCTTTATTTAAAGACTATTTCGACAAGATTTGGGGTGAATTAGATGAATTTAAAAAGTGAGCAAGCTAAAGAATATATTAAAAAGCAAAAAATATACAAGTTAAAAATATTACTAACTCAAGTTTTTCTTTTAATAGGTTCTCTACTATTATGGGAATTTTTATCATCAAAAGAAATAATAAACAATTTTCTATTTTCTAGCCCTAGTTCTATTTTTAAACTTTTATCACAATACATTAAAAATGGAGAATTACACACACATATATTTATATCTGTTTATGAAACTATTTTAGGATTGATAATTGGTACAACTATAGGAATAATTATAGCAATAATTTTGTGGTGGAATAAGACCTTTGCTAAAATAATGGATCCTTTTTTGATTGTTTTAAATGCTTTACCAAAAACTGCTTTAGCACCTATTTTCATTATATGGGCTGGAACAGGTATTAAAGGTATAGTCGTTGTTGCTATATCTATTTCATTGATATTAACTATTCTTTCAGTTTATAACTATTTTAAAAGTGTTGATGAAGAAAAAATTAAAATGTTAAAAAGTTTTGGAGCTAACAAATTTCAAATATTAACCAAACTTGTCCTTCCTAGTAATTTCGTTAACATTGTTGATGTTATTAAGATAAATATAGGAATGTCTTGGGTTGGAGTTATAATGGGAGAATTCATTGTTTCTAGAAAAGGTATTGGATATTTGATTGTTTATGGTAGTCAAGTATTCAAATTAGATTTAGTAATGATGGGGGTTTTTGTTTTAGCAATAATAGCATATTTAATGTATCAAATAATAAACATACTTGAAAAAGCCTTAAAAAATAAATTAAGCAAATAACATGCACACTTATTTTTATTTTTAATATTTTATTAATAGATAAATGGAGGAAAAACAATGAAAAAAATCAAATATCTTTTAGTGACTTTATTATCATTTCCTATACTTATTCTAAATGGGTGTAGTTGTAAAGATGATGGTCTTACTAAAATAACAGTAGCGGAAGTTACTCACTCTGTATTTTATGCACCTCAATATGTTGCTGCTAGTAAAGGGTTCTTTGAAGAAGAAGGTTTAAAAGTAAGTTTTGTAAATACGAATGGTGCTGATAAAACAATGGCTGCTCTTTTATCAAAAGATGCCCAAATTGGCTTAATGGGAAGCGAAGCGTCTATTTATGTATACAATGAAGGTCAAAAGGATTACGCTATAAATTTCGCACAATTAACCCAAAAAGATGGAAGTTTTTTAGTTGGTAGAGAAAATATTGATGAATTTGACATTTCAATGCTACAAGGAAAAGAAATCTTAGGCGGTAGACTTGCTGGTATGCCAGAAATGGTTTTAGAATACATCTTAAAAAATGCTGGTTTAGAAGTTGGCGTTAATGATGATAGCAAAGATGTTAACGTAAGAACAGATGTCCAATTTGCTGCTATGGCTGGTGCTTTTACTTCAGGTGAAGGTGATTATGTATCTTTGTTTGAGCCAACTGCATCTTCTCTTGAGAAAAACAATCAAGGATATATGGTTGCTTCTCTTGGCGAATTATCAGGAAATATCCCTTATACTTCTTATTCTGCTTTAAAAAGTTATATGAATAAAAATAGCGATATTATACAAAAGTTTACTAACGCTATTTATAAAGCTCAAATATGGGTATATGAACATAGTGATGCAGAAGTAGCAGAGGCAATACATTCTTATTTTAGCGATACAACTATAAAAGATTTAGAAACAGCAGTAAAAAACTATCGTCAAATTGAAGCATGGGCAAAAGACCCTACTCTAACTGTCGACTCTTTAAATAAATTAATGGATATTATTGAACTTGCAGGACAATTAGATAAAAGAGCGCCATACGAAAAAATAGTTACAATAGAATACGCTAGAAATGCTATGTCAAATACAAATGATTAACTTTATACTACCTTAATTTCATTTAAGGTAGTTTTTAATTTCCAATAATACTTGTTTTTCTTGATAAAAGAAGGTAATTAATGTATTATTAAGGAGGTAATAGTAGATAAACTTATGGCTTATACAATCATAATTGTATGGTTGTATGAGCCATTTTTCGTCTAGTACTACTAATTTGCTAAGAAGGAGGATTTTTCTACCTATGTATCAAGGAACTGTAAAATGGTTCAATTCTGAAAAAGGTTATGGATTCATCACTACTAGTGACGGTAAAGATGTATTTGCTCACTATAGTGCAATCAATGCTGAAGGTTATAAAAGTTTAACTCAAGGTCAAACAGTTAGCTTCGACATTATTGAAGAAG
>JBGVED010000064.1:0-2136 GCA_045119835.1 Bacilli bacterium | reverse complement strand
CTAATACAATTGCAATACTTGTTAGAATAATTCCAAACGAAGATTTTTTAAACCATCTTTTTACTTTATCTATAAATGAATTCATTTTTTTCACCTCAAATATATTTTGTATAAGATGATTGATTTTTATACAAGAAAAGTGAACAATAAAGTTCACTCTAATAAAAAGCGATGAAAATTTTTCATCGTTTTTTGCTATAATTGAACTGTAGGTGGCAAATTATGGAATACGTAAGGAATTATGAAGAACAACTTTTTTTAAGAACTAATGTAGTTGGTTTTGCAGAAAGATATAAAGAAAATATTATCAAAGCATTCAGAATAGATAGATTATTTGCAGAAAATAAGATTAAAAAGTACAACAATTGTAAAGAAGCTTTGCAAGAAAAAGGAAAAATATCAATTCAAAAAATTCTGGAAATTTATTGGCCTCAATTTGTAGAAAAATACAAAAAACAGTTAACAAGAGCAGCAATAATAGAAAATGTAGAAGCAGTAATATCATGTGGAAAATTTGATTCTGGATATTTATATTTTGAATGTGAGAATCCTTGTTGTAATAATTTTCATCTTCAACCATTCACATGCAAATCTAGATTTTGTCCATCATGTGGAAAGAAATATAATGATGCAAGAGTTAAAGAAATAAGCAAAAAGTGTATTAATGTCAAGCATAGACATATTGTTTTTACTATTTCAAATAGATTATGGCCTTATTTTCAAAAAGATAGAAGTTTAATAGATTGCTTGTTTGAAGCTGTCAATCAAACATTTAATTTTATGGCTAAGAAAGTTGGCAAATTAAAAGAATATAAATTTGGATTTATTTCTACTCTTCACACTTTTGGAAGAGACATTAAGTTTAACCCTCATCTACATGTTTTAGTTGCAGAATGTATTATTGATAAAAATAATAACGTTAAAAAATATGATTATTTTCATTACGAATTAATGAGAAAATCATTTCAGAAGATATTATTAGATTTATTAACAAAACGAATTAACACAGTAGAATTCAGGCACATCAAAAATCTTATATACAAAGAAAGCAATCAAGGTTTTTATGTGTATGGGCCTAGCTTTCAAGCAAAAGACTCAAACGAAAGCAAGGAGCTTGTTAGATATGTTGTAAGATATGCTGGTCATCCAGCAATTAGTCAAGGAAGAATAACAAATGTTGACTTCAATAATCACACAATTTCCTATTACTATGATCCACACGAAGATTTAAATACTAGAAAAGACAACAAAATTGGAAGACAATATGTCACTGAACATATTTTCGATTTCATCAAGAAACTTATAGTTCACATTCCTGATACTGGAAAGCATAATATTCGTTATTATGGCTTTTATGCTAATAAATCTAAACAAAGACCTATTATAAGAACAATAAAATGGCCTTTATATCCTAACAAAGTAATTAGAAAGATGATTGCTGAACTTTCTTGGAGAAACAAGATTCTAAAATCTTTCAACTATGATATACTTATGTGTGATAGATGTGGTAATACACTTATTCTTGTTCCGGATATGTGCTATATTCCAAAAAGATTAAAGAGGAAACGATGCTATGGCTAGATATGTATACAGAGTTGATAAAAGACCATTAACAATTGAAGAAAAAAAGGCATTTGCTCAATTTGTTAATGAACAACATGACGAAGAAGTTGGTCAGTTAGATGTTGATGAATTTGCTAAACTTGAATTATATGAAGAATGCGTTACTTTTAAATGCAGTTACTGTCACGAGAAAGTTATAGTTGATTTTGATATTGTAAAAAAGAAATTACCTAAAAACAAAGACTTACTACCTTATATTAGATGTCAATACTGCAACAAAGGAACAATGTTGCCAGAAGAAATAATTAGAAAAGATTAGTTTTATTCACTAATCATTTTTGTGTTTAAGATTGATTTGTTTCAATCTTTTTTTCTTTTTTGTTGCCCTAAAATACAATTTCCTAGGCAACAAAAAAAGATAGTTATAAATAACTATCTTTTAAAATTATTCTTCACAAGCTTTTTTGTGTTCAGCAAATTCAGCTTTGTTACAGTATACAAAGTGTCCTGGAATAACTTCTTTTAATTCAGGTTTATCAACTGAATAATCATGAACTAAATCAGGTCTATATA
>JBGVED010000063.1:0-5827 GCA_045119835.1 Bacilli bacterium | reverse complement strand
TCATTATATGTTATTCCTTTTTTGGTTAAACTGTTTTCACTTTCTTGGTTATAATAATATAATATATCGGTTATGTTTTCTCTTTTTCCTTTTCTTACTTCTTTATTAAAATAATAATCTTCTGCCATAATTAAATCTTTTCTGAACCTAATATCTCCGATTAAATCTCTTTTATATATACAATTCCACACACAACAATTCCAACTTGGTGGCTCATCTTTTATAATTACACTATGAGTGCTACATTTCCAACTTATATAACAATAATCCCACTCTTCTTTTGTTTTGGTTAATATTGTTTTTATGTAATTATCACTTATCATATCATCTATATCAATAAAACTTATGTATTCTCCCTGGGCTATATCTAATCCTTTATTTCTAGGAACACTAGCACCTTTTGAATTTTCTTCAAGTCTTATTTTCTTTAACCATTTATAATGAAATTGATAAGGTATAGGGCTGCAATCATCAACTAATATAACTTCAACATTGTCTTGCATTTGTTTGTCTAACTGCTTTAATAATTTCTCTGCATAATCATATCTTTCATAACCTGGAATAATTATACTTAACAATATTTCCATATATAGCCCCCAGCACTTTTTTGTTTATTTCTACAACAATTAGATATTAGCTGATATTTTATTTTAGTTATTTTTTCAGCATCTTTTAAAGAAGGATATTCCCCTACTAAATCATTTTGTTTATTATATTGTTGTACTCTATGTTGTCTATGCCTAGTACAACGATAATTCCTACTACCATAATTACAATTATATTGTAAAGTACACCATTCTAAATTTAAAAAATTATTGTTTAATTTATTTTCATCGATATGATTTATTTGTGGCAAATTTTTTTTGTTTGAAATAAATGCTTGTGCTACTAATCGGTGGATTTTATACGATTTTCTTTTTTTATTTTTTGTTAATACTATTTGTTTATATCCACTTGTATCTATACTAGGTTTACAAATAATAATATTGCTTTTATTTATCTTTTTAACTCTACCTAAATTAGATATTTGATACAGACCTTCGTAATTCTTTATATCTTTCCATTTTTCTTTAATCATAAAATCCTCTTTTCGAATAGTCCATTGTTATTCCTTCTTTTTCAAAAAAAGGTATTATTTCTCTACACCATTTCCCTTTTTTTAACCCACAATGCTTGAAGGTAATATAACCAAAATCAATTATATAATCGCCACCATTTATAAGATAATCAAATCCTTTGGTGTCCTGTGTTTCTTCAATATTCCAACAATCAGTATCTTTTTCAATTACTTTTAACAATTTTTCTTTGTCCCATATCCCACACATTAAACTTAATTCATATTGGCTACCTTTTGTTCTCATTTTAAAACCTTTTGCTACTTCTTTATCTAATTCATACCAACATTTTTCTAAATTAACTAATGCCACATTACCTTTTACTAAATCTTCTGCTTCTTTTAATCTCTTTTTATCTACTGGTTTTCTAATAAATAAATCATCTACCGTTAATAAAATTTTATCATCATTTATTTGTTCTATTGCTTTTCGCATTCTTTTAGTCCATAATTCTACTGGTTCATTTACATTAATAGTTTTATAATATGGGTTTTTTATTATTTCAGTTACATATATTATTTCTGGGTGGTTTTCCCAATATTTTTCCATACAATGATAAAATGCATAGAATATATCTTCATTTTTATCACAACTACTAACTACTATTTTCATATTCTTTTTACTATTCCTTTACATTCCAATTCACTTACTCTATATTTTTTCATTTCTACTTCGTCATTATATTTGTAATGTTTATCTTCTACCACATCATATAATCTTTTTATTATTTTTACTTTTATTTTATCTTCTGGATTATAATTACCTTCTTTATTTAAATACTTGCTCCATTCGCTTTTAGGTGGCTTATATTTGAATGTAGGCAGTCCTTTTTGTATCATTGATATATTTATATTATCCATATTTAAACTGCATATAATAGCATTTATTTCGTTCTTACAACCTATTTCTTTAAATGCAGGTATATCAGTAACTATAACTGGTGTTCCTAACATTAAACTTTCTGCTACTGATAAACCAAAACTTTCGTGGTCACTTAATTGCACCAAATATGTACTTTCTTCTATTTCTTTTGATAAATCTAATTTAGGTTGTTTCCATACTATATTTTTACTATTCCATCTATAAAACTTATTTGTATATATATCCCACTCATAATCTATTCCTGCTTTATCTAACATAGAAGCAAGTTTATTTATTCTTTCTGCACCTTTTTCTGCTGTTAATCTTGTTGCACTTATTAAATGAATTTTATCAGTTAATTTTGGTATATTATGTTTTTTTACTACAACTGGGTTATATATTAACTCTGCTTCAATTCCTGTTAATTCTTTAAAACTACCACAAGCAAGTTTACTTACACCGATATATTTAAATCCAGGATATAATAGTGGCTTAAATGATACTTTGCTATAATCACAATGTATAATATGATATTTTTCTTCTGCTTCTACTGGTATATCTAATCCATAATTACAAAAAAATCTTTTGCACTTTATTGTTCCATATTCATCTAAATATTTAATAACTTCAACATTTTTTGCAAATCTTTTTATTTGTTCTTCGTTTCCTTCACGATACATTATTACAAAATTTTTATATATGCAAGATAGATAATAAAACATACTTTCACAGTCAACCCCCAATGGAATTGATTTTACGAAAATAAAATACATTTTCAAATTCATTTCTCATTGGCTTATCACCCCCTTATATTCCCAAATATATCCACCTGCTTGTTTATATTTCCCATTACAACAAGATATTATATTACTTGGTAAAATGTTATTTTTTCTTCCTGCTTCACTTAAACTGATATATTCTTCAATAAAATTATTTTCTAAATCAAACTTTAAAACTGCTCTTTTTGTTTTATTTGTATTAGCAACTTTTTTTAATCGTGTTCCATAACAATTATTATATCTTACAGTACACCACTCTAAATTATCTATTGAATTATTTAATTTATTTTCATCTTTATGATTAATACAAGGTAAATTGTCAGGATTTGGTATAAATGTTATTGCAATTAATCTATGTAATGCTATCCATTTTCTTTGTTTGTTTTTTCTTAATCCTAATTGATAATATCCTCTTTTTAATCTTGGCTTTAATATATTTGTTCCATCTCTTTTATAATTATATAAACTTTTAATTCTACCATAATTACTTGCTTGATATAATCCTTCATAATCTGGTATATCTTTCCATATTTCATTTTCAAATTCCATATAACACCTATTTTAATATTTTATCTAAAATAGGTTGATTAATTTTATCATATAATTCTAATGCTTCTTCTTTATTATTGAAACTCTTTTTTAATTTTAGACTATTACTTACATTCCATACACAATAAACTTTTACTTTACTATCTATTAATTTATTTTTATCTGCTTCATTTTTTGTGATTTCATATTTAACTTTTGGTCTTGTTGCCATTTTAGTTTTATATTCTACATCTTTATCTATTACCATATTAAATTGGGCTTGTTCTAATTCTTGCTCTGTTAATTCCATATAATCTACACTACATAGCAAATAAGAAGTAGGTATTATTTTTCTTACTCCTGCTTCTTCGTTGTAATATTCACTAATTTCTTTACTTAAAATTTTAATATTTGACATATATTCAATTATACTTTCATTATTCATTATTTAAATACTCCTTCATTATTTTTTAATTCACTTTTTAATTCATTTTCTATTTCTTCGTTTGATTTATATATATCAGGTATTTTATTTATCCTTTTTAATTCTCTCCAATATTTTCTTTCTTCTTTATCTTTTATTTTACCAATATTGATAGTTCTTGATTTTATTATTTCATATAATGGTTCATCTTTTGGTATGCTATTTAATTTCATACTAAATTCTTCTATACCTAATTTTAAAAATTTATCATAACTTATATTTTCATATCTAGCACAATAAAAAGCATACATTTGCTCCAAATCATTATCATATCCATAACATATTATCATCGATGATGATTTACTTTTTTTATCATCATCATTATTTACTGGGAAATTTTCCCATTAAACTGCTTCCTAATTCACTACTAAATTTTTCTTGTTCTTGTTGGTCTGTTAATCCTATATCTATTAATAATTCAGTAAATGATAAATTAAATTTACTTTTACAACTTTTATTTATTACTTCTAGCATTTCATCTTGTATATATGTGTTTTCTAATTCATTTTTGTTAGTATTATCAAAATATGTTTTGCCATCTTTTTTACTTTCTATTGTAAAATCTTTTAGTGATATTCCTTCTTTTGCTAAATCTTTCAACATTTTTATTCTTGCATTTTTTGGTGCTTCCTGTAATTTACTCATTAATTCAATATCACTTTTATAATTAAATTCCTTATCTTTATATTTTAATGTGTAATCATCAGTTGCATTTTTTATTATTTGATATTTCATAATATCTCCTTTCAAAATAAATTGACTATGCCAACAACAACCAAAAACTCGCATAGTCTGGAAAGTTGGTTATCGGAAAAGAAAAAAACTAAAATAAATCCCAAAAATAAGACAAGGAAGGTTAGCCATTCAGTTGTTTTTAAAGTTTTTACAAATAACTCCTTTCTTTGCCTTAATTTTTCTTTCTAATTTGCAATAATAAACTGGTAATGTACTTCTTTTATTTTCTTTTTTTATTAAATAAATACAATTACCACATCTGTTTTCTTGCTTTTCAATTGTCGTATTAATTATATCATAGTTCTTATGATATTTCAAGTTGTTTATAAATTCATCATTATATACTATGTTTTCTTTACTAATTAAATACTTTTTGCAATATTCTTCAATTTCTTTTGATTTTTCTATATTATTTTTTCCAATTGGATTATCTAATATATAATAATGGCAATTGTTACATAATGCAACTATATTTTCTTTGCAACCTTTTCCACCTTTTGCTCTTGATAAAAATATATGTGCCATTGTTAATGGTTTCTTTACACCACATATAACACATTGTCTATCTCTACTTATTATGTATTTACGAAGTTCTTTTGATACATCACACCATTGACTTCTTTTACTCATTTTTCAATGTCCTTACTTTATGCTTTTCTAAATGTTCTATTTCTACTTGTACTATATATGGTTGCTCTAATATTTCCTGTACTTGTGGTATGTTATAATTTTCTACATCTAAAACAATAGTATTATATTTCGTTTTAATTGTTAGTCTATACATTATTATCTTTTTCTCTTTCTTGTTACTTCTTCATCATTATAATTTACTTCTTCAATTATTTTAATGTATTCATATTGTGGATTATCTAGCATAAGTTTTTGTAATGTTTCCATATTATAAACATACCTTCTTATTTTATAATTTCCTAATTTAATCTCTACTAGATACATCTTTTGCCTCTCTTTTTATTCTTTCCAAATCTTCTTTGCTAATATGGTGGTTAAAAAACAATAAACCACATATTTTGCATTTATAATGAAAATCGCTTCTATTTGGGTATTTAAAATTTCTATCTTCAAAATCTTTCGTCCACATAATCAATTTGTTATATCTATGGTTTGTTAATTTTTCACATATTGGTACAAGCCACCATCTCGTTTTAAATGTTTTCATTTGTTACCTTCCTTTATTTCTTTCATTTTGTCTAAAACTACATTTATAAAGTTTACTGCTACATTATTATCATTTTCTTTACATATTTTTTGACTTTCTTCTAACCATTCTTCTAACTCATTCCAATTGTTAGTTAATTGGTCTATTT
>JBGVED010000062.1:0-2651 GCA_045119835.1 Bacilli bacterium | reverse complement strand
TAACTCTAGTTTCCAAGATGGAAATTACGTGTAAACCTTGATTCACTCAAGGTTGAACGCTCTTTAAAAACTTACATTAATTTTTTACTGCAAAAATGGTGATTTTAAAGGTCTGTTTCAGGGAATTTTGAACGGAAAAATAAGAAGTTTTTGATGGTAAAAGTATGCTCCAAATGTTATAATATACTAATAAAATCAACAACTTAACATAAGGAACATACTATGGATAATGTATCACAAAACCAACAAAATTTCAATTCTCGTTTACATGAGTTATTCAAAAAAGTGCATTTAAGTAAATTGCTTAAATCTGCTGGTTTCAAAAAAAGAGAAAATTATGGTGCTTCTGTTTTTCAGCTCTTTGTCATGATTTTCAACTCTTGTTTCTTCTTAGACAATAAGACCATTTATGGTAACTATACTTCCCATAAGAAATTTAATATTTGTTGCCCAAAAACTACCATTTATAACTTTATTGGTAGTATTCACAATAACTGGAGAAAACTCCATTTATTGCTAGCTAAGGTAGTTATTACATACATCATGACTCTTAATGATTCAGACCGTAAAACCTGCTTCATTATTGATGACACGATGTTAGAAAGAGCAAAAGCAAAACATGTTGAGCTTCTTGCTAATGTGTTTGATCATGTAAGAAAGGCTTTTATCAGAGGTTTTACCGATTTACAAATCGGTTGGACCGATGGTGTTAGCTATATTCCTATGCTAAATGCTTTATTATCATCTTCCAATATGAAAAACATTTACGTTAAAGCTCGTTCTAATATTGATAAAAGAACTTGTGGTTATAAGCGTAGAGCTGAATCAATGCTTAAGAAACCAATTGTTGCTATCAATATGATTCAAGAAGCTTTAAATATGGGAATTAAAGCTGATTATGTACTTATGGATAGTTGGTTTACCACAGAACCATTCATAAAGAAAATCAATGATTTAGGTCTTCATGTTATTGGTATGGTAAAAGCTTTAACGCAAGTATATAACTATAACGGTAACTTATGCACCCTTCACGAGTTATTCCAAAAAATACCAAACAAAAGCAAAAGATCAATTATTTGCTCTGCCGTTGTTAAAACTAAAAATGGTATAGATGTGAAAATGGTATTTGTCCGTAACCGTAATATTAAACGAGAATATCTTGCAATTTTAAGTACTGATATCAACCTTAGTGATGAAGATATCGTTAAATACTATTCAAGAAGATGGTTCATCGAAACTAGCTTTAAAGCCCATAAGCAATACTTCAAATTAGGTTCAGAATCATATGGTCGTAGCTATGATAATAGCTTTGCATTTGTAACCATATCTTCAATACGATACATAATTTTAGAATTAGATCGTAGACTTGAAGAAGACTATCGTTCCTATGGTGAAATATTTAGAAACGGTGTAGAACAGATGCCTGATATCCCATTTATTGTAGCAATTAACACTTTAATTGAAAAAGTTAAAGAGCTACCAGAAATATTAGATAAAGCTGGAGTTCTAAAAGAAAACTGCAAAGAAAAAACTGCAACAATAATAAAAGGCGAGCTTTCTTTGTGGTTTACAGGTCTAAATGATTACATGCAGAACCTTTTTAATTACCTAAAAGAGGCTTAAAAAATTAATGTAAGTTTTTAAAGAGCGTGCAACCTTGAGTGAATCAGGGGTTATGGTTGTTTCCTATCTTGGAAACTAGAGTTATAAAGAAAAAGCCCCTTCATACTCATCCTAAAAAACGCCTTAAAATTATTCATCGTGAGAAAGAAATTAATCTCGTTATAATAAGTGAAAATACTCCAGATTTAGAAACGAGAATTGCTAAGTTAGATTTAGAACCAAATGATAATCCAAGTTATAGTTGGGATTTCTTTAATGAAATCATTCATAAAACAAAGTTCAGAAATTTAGCAGTAACTAAGCGTTTTAATAATTTTAGTTACCAGATTGGTGATTATGAACTTCTTCATGGAAAATTTTATTATAAAAGTGCTTATATATCATATAAAGATATTGATGAAGATAACTTTAGAGCTTTTAATGAAATTTTAGATGATTTTGATGAACTCCTGTCTTTTGCAGTTTTATAAAAAGAAACATGGCGTAACCCCTTGGTATTACTAGAAATTACGCCATTTTAGATTTTTTATAATGTGCGATATTTTTTTTGATTTACATAATATCAAGAATCATCTTATCAACCATTTCTTTCAATCCTCGAAACTTACGTTTGAAGCATTTATTGATATTTTGGGTAGTATTATGAAGTGATACAGGAGTTAGTCCGCAAACTTCCATGATTGTTTCAATGTCGGGTTTCTTTTTCTTAATTTCTTCAATAACTTCTTCTTTTGTTTTTTCTTTATCTTTAAAAATTACATCCTTGTATAAGCCCTTAATCTCCAAGGTATTAGTAAATATTGCTTCTCCATTAGTTTTTGAAACAGCTAATTTACCTGACATTAAGGCATCAGATATTTGTTCAATGCTCATATGTTGATTATTTTGGCTCAATCATTAATTTTGTGTGATTTTGGGTTATGCACGTACTTAGCCCTGCTTATGTCAAAGATTTTAAGGAAGAAGTAATCATCGTCTAGATAGCCATATGCACTTCGCCTTAAGGTCTTTATTTTATTATTAATACC
>JBGVED010000061.1:0-76249 GCA_045119835.1 Bacilli bacterium | reverse complement strand
TAGCAAAATATTCTTTTGTCATTTCTAAACGATTATCTATTTCATTTTCATCAACTAAATAATCTTGTTTATGATTTATAAAATCATACATACTAAGATACATTGCTTCGCCAAAATGATAAGTAAAATCAATATTATACATAGAAATATTTACATCAAATTCGAAGTGACATTTATAATAACCATCTTCTGTTTTTAAATTAGATATAGTAATAGTACCATTTTTAAATTCACCTTTTATTTGCATATATTTAATCACCACGCATATTTTAACACAAATAATAAAAATTATATATAAATCTAATTATAGAACACAAAAATCCAAATAAACAGTAATTTTTTAAGGGGGTTTAACATACCACCGCCAGTAGGCAAAGGCTCTAAACCATGTTCGTCATTACCCGCTATTAAATAATCACTATTTGCCATTAATATCACATCCTAATTTAGGATTATGATTATTAATTTATTTTGCTAATAAAATCGAACCATTTCCAAAACGGAAACAGTTCATAAACTATCATATAATACAATAGCAGCAAATAAAGTATCAAATAAAATCATTAATAATTAAAATTTAGTTACCTAGAAAAACTCGACAACGCACAAAAAAATTTAATAAGTGGTATTTTCCATTTTTGAAACAACCAAGTTAGTACTTTAAACTTTATACCTCAAAAATATCAAATAAATCACCTCAAAAACACCGAACAAAATAAACCATTTACCAAATGATAATTAGAAAAAAATGCGCCTTTCCGCATTTTTTTCTAATTTAGCAGCAAAAACATTGAATCCGCAAACTAAAAAGCATACAATTAAATTAGAAATAATTGCGGATATCCGCAAAAAAATCTAATAAAGGAGAATGCGCTATGGAAATAAAAAGAGACGTGTATCTAAATAGACTAATCAATAAAATGAACAATGGCATGATTAAAGTAATAACAGGAATAAGAAGATGTGGAAAATCTTATTTGCTTTTTGAATTATTTTACAATTACCTATTATCTATTGGGATTAAAGAAGATCACATTATAAAAATAGCTTTAGATGATAGAATGAACAAAAAATATCGCGATCCAGACGAATTATGCACATATGTTCATGACTTGATTAAAGATAATGAAATGTACTACATATTATTAGATGAAGTACAATTTGTAAATGAATTTGAAGATGTTCTTAATAGTTTCTTACACATAAAAAATGCTGACACTTATGTTACAGGAAGTAACGCCAAATTTTTATCTAAAGATATAATAACAGAATTTAGAGGACGCGGAGATGAAGTCCACATTGCTCCCCTATCATTTAAGGAATTTTATTCTGTATTTAACGGTTCTAGACAAGAAGCTTGGAAAGAATATTGGTTATATGGAGGGCTACCTAAAATAGTAGAAATCAAAACAGATGAAGAAAAGGTTTTGTATTTAAAAAATATATTTACCGAAACTTACATTAAAGACATAAAAGAAAGAAACAAAATATATAACAATGAAGAATTAGAAGAACTATTAGATATTTTATCTTCTTCTATAGGGTCACTAACAAACCCTAAAAAATTATCCGATACATTTAAAAGCACTAAAAATGTTAACATTCATGTAGATACAATAAAAAATTATTTAGATTACTTTGTTGATTCTTTCCTTATTGAACAAGCAAAAAGATATGATATAAAAGGCAAAAAATATATTAATACACCATATAAATACTACTTCTCTGATGTAGGATTAAGAAACGCTAGATTAAATTTCAGACAAAACGAAGAAACACATATTATGGAAAATATAATATATAATGAACTTAAAATAAAAGGATTTAACATTGATGTTGGAATTGTAGAATACAACACAATAGATACAAAAGGAACCAAAACAAGAAAACAACTCGAAGTAGATTTTGTTTGTAATAAGGGAAACAAAAAATATTATATTCAATCTGCTTTATCTCTTCAAATCAAAGAAAAAATGGAACAAGAACAAAATTCATTATTAAGAATTGATGACACATTCAAAAAAATAATTATTACAAAAGATGATGTAAAACCATACTACAATACTAATGGAATACTAATAATTAATCTATTTGATTTTTTACTTAATGATGATATATTAAATTATTAATTATGGAAGTTTAACATACCGCCCCTAGAGACATTGGCTCTAACCCAAGCTCATACCAGCAATTAAATAATCACTATTTGCCATTTATACATCACATCCTAATTTAGAATATGATTATTATTTTATTTTGCCAAAATAAAAAAGTATAGATGAACTATACTTTAACAAAAATTCAATTAAATTAATATACTTTTATAACAACTAAAAATTATATTCCTGTAACAATTTTAGTAATGATTTACTTCTATAATAAGGTTTATCATCATCAACATGAAAACAGCCCCACATACTAACATCTAAATCATAAACGATAAACTGAGCATCAGATATATCAAATAATGGAATTAATTTTTTCGATATCATTTCAACACCATAATCTTTAGAAAAATCTTTTACAGAACTAATAGAAAGTTGTCTTAAAAATTTAGCAGATGAAGCATAAAAAACAGAAGTTTCCTTCAAATTAGAAATAAACTTAGCAACATCTTCTTTTAAATTTACTCCATACAAACTTTCAATTTCAGCAACATAACACTTTCCAAAACTATTTAAATCAAACATTGATTTAATTTCCTCTCCAAGTCTATAAATTTTATCATCATTTTTCTCTTCCTTAACAAGACTTATCCTATTTAAAATCAAATTACATTCCGTTTTAATCTCTATATAATCTTTAAATAAATAATAAAATCCAACTATTTTAGCAGAAAAACGATAATACCCATATTTTTCAAGAATTTTATCAATCTCAAACATATCACTGCCATAATTAATATAAACATAGGAATCTTTTAACGCATTTCTATAAGACAAAGAAAAATTAGTTATACAATCAAGTTTAAAAGATCCACTTAAAATATTATCAATATATCTCTTTTCATCACCAAAACAACTTTTAGAATCCAAATAAATTTTTAAGCCTTCCTTTATTTCATTATAACTTGAAAAAAGTTTATCAATCAATTCATCTTTTGTTGGAAAATCAGCTTTAATAACAGAAAGTTGCTCAACCTTTTCTGCTCTAGTTTTATCAAACTTAATAATAAAATCTTTCAATTTTTCCGCTACATTTATTACTTTTTTCAAAACCTTATTTACTTTTTCATCCTCAAACAAAAAACGCCAATGATCCTTATTAGTAACATTATTTTTATTTTTAACATTTAATAACATAGATAATTTTTCAATTCCACTTAAATTATCTATTTTACATAAATCTAAGTTCCATCTATCAATATCACTTATTACCTTAGAAATAGCCATCATTCCTTCAGAACTTGAATTTTTAGAAAATTTATCAACTTCTTTTCGTATTGATTGCAACTTTTTATCTAAATCATTCCTCAATTTCTCAATCATATTGTCAAATTCTTCTAATTGAACTTCCTTTTCTTTAATTTCACATTCTCTTTTCAATTTTAAAAAATCATATATTTCAGAAATTTCACTAGATATATCATTAATATCAACATTTATACGCAAGCTCGCTTCTTTAAACAAATCTTTATTGAAAGAATAGATCGAATCCCCTTCCATATCATAACCTAAAAATTTTTTACAATTTAACATATTAATCCCACTATCCTCATTTATATTATTATAATTTTTTTAACACACTATTAAAAGTTAAACCAAACTTATTAATTTAATTGTTTATCTAATTCTATACCACATTTTAATGCAATAGGTATAATTTTTTCCTCTTGATTCTCTATATCTAACATTAACGTTCTAGGATCATACTCTTCCCCACCCAAATTATCAGCAGCATACAAAATTTGGCCAAAATTAACATTTCTAAATTCAGAAACAACATTCATAGCAGAACATTCCATCTCAACTGTAATTGCTCCTTGTTGCTTCCTACGTTTAACCTTATCCTCTGTCTCTCTAAATATCGCATCAGTAGTCCATGTCTTACCTTTTGTATAATTTAAAGAAAGATTTTTTATAGTCTTTTCTAAAATATCTACTACATTCTTATTTATAATTGTTTCATCACTTGCAGGAGCATAATGATAACTAGTCCCCTCATCTCTAATTGCAGAAGTCGGAATAATTATTGAATACTCTTCTATTTTTTCCTCTAAACATCCACAACAACCAACTAACAAAAAATTCTTTATTCCCATCGCAATTAACTCTTCATAATTACTAACACAAGCTGGGGCACCTACAGCAGATTGATAAATAGCTAAATCCACTCCATCTACAGTTATTTTATATACTGGAAAATTAGCAGTAGCGTTAGAAATATTTGCTATTTTCTTAACTGGATATCTCTTTTCTATCTCCTCCATTAATGACTTAGAAAAAAAAGAAACACAAGTTTTAGGCATTTCCTCTAATAAATCATTAAACGTATCAGGATTAAACAACGCCTTCTTATTATTGTCAAATTCTTCTAATAACATAACAAATCACCTCAATAACAATATATCAAAAAAAAAAAGCATACTCATTATAATTACATTTTTTTATAATTTTTTAACTCTTTCTATAATTTTCTTATATACAGGCACCATATAAGGTTCATCTGATTTTTCAATCAATTCATCAAAAGTTAGCCATCCAATACCACTATTCTCATCTTCTAAAATATGAACAACTTCACTTTCATCGGCTTCAAATAAATAAGTAACATTAAAATGAGAGTGACTTGAAACATACTTACCTTTTCTAACATGACTTTTTACCGGTAATATCTCCACAGAAATTGGCATTTCACTTATAACTTTAAAGTTTTTAAGAGATGTTTCTTCTTCAGTTTCCTTCTTTGCAACATAAAGCATGTCATCATCACCATCCGCATGTCCTCCCACCCAAGTCCATGACTTATAAATATTATGATATATACACAATACCTTATCGTGAGTTTTATTAACTATAAAAGCTGAAGAAGTTAAATGAAAATATTCATTATCTCTAGTAAGAATATCTTTAAAAATTTTCTCTGCCTTTATTATATTTAAAATATCCTTTTCTTCTTGCTCATTATATGGGGTATACCTTTTTAACATTTCTACTGTATTGCTCATAAAATCACCTCTAACATTAAATAGTTTATTACACAACAAATAAAAAGAGTATAGTTACTCCCTTTAAATTTTTCTTTTACTAGAAAACAAATTAGGGTTATTAGCACAATACTCTTTTAACGAACAAATTTCTTCATTAATTTGCTTAATAATAGACAAATAATGAATTTCCACACTACACTCCTCTAAAACAGCTTCTCTCTCTTTATAAAAAGAATAATGTTCATTAGATAAAACAACATCCAAATATTTTTTCACAAAAGAATTTTTTAAAATGTTAATTATTTCATCACTAGTTTCTTTATCCAATAATTCATTTTCTAAATATCTTTTCAAGCAATTAAACTTAGCAACTTTTCTTGAAGCAGTAGTTATTTCTTCCCATGCAACACTATCTTTAATAAGACTATACTGATCCATCATTTTATTTATTCTTTCCAACTTCTTTTCATCCAACTTGTCTTCTATTTCTTTAATAAGTTTTTCATCTTGAATTATCGCTTCTTCAACATCTTTCTTAGTTACTTTTTTAAAATGTTTTATTGAATAAGGACCACTTTTAGTTAATTTAAGAAAAACATCCCTACTTCTAATTATAACAACTGGAACCATTCCTATACTCATAACAATCACCTCAACAAACCTATTTTATATTATAAAATATCTGTTGTAAACAACAAATTTTGAAACAAACAAGTATACTTTTATAAAATTATGATATCCTTATTTAGAGGTGAAAACATGAAAAAAAGACAAAATATATATGATAACACCACATTTTACAATGAATATAAAGAAATGAGAGAAAGCAATATAAATGCTAATGAACTAATAGAAATACCTATAATGAAAACAATGCTACCAAATTTAAAAGGGAAAAAAATATTAGACTTAGGTTGCGGTAATGGAACCATGTCTAAATACTTTATACAAAATGGCGCGAGTTATGTCCTAGCTTTAGACATTTCCCAAAACATGATTGAAGAAGCAAAAGAAAAAAATAATGATAAAAATATTACATATGATGTTTTAGAAATGGAAAAAATATCTATAATTAAAGAAAATTTTGATATAGTATTTAGTTCGTTAGCATTCCATTACATTGAAGATTTTTACAAATTAACTAATGATATAAATAATCTTTTAAATGAAAACGGAATACTTCTCTTCTCTCAAGAACACCCAACAGCTCTAGCACCAATTCTAGAACTTGGAATGAAAAATAGAGTAGAAATAAACAATAATCGCTACTATTTACTAAATAACTATAATGAAAATGGCAAAAGAGAAGTATTATGGAATGAATGTGTAGTAATTAAATATCACAGAAACTTTGAATGCTTAATAAATACACTTATAAAAAATAATTTTAATATATTAGAAATTAAAGAATCTATCGCTTCACAAAAAGCTATAAATCTAGTAGAAAAATATAAATATCAAAAAGATAGACCCTATTTTCTATTTATAAAAGCACAAAAAAACAACTAATTATTCAAAATTAGTTGTTTTTTACTACTATAAATTACTTAAATAATTATCTAAATATTCCTTCCATTCAATACAATCTTCTTCATCAAACAATTGATATAAAAAATTAACCATTAATTCATGCCTATTAGAAGCTTCCCTCTTCCCAGAATTAGTAAACATAAGTCCTTTAAGTTTTAATAATTTCTCAAACATATGAATTACACTACAATCAGAGACTTTTTCTTTATAATTTTTACAATCAACATATAAATCAGGATTAGAACTTTTATTGAAAAATACCCTACCATGTTTTAACCCATACATATGCGTTCTAAGTATCCCATTTGCTCCCATTGCATCACACATATCAGCATCAGAAACAATTTGTCCCTCAAGACTCTCTGGTCTTATACCCTTAATACAATTGCTATAACCAAGGCTCTTTAAAGAAGATAGTACTAATTCTTGTTTTTTTGGACAAACATTAACAAATTTCATAATCTTTTTAGCATTAGTTAAATCTTCAGCCTGCTTATCTCCAAACAACTTATAATCATCAACATCATGTAATAAAGCTATTAATGCAACTACATCTTCATCTGCATTTTCCTCTTTTGAAAACCTAATCGCTAACTTATAAACTCTATCCACATGATCAAAACCATGCCCAGAATCATCTTTACATAAAATATCATAAACCAGCTTTTTTACTTCTTCAATCATCCTAATGCCTCCCTTTTAAAACATTCTAGCAAAAATAAAAGAACCCGTAAACACTACAAGATCGTCTTTTGCTTACCTATAACCTAAACACTTATTAGTATAATAATATAAAGCATCATTTATTTTATCTATATTATATATTTTACTGTCTAAAAAATATTTAACTATCATATCAAAATTAGAATATTCATAAAAAGAATACCCAGCACTTTTCATTAATTTAACACTAGAATCATAATCTAACTTTAAAGCTATACAATACATAATAGCTGTTTCTCTTGAAGGAATATAATCATCATTAACATTTAAAGCAGAAAACAATTTTCTATTAATTAAAGAATTTTTATAAATATCTTTAGAGGTAATACACTTATCTTCCATTATCTTTTTTACTAATTTAGAAAAAGTTAACGCATTATCTTCATCTACAATATAATCTTCAATTGAACAACAATCATAAGAAACCGTAATTTTTTCATTTAACGCTCTAGAACTACATTTTTCTTTTTTTAAAGAACGTATATATTTATTACCCCCAAATAACTCTTTAACACTTTTATCAACCCTAACAAAAAATCTTTTTTTACTAGATAATTTTAATTCCATAATTACCCTCCCATTAAATGTCTTTTTTGAAAAGACCTTTTTAAATTCAAATACATTATACTATAAGTGTAACAAAAGTTACAAAAAGGAGAAATGAAATATGAAAACAATTAGAATCACAGGTATAGGAACTGCCTCAATAAGTCCAAATCAAATTGAATTAAGGTTTACACTTCAAACCATTGATCCAAACTATAATAAATCAATAGAATTACATGATGCAAAATTAATTGAATTCAACAAAATCTTAAACGAATTAGGATTTAAAAAAGAAGACTTAAAAACAAGTTATTTCAATATATCACCTAGATACAAAAATGTAAAAAAACTAAATGGTGAATATAAAGAAGAATTTGAAGGATATTTAATTAATCAAAACTTAATTTTAACATTTGATTATAATATGAACTTACTAGATAAAATTATAAATAAATTATCTCTAAGCAATATCAAACCTCGTTTAAGCATTAATTTTACTATTAAAGAAAAAGAAGAATTTAAAAATCTAATACTTAAAAACGCTTGTTGTGATGCACGTAAAAAAGCAGAGATACTAGCTAATGCTTGTAATCAAAGAATTATAGGCATTGTATCAATTGATTATAGTTTTGCAGATATCCATTTATATTCTTCTACTAGATATGAAGAATCATATGATTGTTGTAAAGCTAAAATGAGTTCAATTGGTAGTAATATAACACCAACAGATATAGAAAGTAATGAAAATGTAACATTCGTATTTGAAATAGAATAATCTCAATCAACAATCACTTTTATTATAAGTTAAAGTCAACTCTCTTTTAAAAAAGAGAGTTTTTTAAACTCCCCGTTAATAAATTATTTATTATTTAAATATTCAATTGCCTTAATAACCCCTAATTTACCATATTCATAAGTTAAACCACCTTGTTGATACGCTACATAAGGTACTCTAATTGGACCATCACAAGATAATTCAATTGAAGATCCTTGAACAAAAGAACCGCTAGCCATTACTATTTGATCATCGTATCCAGGCATATCACTAGGCTCTACTAATGCATCACTATCAATCGCACTACCACTTTGAATACCTCTAACATATTTAATAAGCTTGTCTTTATCATTAAATATAATGCTTTGAACTATATCTGCTCTTTCATCATTACATTTAGGCTCTACTTCATATCCTAACTTATCTAGTGCTAAACTAGTTAAAGTAGCAGTCTTAACAGCACTTGATACAACACTAGGAGCAAAATATAACCCTTGCAAAATACTTCTATTTTGATTTAATGGCCCTACTTCTTTTCCCTGACTTGGAACATTAAGTCTTTCCGCAGCTAATTCTACTAAATCACTTCTACCTACAATATATGCACCATTTAAACAAATTCCAGCACCTAGATTTTTAATTAATGAACCTACAACCATATCAGCACCTACTTCAGTTGGTTCTTTTTTACTCACAAACTCACAATAACAGTTATCAATCATAATAACCACTTCATTATCAATACTTTTAATAAATTTGATTACTTTTTCTAGTTTTTCAATAGTAATACTTTTTCTTGTAGAATATCCTTTACTTCTTTGTATCTCTATCATTTTAATCTTTTTAGCTTTTAACGCTTTTTCAATACCTTCATAATCAAATTCATTATCTATTAAGTCAACTTGCTCATATTTAATACCAAATGATTTTAAGGAACTTTTATTATCACCACTTATCCCAATAACATTATCTAAAGTATCATAAGGCTTACCAGTTACTGATAAAAGAGTATCTCCAGGTCTAAGCACTGCAAATAAGGCCACTGTTAAAGCATGCGTCCCAGAAATAAAGCCACTTCTAACAAGAGCATCTTCACACTTAAAAATCTCTGCATATATACTTTCAATAACATCTCTTCCTAAATCATTATAGCCATATCCAGTCGCGTTATTTAAATGAGTCTCATAAACATGATTATTTCTAAAAGCATTAATTACTTTTTCACTATTATATAAACAAATATCATCTATTTCATTAAACTTTTCTTTTAATTCTTTTTCACATTCATTAATTAACCTAATAGTTTCCATACATACCTCCATCAATTCTAATAACCTCATTATTGATATAACTAGCATCATCACTAACTAAAAATCTAATAACCTTAGCTACTTCCTCTTCCATACCAATTCTTCTTAAAAAAATCTTTTCTTCTTCACTTTTAATAAACTCTTCATCCATATTATTAATTTCAGTTTCCGTTGCAATAAAACCTGGAGCAACAGCATTTACATTAACATAAGGAGCATATTGCATCGCTAAATTATGAGTTAAAGAAATAATTGCTGCTTTACTAGCATCATAATCTAAACACATAGGAAAATAAGTATTAATACCATTAGTAGAACTAACATTAAGAATCTTACCATATTTATTATCATACATAATATTGCCTACATATTTACTAACTAAAAAAGTACCAATAACATTTACGTCCATTGTTCTTTTAAAATTACTTACATTCTTCTCCTCAAATAAAGAATCAAAACAAACCGCACTATTATTTACTAAAACATCTATCTTACCAAACTTTTTAACTATTTCATCTACCATCTTTTTAACTTCTTCTTCATTACTAATATCACACTTAATAGCTAAAGAATCAACTCCATAACTTTCTATTTCTTCTTTAACCTTCAAAGCCCTCTCTTCGCTATTATTATAATTAACTACAATATCATAACCATTCTTTGCTAACTCAATAGCAATAGATCTTCCTAGACCTCTCCCAGCCCCTGTAACTAACGCTACCTTATTCATATTGCTCACCTAAAATAAAAAAGAGCAATTATGCTCTTGAAGAATATTTACCATCAGCAGTAGTAACTAATATCTTTTCACCTTGCTCGATAAATAAAGGAACTTTAACTAACAAACCAGTTTCAACAATTGCATCTTTAGTAGCATTTGCAGAAGCAACTTTAATTGGAGGAGTAGTTTCTGTAACTTCTAATTCAACTTTATCAGGCAAATTTAATCCTAGTAATTCACCTTCATATTGAACAAAATCTACATTAATTCCTTCAGTTAAATAATATTTATCTTCTCCAACTTGCTCACTAGTTAATTCCATTTGCTCATATGTATCCATATTCATAAAACAGTAAGTATCTCCTGCATTATATAAATATTGAACTTGGAACTTACTAATATTAGCTTTTTCAAATTTAACATTTGTATTAAAAGAAACTTCAAGTGTAGCACCTGTTCTTAAATTTTTAAGTTTTGTTCTAACAAAAGCAGCTCCTTTTCCTGGCTTAACATGTAAAAATTCTAAAACTTGAACAATGTTACCATCAACTATTAAAGTCATACCATTTCTAATATCATTTACACTTATCATATATTAACCTTCTTTCTCCTCTAATATTCTATAAGTTTTTATAATGCGTGTCAAAAGTTTTTTATCCTTAATTATTAAAAGCTCGTTATTTACAAAAAAAAAGACACATTTTTAAAATGTATCCTTAATTTCTAATATTATCTTTTACTGCTTTGAGTTCTCATTTCTGTAAGTTTACTTTCTATTTTAACATATTCCAATTTATTATACACTTCATCTACTTCCTTTTGCGTTGGCGCACAACTAAAATGTTCACAAACAACTGCTTTTTTTCCTACTACATCTGTTCCTTTAACGCTATATGTTTTAAAAGCACCTAACTTAGCACTAATTTTATCATACTCAAACCAACATTGATAATTATCATCCCTCATAGGAACATAGTAATAATAATCATCTTTTCGTTCTGGTTTACTATAAAAAGTTATCGTTCCCTCATTATCTGAAATAAATGCAAAACCATCTACTATTCCCATTATATTACCTTTGTCATCTCTAGACATTTCTACACCATTTTCATTAATATAATGCCCTGTCATATTGGGATAAGTCTTGACTATTTTAGCCAAAACAGATTTAACATTTTTAGCTAAATCTTCTTTTCTTTTAATTTCCTTTTCTCGAAGTTCCTCTAAATGTTTTTTTTCTTTTTTCTTTTCAAGCAATTTTGCTTTTTCAGCATTTTTTTTAGCTTTTTCTCGTTCCTTTTCTTCTTTCCTTGCATTTTTAACATTTTTAGTCATATCACTATTCAAACTAGCCATTTTAATCACCCTCACCTATTAATAATTATATATCTTTTAATGCAATATATCAACACAATCCACAACAACAAAAAAAGATAGGATTTTCTCACTATCTTATTTTATATTCATCATCCACATAATCTATAGAAATAATTTCCCTACCTGAATTAATTAATAAATCCTTAGCAATCAAACTTTCAATATTTTTTTGTATATATCTTTTTAATGGTCTTGCGCCAAATTCCTCGTCATATCCTTCTTCAATAATTTTACTCTTAGCACGTTCACTAATAACTAATTTCTTACCTCCATTACTAAGTCTCTTATTTAATAATCCTATAAATTTATCATAAATTTTTTCAATCACCAAGTTATTTAATTTATTGAAGTATATTATCTCATCTATTCTATTAATAAACTCAGGTTTAAAAGTACTCTTTAAAGCCATTTCTACTTTACTATAAGCACTTTTATCATCACTCAATAAATATTCACTACCAATATTACTAGTCATAATTATAATAGTATTTTTAAAGTCTACTACTACACCTTTACTATCAGTAAGTCTTCCCTCATCTAACACCTGTAACAAAATATTAAATACATCAGGATGAGCTTTCTCTATTTCATCTAATAAAACAATACTATAAGGCTTTCTTCTAACAGCTTCAGTTAATTGACCTCCTTCTTCATATCCTACATATCCAGGAGGAGCACCAATTAGTCTAGAAACACTAAATTTCTCCATATATTCAGACATATCAATTCTTACTATTTGTTTTTCGCTATCAAACATAAACTCAGCTAAAGCCTTACAAACTTCAGTTTTACCAACCCCAGTAGGTCCTAAAAACAAGAATGATCCTAATGGTCTATTTTCATCATTAATCAAAGTTTTACTTCTTAAAATTGTATCACTAATCGCCCTTAGTGCTTCATCTTGTCCAACAACTCTTTTCTTCAATTCATCCTCTAAATGAAGCAATTTATCTATTTGACTTTGCTTTAATTTATCAAGAGGAATACCGCTCCATTTAGAAATAACTTTATTAATATTCTCATCATCTACTATCTCATTTAACATATTATCTTTTTTATCTTTAGCCTCTAATTCTTTTAATTTCATCTCTAAAGAAGGAATAGTATCATATTGTAACTTAGCAGCCTCTTCATATCTAGCTTCATTACTAGCACTAGTTAATCTATTTCTAGCCTCATCTAAATCACTCTTTAATTTTTTAGATAAATCCAACTCTTCTTTTTCTTTACTCCATTTACTCATTAAAGCATTATCAGTTTCTTTTAAACTTGCTCTTTCTTTTTCAATTACCTCTTTTCTTCTTAAAGACTTCTCATCTTTTTCATTCTTTAAAGATTGAAGTTCAATATCTAACTGCATTATCTTTCTTCTAACTTCATCTAACTCCTGAGGCATTGAATCTATTTGCATTCTTACACTAGCACATGCTTCATCTATTAAATCTATTGCTTTATCTGGCAAAAATCTATCACTTATATATCTGTTAGATAACACCGCTGCACTTACAATAGCATTATCAGTTATCTTAACTCCATGATGAATCTCAAATCTTTGCTTTAATCCTCTTAAAATAGAAATAGTATCTTCTACCGTTGGCTCATTTACCATAACCTTTTGCATTCTTCTCTCAAGTGCTGGATCACTTTCAATATATTTACGATGTTCATCTAAAGTAGTCGCCCCAATACAATGAAGCTCTCCCCTTGCCAATAGTGGTTTTAAAATATTAGCAGCATCCATTGCTCCATCACTTCTACCAGCGCCAACAAGAAGATGAATCTCATCAATAAACATAATAATCTTTCCATTACTTTTAACTACTTCATTCATTACAGACTTAAGTCTCTCTTCAAATTCCCCTTTATACTTAGCTCCCGCTAACAAACTAGCAATATCCAATTCATATACAGTAGTATCTTTCAAACTTAAAGGAACATCCCCCTTGAAAATACGCCACGCTAATCCTTCTACTATCGCCGTTTTACCTACTCCAGGTTCACCAATTAAAATAGGATTATTTTTAGTCTTTCTACATAAAATCTCCATTATTCTACGTATCTCATCATCCCTACCAATAACAGGATCAATCTTCCCTTTAGCCACCAAATCAACTAAATCTCTTCCATACTTTTGTAAAACTTCATACTTATCTTCACTATTTTTACTATCTGACATATTATCACCCCTTATATTTTTAATAACTTCCTCTATTTTCTTCTTATTCAAATTAAATTCTCTTATTATATCTTTTGCTAAAGTATTAGGATTATCAAATAACGCTAATACCAAATGCTCGCTACTAACATACTTATCTTTCATGCTACTTGCAATCTTTTTAGCACTACTAAACAACATCGATAAATCATAACTCATCCTAGGTTCTTGACTACTATCACTACCCTTAATAGATTTTAAGTATTCATTAACATTTCCATTAACCCTACTTACACTTATACCTAGTTTATTTAAAACATTACAAAATATAGAATTACTATCATCTAAAAAAGACTTTAATAAATGGCATACATCAACTTGATAATGATTACTATTTTTTGCTAATTCAACCGAATGATAAAGTAATTCTTGAACCTTCTCTGTATACAACTCTTCCATATTCCCACTCCTTTTAGCACTCTCTTAAATAGATTGCTAATTATAGTATACTCATATTTTTAGCATTGTCAACAAAAGAGTGCTAAAAACATAAAAAAGAGCAAAAGCATAACTATCACTTTTACCCAATTAATCTCTTTTTTCATTTTTATTTCTATATTTACAAAATATTCGTTTATAGTACTATTACATATAAATCCCAAAGTTAAGCAAATTTTGTGTTTCTTTTTTGGACGAATTATTCATCAATCTGCCAATCAATTACTTCTCTATTATTCTTCTTTAAAAACTCATTAGTCTTAGAAAAATGTTTACAACCAAAGAACCCATTATATGCTGATAAAGGTGAAGGATGCGCACACTCTAATATCAAATGTTTAGGATTTGTTATTAGAGTTTTTTTCTTTCTTGAAGGACTTCCCCATAACAAAAACACCTTAGGAGTATCATCATCATTTAATTCTCTAATAACTCTATCAGTAAAGATTTCCCATCCCTTATTACTATGTGACATTGGTGAAGAATCCCTTACACTCATAATTGTATTAAGAAGTAATACGCCTTGATTTGCCCATTTTGTTAAATTACCATGACTTGGTATATTACACCCTAAATCACTTTTAATTTCTTTATAAATATTAACTAAACTTGGAGGAACCTTAACTCCTTTGTTAACCGAAAAACATAAACCATGCGCTTGAAATGGTTGATGATAAGGATCTTGACCTAAAATTACAACCTTAACATTGCTAAAATCTGTTAACTCAAATGCTTTAAATATATCTCCTTTTCTTGGATATACATTATAGTTATCATATTCATCTAAAAGAAACTTCTTTAATTCAACAAAGTAAGGTTTTACTCTTTCATTGTCTATTATCCTTTTCCATCCATTAACTACTTCTCCCATCATTTTTTACTCCCCCTCAATTCTATTTTAACAATTTCTCTGCACGAAAAAAATCTCACCTTCAAAAAACTAAACCCTAAACCTTTATTAACATATAAATATTTATTATTTTTAAAGTCATACAACCCTCTACAATACTTTTCTTTATGATGAAATTTACAAAATGGTAAATTCACCTGATGACCGTGAGAATGTGCTCCTAATGCTAAATCTATTTTTGAATAATCACATACCCTATCAGGATAATGAGACAATAAAATATTATAATTATCTCTACTAAGTTTATAATCTAAACACTCTGCACTTTCCCAATTTAACCCCAACAACTTAACATTATCACTTAAAGTTATTACTTCATCTTTTAAAACAATAAAATTTTCATATAAAGATAAGGAGTAGTCATCATGATTCCCTCCTACAAAATATCTCTTTTTAATCTTTAAATCATTAAAAATCTTCTTTAAATCCTCATTTTTATAATACTTTAAAGGCTTCTTATCTCCCATATCTCCTCCAATTAAAAGATAATCACCCTCTAATTCATTTACTTTATTTATAATTTTAATTAATTCCCTCTTTTTCATATATCTTCCAACATGAAAATCACTAACAAAAACAATATCTATATCTTTATCTATCTTATCACTAATAAAAGACACATTATTTACCTTAATAACATTATTACAATATACAATAATACAAATACCTACAACAAACAAAATAAAAAAGATACCCAAAAATATATACCCCATTACCTTCACTCCATTTAATTAAAAACAATAACTAACATACCTATTATAATACAATAATAAGAAAAATAATATAATTTACCCTTACCAACTACTTTAGATAACAAACCTAAACTAAAAAAAGTAAACATAAAAGTAATTATAAAAGAAATAAAAAGCAAAATAGTCATATTAGAATCAAAACTAAAATCACCAATATTTAGTATTAAAGACCCTATAACTAAAGGAAACAACATTAAAAAAGTAAACTTTTCACTATCTTCCTTGCTTAATTTCTCCCTATAACACATAGAAAGAGCACTTCCACTTCTAGAAAATCCAGGAACTAGCCCTAAGCACTGTCCTAAACCTATTTTAATAAATGAAAATAAAGATAACTCTTCCACACACTTCTTTCCATCCTTATTTCTAATCAGCCATAAATTTAAACCATTTAAAATCAAGAAAACTCCTACAATTAAACTATATTTTAAAAAATAATCCAAATAATCATTAAAAAAATATCCCACTAAACAAGTAGGAAATAAACTAATAATCATCCCTATAACAAATCTAAATTCTCTTCTATAAACTTTATCTTTTAAAAATAAATATTTAAAAAAGCCTATAAATAATTCTTTAATTATTTTCCTATAATAAATAAAAAGAGCTAAAAGAGACGCTAAATGTAAAACTAGTTCTACGGCAAAACCTTCCATTTCAATATTTAATATCTTTCTAAATAACAACAAGTGCCCACTTGAAGATATGGGAAGAATCTCGCCAACCCCTTGAATTATAGATAAAAAAATATACTTCAATAGTTCAATAATTTTCAATTTAATCACCTATTAAAGTATATTTATAATTATTCTGGTCTATGAATAACTTCTCTTTTATTTAAACAATAATAATATTTTTTTTCTTCTTTTTTTCTTTTAAACTTTTTGAAAAATATCCTTATTTTTTGTCTCCATGTCATAGCAATAATCCCATCATCAATAAGTTTAACAATCAATTGCTTTGCTAACTCATAACCATGATTCATTCGCATTATTGCCCTCTCAGAAACAAAATCAAGCGTACCATCAATAATGCCATAATCATTATATGGGGAAACAAAATCAATAACAGTAGTATTTTCATCTGCACACTCACTTGCTATAGAAAACTCTTTTAAAGGAACAACAAATATAAGTTCACACCCCTGCTCCTTTAAAACCCTAACAGGATTATTATCAACCATATAACCATCTCTATATTTAATACCATTAATAACTACAGGTTCAAAAATAACAGGAATAGCAGAACTCGCTAATACATATTTAAGAATCTCCTCTTTACTCTTACCATTTAAGCAAAAATTTGTAGGTGCACCTTCAATATGTTTACTAACAGGAGTTGCGGTAACAAAAGACTTAATTTTAGAATTACTAATTTTATCAAAATTAACATTCTTCTCTGCTAAATCAATAAAACCATCTCTAGAATACAAACTTTTCTTAAAAAATATATCCTTAACACTTTTTTTAGTCAAAGCAGTCTCTCTTGTTATATTACTCCAAACATTTATAGCATTATCCAAATCGCCAGTAAGAAACAAAAGCGAGTTCAAAGAACCTATCGAAGTACCACTTACATAGTTAATATATTTATCTATTTTATATTCTTTAAGAGCCTTCCAAACACCAATTTGATAAGCTCCTTTTCCTCCGCCTCCGCCTAGCACAAGTCCTATCTTTTGTTTCTTTCTCACACTTATTTCTCCTATACATTAAATCTAAAATACATTATATCGCCATCTTTTACAACGTATTCTTTTCCTTCAATCCTTAGTTTACCATTTTCTTTTACTTTTAATTCATTTTTATACTCCATAATGTCATCATAAGTATAAACTTCCGCCTTTATAAAACCTCTTTCAAAATCACTATGAATTATACCAGCACATTCAGGAGCTTTCATTCCAGTTTTAAAAGTCCAAGCCTTTAACTCATCAGTTCCTGCTGTAAAGTAAGTTTCAAGCCCTAACAAAGAATAAGCAGCTCTAGTTAACATCTCAAGTCCTGAATACTCTACACCTAAATCATTTAAGAATAATTTCTTTTCTTCTTCCTCTAAACTTGCTAAATCCGCTTCAATTTGAGCACTTACTGGAACAACTGTTGTTCCTTCATTTTTAGCTAACTCACATAAATCATTATAATTTTTATTAACTGTTGGATCATTAATTTCATTTTCTGCTAAATTAGCAACATAAATTAATGGTTTTAACGTTAATAAATTAAAACTTTTAGCATATAATTTTTCTTCATTAGTTAAATCAACACTATTAGCTCTTTTACCTTCAGTTAAAGCAGCAATAAACTTTTTAAGCAAATTAACTTCAAAAACAGCCTCTTTATCTTTACTAGTTTGAGCTTTTTTCTCAATTTTGCCAAGTCTTTTCTCTACTACATCTAAATCAGCAAAAACTAATTCTAAATTTATAATTTCTACATCTCTTAAAGCGTTTACACTACCTTCAACATGAACAATTTCATTACTCTCAAAACATCTTACAACATGGCAAATAGCGTCAACTTCTCTAATATTAGCTAAAAATTGATTTCCTAAGCCTTCGCCTTTACTAGCACCTTTAACAAGTCCTGCTATATCACAAAACTCAAAAGTTGCTCTAACAACCTTTTTAGGATTGTACAAAGGTATCATATTATCAATTCTAATATCCTTTACCTCAACTACTCCAGTATTAGGACTAATAGTAGCAAAAGGATAGTTACTAGCCTCTACATTAGATGAAGTAATTGCATTAAACAACGTTGACTTTCCTACATTAGGAAGTCCAATAATTCCAGCTTTTAAACTCATTTCATACACCTCACTAAATTATAACAAAATTATTTTTCTTTAACACTATTAACAACAAAATTAATAGCAGCCTCATATTCCATTTCTATTTTCTCATTAGTATACCTATTTTTAACCTCTACAAAACCTTCGCTTGCTCTTCTTCCAACAATAATCATATAAGGAATACCAATCAAATCCCAATCTTTAAACTTAAATCCAGGTTTATAATCTCTATCATCCAAAATAACTTCTTGTTTTTCTTTGATTAACTTATCATAGATTTTATCTGCTAGTGATTTCATTTCATCATCTTTATAATTAACAGGAACAACAACAACATGATAAGGGGCAACGTTTATTGGCCACTTTATACCAAACTCATCATGATTTTGATCAATAATACTTTGAAGCGTTCTACTAACCCCTATTCCATAGCATCCCATAACCATAGGTTTATTACTACCTGATTCATCTAAATAAGTACACCCCATACTTGAAGAATACTTCTCTCCAAGTTTAAATATTTGACCTACTTCAATACCCATTTCGCTATCCATTCTAGCACCACATATAGGACAAATATCTCCTTTTTCAGTTAATCTAAAATCAGCTATTTTATTAACTTTAAAATCTCTATTCAAATTAGCATTTTTTAAATGATAATCAACCTTATTTGCTCCTATAAGCATATTTTTTTGATTAACTAACTCTTCATCCATATAAATTTCTAAATCAAGTCCTCTTGGACCAATAAAACCCTTTACTAAACAAATTTCTTCAATTTCTCTATCTGTTGCTAGTCTTAACTCATGCTCAGCAATATCCAAAGCATTACATAATTTTATTTCATTAACGTTTCTATCCCCTCTAATAAGAGCACAAATATATCTATCTCTAGCATAATAAACTAACGCTTTTGCTGTAGCTTTATTAGAAATATTCAAGAAACTCGAAACTTCCTCAATTGTCTTAAAATTAGGAGTATAAACTTCCTCTAATGGTAACTCTTCTGCATCTACATTGTACTCTTCTTTTTTTGACTCTGCTTTTTCTTCATCAGCAGCATAACCGCATTTATTACAATAAATAATTGTACTTTCTCCAACATCACTTAAAGCCATAAATTGATGAGACCCATTACCACCTATCGCTCCAGTATCTGCTAAAACAATTCTATAGTTAATGTTAAGCTCATCAAATGTATTAATATAAGCTTGTTTCATATTCTCATAAGAAATATCTAACCCTTTCTCATCAACATCAAAACTATAAGCATCTTTCATTAAGAATTCTCTACTTCTCATAAGACCAAATCTAGGACGCATTTCATCTCTATATTTAGTTTGAATTTGGTATATGTTAATAGGTAAATTTTTATATGATTTGACTTCATTTTTAATTAAATCTGTAAACACCTCTTCATGAGTTGGTCCTAAACAAAATTCCCTATCATGTCTGTCTTTAAACCTCATTAATTCAGGACCGTATTTAGCCCATCTTCCACTACTCTCCCATAATTCCTTAGGTTGCATCGCACTAGATAATATTTCTAAACATCCTGCTTCATCCATATTTCTTCTTATAATATTTTCTATTTTATTTAAAACTCTCTTTCCTAAAGGCAAATAATTATATACTCCAGAAACAAGTTTTCTAACCATACCTGCTCTAAGAAGTAAAATATGACTATCAATAATAGCCTCATTTGGAGCCTCTTTTAACGTTGAAATAAGCATTTTACTAGCTTTCATAAATTACACACATCCTTTTAAACTTTATTATTATAACACCACCTCAAATTTTTTACTAATCAAAAATTACTTTATTTAGCAATAAATTGAAGTATAAAACAAAAACAATAACCAATAATAATTTTAGAAGTAAAAGAAAGGATGATAAAAATGCAACAACCAGAAACTGCTTTAACACCAAAAGATTGTCAATATATTGAAGACATTCTTAATCATTCACTAAACTTAGTGAAAAAAACAAATCTTTACTATGAAATGAGTTCAGATCAAGATGTAAAAGATTTATTAGAAGATTTAAATGTTTTATTATGCGCCCAATATGAAGACTTAGTAGGCCTAATGGAAGGAGAAGAATAAAATGAATAATAACACATACTTTTCTGACAAAGATATCTTAATAGATACATTATCATCAATAAAAGCACTAGCCTCTTTATATCACAACTTTAGTATCGAATCTAGCAATGACTTAGTATTTGATATCTCAAGCGATTTAAGAGAAGAAATTTTTGATGAGCAAAGAGATTGTTACAATTTGCTTCGCTCTAAAGGCTGGTACCAAGTTGAGCAACAACCGCATAACAAAATCATTCAAGATGTAGAAAAATACAATCAAAGCAAAACAGAATTAGATTCATATTCTATCGGTGAATAAAAATAATGTTGAAAGTTTTCACAATTATATTTTGTCAAATTTTGTAGTAATATACTCAAAAAGGAGGCCGTAGTTAATAGTATTGAGTTAATAAACTAATACTTAACCTTAGTCTTAGGGGATTGCTTGAGTATAACATTAAAGAAAAGACATACAAATAAATTTAAAATTTAAAGACAGGATTATTCATGATAAAATACTAAACATACAGGTATTAATAATACCTTAAAAAGCAACCCCAAAAAACTTGAGGTTGTTTTTTTGTAAACTTTTTATAGGCACAAGCATACAAATATAATGAGCCAAAAATAAAGGAGAAAAAAATTATGGACAATACTCAACAAAATTATAAATATGCTTTACCTTATTCGCAAGCAAACTTACAACAACCCTATCCACCTACACCAAACTCGCAGCAACTGACACCACCAACACCTCAGCAAACTCAAATTCCTTATCAACAACCATACTCCCCTAATCCATTTGTACCTACAAAAAGAATTGAAGAATCGTATATTGAAAACATTATTAGATTAAATAGAGGAAAATTAGGAACCTTTTATATGACATATAGTGATTCAAACGAATGGAGAGATAGAGTATACAAAGGTGTAATTGAAGCAGCGGGTGTAGACCACATAATAATAAGTGATCCTCGTGACGGAAAACGTTATATATTACTAAATATATATTTAGACTGGGTTGAATTTAACGAAGAAATAAACTATGATTATCCAATAAGATAGGGCTAACCTATCTTTTCATTTGCTTTAATTTCATTTTTAAAGAACCATTAATCCTATAAGAATCACATGCTTTAGAAATAGTTTTATTATAAACAAAATCATTTACCTTACTACTTTTTAAATATAATAATGTTTCACTTTCTTTTCTTACTAACGCTGTTGCAAGCAACCATGCTATTGCCATATTCGAATAATAAAAATCATATTTAATATTATCCAAAATTTCAAAAATCTCTAAAATATGAGTATCAATAAAATAATCCATCATCATAACAATCATAAATCTAAGTTCAAATTCCTTATCGCTATTCTTAAATGATATAATAAAATCCCACATTTTTTCCTTATTTTTTATAGTTATTTTAAGATTGGCACACAAACTATCACAAACACTCCAATCATCTATTTTTTTGATAAATATTTTTAATTTTTCTATAACTAAATCTATATCCTTTAAATACCCTATAGATAATCCCTCTAACATGATTTCTTCAAAATATTCACTATCATCTACAGCATAGTTCTTTTTAGAAATTTCTCTAGCAAGTCTCTTTAAAATAGGAATCCTTACCCCAATAAGTGGATATTTAGTTTTAGTTAATTTACTAGTAAAATCTTTATAATCATCATCTTTTAACTCAAACAAATATTCTCTTATATTCATTCTAATCCACCTTTTTTAAATTAATATCTAAAAATTGTTTTAATTTATGATTATAAAAACTCTCTAATTTACCTCTATACTCGCTAGCTAAAATAGTCTGTCCAATATAAGGATTGTCATTATAATAGCTATTATTTATAACAATAGAGTAACTACCATCACTATTTTCAACATATTCACCATCATTAAAATAAACCATCATTTCTTTAATCTGACCATTGCTATAATATTGCAAAGTAGGAACGTATCCTACACCATGCCCCAAACTATTATTTACATTACTAAGACCATACTGATTTTTAAAATCAACCCATTGATTTTCATCATATTGTCCATCTCTTAACCTTATTCCTTCTGCATCTGTCTCCAAAATATAAAAATGTTTAGTTTTATAATTATCATCTAAATATTCTTTTAAATAATTTCTATTTAAATAACTACAATCTTCACAACTTTTCCTAGAATAATAAACAATAAAATCATCGCCATTAGCAATTTTCTCATCCAAACCATTTTTATCTATATAATAAAGAGTTGGCATGCGTGTATACTTATCTAAAAAAGATAAAAATCCATCTTTACTGCCAAAATAACTAGAATTCTTATCTGGATCACTATATGTTTCTACTTCTCCCTTTTCATATAAAACAATCGTAGGAGTATACTCAATAATGTCCGTTAACGAATGATCTCTACTCAAACTCCAAATTTCAACTGCATAAACTTTTAGATGTCGTTCCTTAATCGCACTTTCTAAAATAGGTTTAAATAACCTACAACCATAACATCCTTCCTGATAAACAAACAGCAAAAAGTTTTCTTCATTATCAATCATTTTATTTAACTTAGTTTCTGAAATAATTTCATATGTTTGAGCATTCATATCACCAATTTGCAATCTTACTTTATCATCATCGTTATTATCTTTACAACTACATCCAGAAACACAAACAAACACCACTACCAAAACAAGCAATAACTTTAAAATTTTATTCATTTTCTATTCCCCATTTCTATTAATTAATAATACAAGCAAAAAAATAATAACTCAACAAAAAAACATCTTTATATTCTCAATTTTCTAACAATATTAAAATTAATAAAAATAAAAATTTCTCAACAAATAAATTTTATTCTATTTAAATAATTTGTAGCATAATTTATTATATAAATAGATTAAGGAGGAACACTTATCGCAAGACATTCACGAATCGTGATGTAATATCTATATGTGTTGAATACTAACTAGTCTTAGGATCCTAATTATAGGTATGAAATCTAAAGGCAACTATTGAATAAAGGATAGTCAAACGTCACTTGATCTTGAAGAAAACTAGGAAATTCCTAGTTTTTTTCATAAAAAAAGAACATAATAAAATAAAGGAGAGAAAAATATATGAATGAATGCTTATTTTGTAAAATCATAAAAGGAGAAATACCATGTTATAAAATTTATGAAGATGATTATACTATCGCATTTTTAGATATAGCAAAAGATGCGGATGGCCATACTCTTGTATTACCCAAAAAACACTTTTCCTCTATTTTAGATTGTGAAAATGAAACTCTAAATAAAGTAATGAATACGGTAAAATTAATTTCAAATCATTACGTTAACAATTGCGGATACACTGGAGTTAACATTATAAATAACAATGGTGAAAGTGCAGAACAAACAATAAAACACTTACACATTCACATAATTCCTAGAAAAGATAACGATAACCTATCTGCTTTTCCTAAATTTCCAGGAGCCAAAAACTCTTTAGAGGAAAATCTTGAAAAATTAAAAATAAATTAGTTTAAAACCCAATAAAATGCAAAAAATATTATTGGGTGAAATTTATATGTCAAAAATAAAATGTAATCAAGAAAAATGCAAATATAACAACTGTGAGCATTGTTTACTAAAAGGGATTGAAGTAGATAAAAAAGCAAACTGTAAATCTTATGAAGAAGGAAACGATAAAAACAATATGAATTTTGAGTTTTCTTCATTTGAAAGCTTAAATAACAACATAATGTGCAACGCTACTGATTGCCTATATAACAAACAAAAAAATTGTACAGTAAATCATTTAAACATAGGAAAACAACAAAATTGTGCTCCTTGCATCGATTATGAAAAAAAACATTAATATTTTCAATCTCTATTCAAAATAGAGATTTTTTTTACAAAAAAAGCAGACAATAGCATATTTTTATATCTTTTTCCTTCCTTTAATTATTTAATTCATAAATTATAATGAAAGGAGGTAAAAAAATGAATCCATGTAATCCTTTTTCACAAAATTGCTACAACCATCAATGTTGTAGGCAAAGAAACTACTGTAACAACCTAATTCCCGGCCCACAAGGTCCAGAAGGACCACCAGGAACTTCAGCTACAATTGCAATAGGCACAACAACTACAGGAGCCCCAAATACAAACGCTATTGTTACTAATTCTGGAACTGCAAGTAATGCTGTTTTAAATTTTACCATTCCCCGTGGAATTCCTGGAACTAACGGACAAGCAGCAACTATTGAAATCGGTACGACAACAACTTTACCGGTTGGAAGTGACGCAACCGTAACAAATTCTGGGACACCAACAAATGCTATTTTAAATTTTGGAATCCCACAATCACCAATAGCTGAAATATCATCAGGTAGCTTCATTTCACGAAACGAACAAACATTAACATCAAATAATAGCATCATCAATCTACCTATAATTTTAAACAATAACGAAATATCCATAAACCAAAATAGCGTCATAACAATTCCTTCAAGTGGAAGATATCTAATAAACTACGGTCTAAGTTCATCAACAATAGATAATATTTTTGGGTTATATATAAATGGAATTAACAACATAAACACTAACTTAGAAACAAGAATTAATAATTTAAACCCATCATCATCAGTAATTTTAAACCTAAATGCCAACGATACATTAACATTAGGCGTAATCAACGCAACACCAAATAACCCATTAACACTAGAAACAAACACTATAAATGCTTATATAACTTTAATAAGTCTTCAATAACAAGACAATCAACTAAACACTTTTTATAAATATTCATATTATAATTACGAAAGGAGATTTTTTATGAATAATGAATTTTACCAAAATAATGGTATATACAGAAATTGTTATCAAAATAACAAATGTTGTAACGATACCTACATAAATAACTGTCAAAACACAAATTGCTGTCCACAAATAAAACCACTACCTTGCTGCCCAACAACTGTTACAGTTGGAACAACTACAACAGGTGCTCCAGGAACACAAGCAAGTGTTAGTAATGTTGGAACCCCAAACAACGCTATTTTAAACTTTGTTATACCTGCTGGAGAACCTGGAGCTGCCAATATAAGTGTAGGTACTACAACTACATTACCTGCTGGAAGTCAAGCAACTGTAACAAATAGTGGAACCTCTGAAAATGTTATATTGAACTTCGGAATTCCTGCTGGCCAATCAGGAACAAATGGTCAAGATGGAAGAGCAGCAACTATAACTATTGGTTCAACAACTACAGGAGCACCTGGAACAAATGCCACTGTAACAAATTCTGGAACAACAACAGATGCTGTTTTAAACTTTGTAATTCCAAGAGGCGCTACTGGTGCCACAGGTCCTGCTGGTCCTGCCGGTACCGATGGTAGTGATGGAGTCGACGGCACAGCTGCAACCATAACTATTGGTTCAACAACTACAGCAGAGCCAGGAACACCAGCTTCTGTAACTAATGTAGGAACAGAAAATGCTGCAATCTTAAACTTTGTTATACCTGCTGGAGAACCAGGAACAATTACACCTGGTGTTTCAATTCCTCTTCTTGATGCAACAGCAACGCTAGCAGATGTAATAACGACAGTTAACAACTTAATAACTTCATTAACTAACGCTGGATTCTTAGCTTAATAAACAAAAAAGATATAATTGAAATCTATTTGGATAATCAATTATATCTTTTTAATTATTTTTTATCATATTATTTTTCTTTTATTTGATGCTTTTTTAAATTTTTTTATTAATCAACTTCTTCACTAGCTTTATAATTATAAATCGGAATTATTTGTTTTAATATCTCTACAGTTGGTTTAATACATTCCTTGATTTCCTCAATAGACTTATAAGCCTGTGGAGCCTCATCTATTGTAGAAACATCTACAGTAGAAGAATAAACATTCTTCATCGTTTCCCTATATTCATCCATATTTATAACCTCCCTAGCCTTCATCCTAGACATAAGCCTACCTGCACCATGAGGAGCACTAAAATTCCAATCTTCATTACCCAATCCTTTACATATCAAACTACCATCTCTCATATTAATAGGAATTAAAACAGTTTCATCTTTTTTAGCACTTATAGCACCTTTTCTTATAAATCCTGATTCTAAATCAATATAATTATGTAAGGTTTCAAAAGAATACAATTCCTTTTCATTTACTAAAAATTTGTCATTAACTATTTTTGCCTCACCAAAAACACCTTTAACAATAGCTAAAGCCATTCTTTGCCTACTCATATGAGCATATGTATAACAAACTTTTATATCCTCTAAATATTCTTCCATATCTTTCCCTTCTAGATAACACAAATCTTTCTCTAATTTATTATCTTGGGCTTTTCTTTTTTCTTCTTTTAAAATCTTTTCTATTTCTTTCTCTCTTCCTTGATTTTTTAAAGATTCAATCAAATTTTTTCTCTCTTCATGTGTTAAATCTCCTCCATGACAATATCCAATAGCCCTTTCCATGTAAATTTTTGCTACTTGATTACCTAAATTTCTACTTCCAGAATGAATAACTAAATATTTATTTCCTTCATCATCAACATCAATCTCAACAAAATGATTCCCTCCACCAAGTGTACCTACACCATTTTTAATCTGGTTATTGTAGCTTAAATATTCAAAACAATGCATATTTTCAATATCTTTATATAAATCACTAAGTTCATTATCAATTTCCATATTTAGATGCACAGAAAAACCTGAAGGTATTTCTTTTTTTACAATCTCATCAACTTTTGCTAAATCAAGATCAACTTTACCTAATTCAACTAAGAGCATACCGCAATACAAATCAACACCTACAATAGTTGGGATAATTTTATCAGAAATAGTTGAAGTAAACCCAATAACGCAACCCTTACCACTATGAACATCTGGCATTATTCTCACCTTTTCATTTTTAAAAGAATCTTGTTCCATTAATTTATCTATTTGCTCAATAGCTTTATCTTCTATGGTTTTAGCATATATTTTCAAATTTTTCATTAAAATCACTTCTCCCTCAATTTCTTAACCATATTATAATATTATTAAAAAGATAAATAAATTAGCAATTCAAAATTTTTTTAGTTCCCTTTTTTTTGATAATTTTAACATTTTATTTGATAAATAAGGCAAAAAAATGTACTATTTAATAGAACAGGAGTGATGAAAATGGAAAAAATTAAAATAAATTTAACGAAAAAATCTTTAAATGATTTATTAAATGACATGGTTACTTTTGAATATTATAAAAAAAACGGAGAAATAAATAAAAATGGTTTTATGAACGCCTTACTAAAAAACTACTTCTCTATCTACGACACAAAAGCTAGTGAAGAAATAGAAAAATATGAAAATATTGTAAAAAATCACATCTTTGATGAAAAAAAAGCGAATAATATAATAAATGATTTAATAACTTCCAGCACATTCTTTTCATTTAATAAAAAAGACACCTTAAACACATCATTTTCTTTTAAATTAATAAACTCTAATTATCATATTTTTAAAATTATAGAAAATAAATATTTAAGTTTTCAAAGCATTTCTTCATTTTTTAGAAATATGATAGATAGTTACTTATCCTTACCAAAATATAAAAGAGAACAAATAATATATTTACCTACATATGAATTATTAACTGAATCAATCCAAGATAAAAGGGAAATAAAAGTTTTTCTTAAAGGAAACGAAGAAAGACAAATATCACCCTACTCAATATCAAATAGTAAAGAAGAAATATACAATTATCTAATAGGAATGATCACCGGAAAAGAAAAAAAACACGTAGCAAGTATACATTTATGCAAAATAGAATCAATTTACTTATTAAAAGAAAAATACACTTTAAATGAAGAAGAAATCAATAAATTAGATAATGTAATAAAAAATGGCCCACAATTCCCCTATACCAATCCTTGCTATGCCCAAATAAAATTAACTCCTATTGGACAAAAACTATATAAGAAAAAATATTTGAATAGACCTACTCCTATAAATATTGAAAACGATATATATACTTTTTCTTGTTCATTTGATCAACTAATAATTTATTTTTTCTCTTTTGGTAAAGAAGCTAAAGTACTTTCACCTACATACTTAGAAAACAATTTAAAAGAAAAATACTTAGAAGCATATAAATCGTACATAAATGTAGAAGTGAAAAATTAAAACATATAAAAGCAAAACCTATGAACTTAAATAAATTAATTTTTTACAAAAGAAAACACCAAAAATAAACAAACTAAAATTATTATGATAAAATAATAACCAAGAGGTGTGAATATGAAAAAATATTTATTAATGTTATTACTAATATGCTGTACACCCCTTTGTGGTTGTACAATTAACTATTCAAATTTTAACTCAAATTTAAATAAACCACTAATAAAAAATGCTGATGGAACATATACAAAAAATTTTCTAGACAATACTTGTACTAACAACTTAGAAGTATATTATCTTGATTTAAAAGATGATAAAAATGAAACTAAAATAGGTGATTCAACATATATTAAATGTGGAAATGTTGATATTGTAATAGATGCAGGAATAAAAAATGTTGGTAGTAATACCGTTGTTCCCTTCTTAAAAGAAAAAGTAACCGATAAAACTATAGATTTAGTTATTGTTACTCACACTGACAACGACCACATTGGTGGTTTTGTTGGACTTTCTTCAAAAGAAGGAGTATTAAGTATTACTAACTTTACTTACAATTACATTATAGAATCCGGATATGAAGCAGACACTCAAGTATATAATGATTTAATGTCATTGATTGAACAATCAAATGCTAAAGTCTGTACCGGGTTTCAAGCGATAACAGGAGAAAACGAATGTGCTAAATCATTTAAATTAGGAAATGCAACTCTAGAGGTATTGGATACAGGATTTTACAACGATTCAAAAGCCTCTGCCAATGATAGATCAGTTGTAACATTACTAACTCACAATGAAGTTACATTTTTATTTCCTGGAGATTTAGAAGATGATGAAAACTTTGCAAATAACATAAGTCATGTAGATATATTTAAAGCATCACATCATGGTGCTAGCAGCGCAAACTCAGCTTCATTATTAAGTGCTATGTCTCCAGAAGTTATAATAATTTCAGCAGGTCTTGATGGAGTAACTAAATACGACATTCCTCAACAAGTTAGTCTAGATAGAATGTATTCATTAACAAACAATATATATGCTACATTTACTACAGGAACCATAAAAATAACTAGTGATGGAACAAATTATAATATAAGTGCCGAAAACTTAATTTTATTCCAAAATACAGAATGGTTCGCTAATAATAGAACATTAAACACAAATTAACATAATATAAGTAAAGTATATTAAATTGACAATAAACACACACTCTTATAAAATATATAAACGTTAGGAGATTGATAAAATGAAATTATATAACACATTAACAAGAAAAGTAGAAGAATTCATTCCTCATAATAAAGAAGAAGTTACCATGTATACTTGTGGCCCTACAGTATATCACTTTGCACACATAGGAAACATGAGAACTTATATTAGTGAAGATATTTTAGATAAATCACTAAGATTTCTTGGCTATAACGTTAAAAGATGTATGAATATAACTGATGTTGGACATCTAACTAGTGATGGAGACACAGGAGAAGATAAAATGGCTATTGCAGCAAAAAGAGAAAATAAAGGAGTTTTAGAAATAGCTAAATATTACACAGATATTTTCTTTGAAGAAATGAATATGCTAAATATAAGAATTCCAGAAATAGTGTCTAACGCAACAGACAACATTGACGAATACGTAAAAATGACAAAAAAGCTACTTCAAACAGGACACGCTTATAAAGCAGGCAATAATATCTATTTTGATGTAACAAAGTTTCCAAATTACTACGATTTATCAAAGAAAAAAGCAGATGATTTACAAGTGGGTTCTAGAGAAGACGTTGAATTTGATAGTCAAAAAAGAAATCAAGCAGATTTTGTTTTATGGTTCAATGATTCAAAATTTGAAAACCATGCCCTAAAATGGGAAACAGAACTTGGAACAGGATATCCTGGATGGCACATAGAATGTAGTGGTATATCATTAAAATATCTTGGAGAATACTTAGATATCCATTGTGGTGCAGTAGATGCAATATTCCCTCATCACACAAATGAAATTGCTCAAAGTGAAGCATATTTAGGTCATAAATGGTGTAATTATTGGATTCATCTAGCTTTTTTAAATGATGAAACAGGAAAAATGAGCAAATCAAAAGGTGAATTTTTAACTATTTCAAACCTAGCAAAAAAAGGATATGATCCTCTTGTTTATCGTTTCTATTGCTTACAATCGCACTACAGAAATACTCTAACTTTTGATTTTGAAAAATTAGATGCAACACAAAACACATATAATAAACTAGTAAACAAACTAGATTCAATGAAAGCAAACTACAACAAAAATGATATAAATAAAGAAACATATGATAAATATATAAATAAATTTAAAGACGCTCTAGCAAACGATTTAAATACAGCTAGCGCAATCACATTAATACACGATTTATTAAAAGATGATTGCTCTGATAGTACTAAAATAGAAATAATAAAACAATTTGACTTAGTATTATCACTAGATTTACTTAATAAAAAAGAAGTAAAAGCAGACGAATCACTAGAAACTTATATAAATGAAATGATTGAAAAAAGAAATGAAGCCAAAAAGAATAAAGACTTTGCGCTAGCAGATAAGATAAGAGAAGAATTAAAAGAAAAAGGTATCTTAATAAAAGATACCCGTGAAGGAACTATTTACGAAATAATTAATAATTAGGAACTAAATAGTTCCTTTTTATTTATAAACATTATCCTCTAGAATCGTATTCACCTGTTTGTGTATTTATAACAACCATCTCATCTTGCTCAATAAACAAAGGAACTCTTAATTTATATCCAGTTTCTAAAACAGCATCCTTGGTTGCTCTAGTAACAGTATCTCCCCTAACAGCACTAGCAGTTTCCGCAACTTGCAAAGTAACTTTAGCAGGCAACTCTATACCGATTACTTCTTCTCTAAAATACGTTATTGTAGCAACTTTATTAGGAACTAAAAAATTAAGTTCCCATTCAAGCCTAGTTCTAGGAATACTAACTTGATCATAAGTATCATTATCCATAAATACAACCATATCACCCTCATCGTATAAATAAAGCATACTTCTTTTATCTAAGAATACACCTTCTACCTTATCACCAGCAGTATAAGATAACTCAGTAGTTGCTCCACTCCTTAAATTTTTAACCTTAACTTTAATAACCATTTGTCCTCTAGCACTCTTATTTCTATTAATATCAAGCACTAAATACAATACACCATCTTCAACATATGTAGATCCTGGTTTAAGATCATTTACTAACATCATACAAATTACCTTCTTTCCATTAAAATATTAACAAATTTAATACAATAATGCAAAGAAATCACTACTCAAATACCTCCTTCTTTTCTATATCAAACCATAACGAATAACAAACAAAAATAGTATTTATAATAAAATAAGAAATAATAGATAAATAATCGCCAAAACTATAACTACCAGTTAAAGATAAAAGATAACAAATAATCCCCCCTATAACGCCTCCTAATAAAAACATTTTAAAATATGATGAATAAAAAAATTTATATAATAAAATAAGAAAAAAATCTATAACTAAAACGACAGCATTAACTAAAATTATATTAATCAAAAAACCATAATCAAACAATTCAATGTATAAAAAATCAACTATTTTAAAATAAAAATAAAATAAAAACAAAACATTAAAAAAGACCAAACTCATAAACAAATACGATATCTTATCTTTCATCAATATCACCAAATATATCTTTTCCTATTTTCATTGACATTAACCCTTAAATTAGTTATGATTTTACTAGTATTAATCCTGTCCAAAACATTGGGAGGATTTTTTTTATGAAAATTTTATTTAACGAATTATTTAAACACAAACTATCATTATTCTTTTTACTAGTCGCAACATATATTGCTACAACCTTTGAACTGGCCTTACCTTTACTACTAGCAAGTGCACTAAATATAGGGATAATTAATAATCAAGGAATGGAATATATAAAATATATTGCTATTATGATGCTAACACTAATAATTTGCATCTTAATTTTTAATATAATTATAAACTTTATAGTGTCAAAAGTAAGTATAAACATATCTAGTAACATCAAAAACACTCTTTTTTCAAAAGTATTATCCCTTAAACAAAATCAATTAAGAAACTATCCTATATCTACATTAATAACCAGAACTACTCAAGATTGCGAACAAGTTAGAAATTTCTTAACTTCTGTTTTATCCATAATTTTCAAAGCACCAATCATAATAGTAAGCTCAATAACCATATTAAAAGCACTGGACACAAATTTTTTCTTTATTTTAATAATATCTATAATTGTAATTATTGTCTTTTTAACAATAATAACCCTAAAAATATTTCCTTTAATAAAACAAATAGAAACATCAATAGATTCTATGAATAAACACATAAAAGATAAAGTAACTGGATACAAAATAATAAAAACTTACAACAACTTTAATCTTGAAGACGAAAAATTTGAAACTGAAAGCAATAAATACATTAATATAACCAAAAAAATATTAAAAATATCTTCCCTAATTAACCCATTTTTAACATTAATAGTAAACTCTATAACAATTATCATTTTAATACTATGCATAAATCTAGCCAAATTCAATAAAGTAGAAGCAGGAACAATAATCGCAACTATACAATACATCTTACAAATCCTACTATCTTTTATAATGCTATCCACTATAATTATAAATTACCCTACCATAAAAATATCACTAAATAGAATAAACGAAATATTAAAAGAAGAGGGATTTTCAAATATCAAAAACACACAAAATTTACAAATCAATAATATTTCATTCAATAATGTATCTTTTAATTACAATGACAACAAACTAATAGATAATTTAAACTTGAAAATAAATAAAGAAGAAACTTTAGGGATAATCGGGTTAAACGGAAGTGGCAAATCATCACTAATAAAACTATTGCTAAAAGAACTAGATAATTATAAAGGAACCATAAAAATAAATGATACAGATATTAAAAATTTAACTAGGAAAGACATAACTAGCTGCATCACATATTTGCCTCAAAACCCATATTTATTAAAAGGTACTATTTTAGAAAACATTGCCTTCTCTAACAATACCTTAACAATGCAAGATATTACAAAAATAATTCATACATGTAATCTGGAAAAATTCATCTTAGAAAAAAAAGAAAATCTAAATTATCAAATACAAGAAAATGGAACTAACCTTTCTGGAGGACAAAAACAAAGAATTTCACTAGCTAGAGCTATTGCTAGTAAAAATAATTTCATAATACTAGATGATTCCTTTTCGTCTTTGGATTATAAAAATGAAAAAGAAATAATCGAAAAATTAAAAACTTATTACAAAGACAAAACATTTATAATAATTTCTCAACGCATCTCTTCATTACTTCAGTGCGACAAAATAGCCATCATGGATAAAGGAAAAATAGTTGATATCGGCACACATAACGAACTATTAAAAAGAAATGAATTATATAAAAAAATATATATTACCCAAAAGGAGGTTATTGAATATGACATTTAAAAAACTCTTCAAGTATTTACTACCATACAAAAAACTTTTTATATTGTCTTTATTAATAACAACATGCACTACTATAATCTCAATATTTACTCCAAAATTACTTGGAGACTTTATAACCGAAATTTATGAAAAAATAACATCACAATCAAACACCACTAATAACATTCTATATAAAATAATCACCATATTATCAATACTATATATATTAAATATTATTCTAACTTATTTAGAAAATTATATAATAAATACAATTTCCCAAAACTCTATTAACAAAATAAGAAATAAAACCTATAAAAAACTATCTAAAGTTAATATAACATATTACAATAACCACCCAAAAGGAGAAATACTCTCATTATTCAATAACGATTTAGAAAATATATCCGCTTTATTTACACAAGCAATACCTAAAATAATAAATTATTCCATAACATTTATAGGAATTTTAATAATGATGATTATTATAAATCCTCTCCTTGCGCTAATAACATTAACTACATTACCACTACTTATAATAATAAGTAAAATTTTACTAAAGATATCCAAAAAGAAAAAAGAACAATATTATCAAAAAATAACATATTTAAATTCAGTTATTACAGAATGCTATCTAAATCAAGAAATAATATCTATATATAACAACGACGAATTAATGTGCCAAAATTTCGAAAAATTAAATAAAGATTTAGCAAAAACAAATCTTAAAGCAACACTATTAACTGCGCTATTATCACCTCTAGCAATCCTTTTAAATTACCTAACATATCTAATAATAATTGTACTTGGAGCAAAATCAGTAATAAATGGAAAAATGAAATTTGGAGAAATTCAAACACTAATTCAATATAGCAAACAAATAGGAACCCCAACCGCTAATTTTTCATCATTATTAACACAAATACAAAACTCTCTAATCGCTGGAAAAAGAGTATTAAAAGTGCTTAAAGAAACAGAAGAAACCCACTTGGGAAAAGAACAACTAACAGATATTGAATCAATAGAATTTAAAGACATTTCCTTCTCTTATAATCAATCACCTTTTATTGATAATATGAATTTTAAAATTAATAAAGGAGAAAAAATAGCAATTATCGGAGAAACAGGAGGAGGTAAATCAACCATTGTAAACCTAATAATGCAATTTTACAAAACAAAAAACGGTAACATATTAATAAATAATAAAAATATCTATGATTATAATATTAATAGCTTCTACAATCAAATAGCATATAACCCTCAAGAATTATGGTTACTAAACGATACCATAGAAAATAATATAAAATATGGAAACTACTCTTTATCAAAAGAAGAAATAACTAAAAAAATAAAATTAAATGAAATAATAGAAAAACTTCCAAATAAATTAAACGAAATAATAGATGAACACAATCAAAACCTTTCACAAGGAGAAAAGCAACTATTAACAATAACAAGAACAATGTTAAAACCTCATTCTCTTCTAATACTTGATGAATCAACAAGTAACATCGATTCTACAACAGAACAATTAATCCAAGAAACAATAAACGACACAAACAAAGACAAAATAACTTTAATAATAGCACACAAAATTTCAACAATAACTAATGCAGATAAAATCATTGTCATAAAAAACGGAAAAATTATAGAAGCCGGAAATCATAATGATTTATACAATAAAAAAGGAGAATACTATAATTATTTACAAATTCTATAATTTATAGTTTTCTCTCTCTTCTCCAATTGTTGTAACATCTCCATGTCCTGGAAAAACCGTATATGAATCGTCTAGAGTAAATAAATATTCTAGACTTTTTTTCAATTCTTTTTTACTACCACCATATAAATCTGTTCTACCACAAGTTCCTTTAAACAATGTATCACCAGTAAAAATAGCATCACCAATAATATACCCTACTCCTCCTGGACTATGACCTGGAATAAAAATAACATCTACTTTAAATTCACCTATCTCTAAAATTATTTCTTCCCCAAAATATATCACATTATCAAGAACTACACTCTTTCTACTATATTTTAAAGAGCCATTTTTTTCTGCATCTTCAATTATTTCTCTCTCAAAAGAACACGCATAAATATTACACTTTTCTATTAAAGATAACTCCTTTGCTACACCTATATGGTCATAATGACCATGAGTTAATAAAATAGCTTTGGTCTTTAAACTTTTAGAACTTAAGTATTCATTTATTTTATTTAAATCAGAACCAGGATCAATAACTAAACAAAACTTTCCTTTACTAATAACATAGGTGTTTTCTTGTAACAATCCTGTTTTTATCATCTTAATTTCCATTATTTTGCTCCTTTCTTATTCAAAAAAAAGCCCGTAATGGACTTATTTCTTTTCTTTATGCATTGTTTTCTTATTACATCTTTTACAATATTTTTGGATTTCTACTCTATCAGGGTGTAATCTCTTATTTTTAGTACCAATGTAATTTTCTTCGCCACATACACTGCAACGATATATAATATTATCTCTCATAATTGCACCTCCATATTAATTGACTTAAGTATATTACCATAATTATTATAAAATTTCTATATTAAAATAATATTTTTGCAATATTTTATAAAATATAAACTATTTCAATCTAGAAAAATTATTTTTTTCTTGTTCATCAAATAAAGACCTTCTCAACTCCCTCAAAATTTTACTTAATACCATATCAACCTTCACTTTACTAAAATTCAACTCTCTAGCAATCTTAATACGCGACATACAAGATTTACCATTAAATCCAAAATACATATCAAAAATATCTCTTTGATAATCAAGTAAACTATCATAAACATTTTTTATAATTCTCTTTTCCCTATCACTAAATTTATGCTCATTAAGTTCATTAAAATATTTAAGTAAACTATATTTATTAAGTTCATTTTTATTTTTTCTTAAATCCTCAAAAAGAACTACCCTATCAATAAATTCATTTTCTTTACATATTTGAGCTACAACTGATTTTTTTATCCAATTTACAAATAAACAATAAAAAGAAAAATCATCATTTTCATATTCTTTTTTTGCAATTATCCTTTCCCTTACATCTAAATACACTTGTCCAAAATATTCATCTGCTTTTTCTTCTTCAATACCATACTTTTTTAAAACTGATTTTATAGATTTCAAAATAGTATCTCTACTACTAACTAACATTTCATCTACATATTTTATATCATTAGTACTCAAAAAATTATCAAACAATAATTTATTTTCTTTTATAATCCCCATAAAAACACCTCGATATAATTATAATTTAGATATATAATCATATCAACACTTTTTTTATCAGCAAAAAAACTCTAAATGTCCTATTAATACCATTAAACAAAAACACAGGACCTTTATGCCCTGCGTTTATCATTTTTATATAAATCCAAAATTTCATATGCCTTCAATGTATGTCTACTAAAAATCTCTTGCTTCTCTACAACAGACGATGCAAACTTACTTCTTAACCTATCAAATAAACTATGTTCAAACGACCTCAATATTTTATTAAAATCATCTTTACAATACTCGCCATTTATATAATTAGTCTCAAATTTTACCTTAAAATTATATATTTCTGTATCTAATAGCTCCTCTAACCCTATAAAATTATAATCACACATTCTATCAAAAATATCTTTAACCTCACCACAAATAGTCTTTTTAACATTATCTCCCTTTAATAATTTTTTCTCAAAAAAATTGCACAATGATTGTTTAAGATGTTCTGATTCTTTATTAAAGTTTATTTTACATCTTACATCATGTGCATTATTACAACTAGCTAATGACTGCTTGAATTCTTCCAACATAGCCATTAAATCTCTTTTATCAATAACTAAATATTCACCATTAAAATAATCTAAACTATTTTCTAAATCTGCAAATTCTCCATCAAAAATTGTCTCTATTGCTCTAAGTGCTCGGTTATTACTAGAATTAAACTCTGCTTGCATACTAGAAAAATTATCTAGCAAACTATTATGCGCATTCATCGTAATTACCTCCTTTTTATTATTCTAGCACAAACAAATAAAAAAAAGACCTTTTATAAAATCAGTTGTTAATAAAAGTCAATATGCATATATTTTATTGGTGATAAAAATGTTTATTAATATTTTGATAAATAGTTATTTAAAAAATTTAACAGTTGAAAAAGCCATTATTGTGTCAAAACAACTATGCATTGATTTTACAAATGAAGAAATGAATATTATTTTACCCTATGTAAAAGCAAACTGGCAAAGCTTCCTTAATGAAAATAAAAGAACATATCTATTAGCGGACATAGCTAACAAAACATGTTCCCAAACAGCAAAAAAAACAGATACACTTTTAAATAAATTATTAATTATTCTCTCTTAATAAGGCAATTTCTTCCTTATAAGGAGCTTTATCTCCTATATATGGAGTTTCTAAAATTTTTATTTTACCAACAAATTTTGGATGATGAACAACCATTCTTAAAACTTCAAGCCCTATATAACCTTTACCAATATTCTCATGTCTATCTTTACTTGCTCCTCTAATGTTTTTTGAATCATTTACATGTATCACTTTTAAATAATCAAGGCCTATTATCTTATCAAATTCATCAATAACAGCATCCAAAGATTCAACTAAATCATATCCTGAATCATGAACATGACAAGTATCAAAACAAACACCTATTCTATCTTTCTTTTCTATATTTTCAATAATATATGAAATCTGCTGAAAAGAAGAACCAACTTCATTTCCTTTTCCTGCCATAGTTTCTAAAAGAATTATCACATCACTATCATCATTATTTAAAACAAAATTTAAGCCATCTATAATTCTTGATAAACCAATTTCTACTCCTAATCCCAAATGACTTCCAGGATGTAAAACTATATATTTACATCCAATATAAGCAGTTCTTTTTATTTCATCATCTAGTAATTTTTTAGAAAGTTCATATATTCCATCATCCTTAGCATTAGCCAAATTTATTATATATGGAGCGTGGACGACAGCATTTTCTATTTTAAAATTGTTTTCTTCCATTAATTTTTTAGCTTCTTCAACCCTAAGTTCACTAACTGGCTTTCTAACACTATTTTGCGGTGCTCCAGTATAAAACATAAAAGCATTAGCATTATAACTAATAGCCTGTTCAACGCTCCCAACAAGCATCTTAGGTGAACTCATATTAACATGACTTCCTATAATTACCTCTCTACTCATGATAGTTCTTACCTCCTGGCTTATATGATTTTTTTCTTTGCTCTTCTATACTTTTTTTAATAATTTGTCTTTTATGTTTCCTCTTAGCTTTATCTATTTCAGCTTGCATTTTCTTTTTATAACCAGGTTTAACTTTTGCATTTTTATTTTTTATTTTTATTAAATTGATTTGTTTAGCTAATTCTGGATCTAATTTTTTTGACTTATTTTCTCTAACAAATGGCTTCAATGATTTCATAGTTCCATTTTTTATCTCAACATTTTCTATTTTTAATCCCTTTTCGATCAGTTGTCTAATAATCTTTTCTTCTTTTTCATCATAAAAAGAATAACATTCTCCCTCTTTACCATTTCTTCCACATCTACCTGCTCTGTGGAAATAAAATTCTAAATTATGAGGATAATCAATGCTTATAACATGACTTACACCTTCAATATCAATACCTCGTGCTGCAATATCACTTGCAACAACAAATTGATAATCAAAAGATGTAATTTTCTTCATTGCTTGTCTTCTACTTCTAGAATCCAAATCTCCATGAATAAGTCCAACATTATATCCTTCTTCTCTTAAAAACTTAAAATATTCATTAACGTTCTCTTTTTTAGATGCAAAAACTAAACACAAATAAGGATTAATACTCTCGCATAGAGTAAGTAAAGCTTCTTTTCTACTTCTACCTTTTAATGGTATTGCATAATGCCTTACTTCTTCTGCTGTCAACTCTTTTTTAGATAAATCTATTAATATATTACTAGCCATATATTTTCTAATAAATACTTTCATTTGTTCATTAATTGTCGCACTAAAAGCCATTGTTTGAACATTCTTATTAAGTTTTGACATAATAGCATCAATATCTTCTAAAAATTTCATTTCAAAAATCATATCAATCTCATCTAAAACTATTGTTTTTACCTTTGAAATATCATACATTCCATTATCTAGCAATAAATCTTTAAGTCTTGCAGGAGTACCTATAATAATGTGTGGAGTATTACCCTTTTTATCTAAATCTCTTTTCCTATCAAAACCACCCATTAAAAGTTTAACTCTTAATTTTTTATCATTACAAGCATAATCTAAAGCATTAACATATATTTGATTTGCCAATTCTCTAGTAGGTGCAACAATAATAACTTCAACATTTTCACTATCCAAATATAAATTCTGCATTATAGGTATTAAAAAAGCATCCGTCTTACCACTTCCAGTACTACTTTTAGCCATAATATTTTTTTTCTTTATACCATGAGGAACAACCGCTTTTTGAATATCTGTTAACTCCTTATAACCTTTAGTATTAATTAAAGTTTCATAAACAAACTCTTTAAATTTGTAATTTTCAATATTATCCATTTTACATCACCAAAAAAATTATACATTATTTTTAATCAGTAAACAATCCCAGATAAATGCATATTTTATTATAGGTGATAATAATGAGAACTTTTAATCCCTTATTTAACTCAATGAACCTAACAAGAAGTATGTCTCCTTTTGCAAGTGCAGGCTCATCATTCATTAATCGAGTTGCCCCTAATAGGGTATTTACAAGATCATTAACAAACAAATTTTCTTTATCAGGAATATTAAACGGAGCACAAAAAACAATCGGTACAATAAATCAAATAGTTCCACTTTACAATCAAGTAAAACCCATGATTTCAAATTCCAAAACAATAATAAGCGCAGCTGCCAATTTCACAAAAACAAATTTAAAAAGCAAAAGATACAATAATAACAAAAATAATACAACTATTGATATAACCCCTAAAGAAACTCAAATTAAAGAACCTCATCATAAAAAACATACAAAAAAAGAAGGAAACATTCCTTCTAAACCTTTCTTTGTATAATTAATTTACTCTAGAACAAATTTTAACTCTACAGGATTATGGTCACTATACAAAAACAACTCTTCATTTTCTTGAGCAATATTACTAACACCTGTAACTAAAACATTATCACTAACAATAAACCCATCTATAACAACACTATAATTAACATCTTTTTGATAAGGCATATCGCTACTTCTACAAGTAGGGATATTTTTACTAGTTGCAAAACTATACCCCTCTGCTAAATCATCATTACTTAAAACATAAACCCACTCAGGAACTTTTTGATCAGTAACAAACTCATTTAAACTATCCGCAATATCATGATTAAAATCTCCACCAGCTATTACATAATTTCCTTTTTCTCTTTCTTCTTTTAAAATTTGATTAAGTACCTCAAGTTGTTTCTTACGATAAACCCCACCCTCATCATAAGCACTTAAATGAACATTTATAAGAACCAACTCTCTTCCTTCACTAACAGTATACCTAGTAACCATAAAACATCTATCTAAATCAAAAAATTTAGTAGGAAAAGATTCATCAATTGGAAGTTTATACCTTGTCGCTTCATTAATTTTAAAATTAGACAACGTAACAATTCCTGCTTCTGTTTTACCTATTGGATCATTAAAAGGATAAAGAAGATAAGCACTATGAAAGTTAGAAGCATACACACTAGAATATTCGTTAAAACTATCCATAAACATCTCATATTGATTAATACCATAACTCCTACTTGCTTCTTTATCTACTTCTTGTAAAAAAACAAAGTCACTATTTAAATTTTTCATTGTATTTATAGCACCATTAGTATTCGTTAAAACAACCTCTTCACTAACAGCTTTAGCGTACTTACCACTAACATATGTTCCATCCTTCATATACCCTTCATCCATGAAAAAAGAATACTCTTGATTATATGCGCCAAAACCAATATTATAGGTAGAAATACTATATTCTTTATGAAGAGATACCGTAACATTTTCACTATTTCTATCAATCTCTAGTGTAACAACATCATCAATTCTATAATACTGAAGCATAACATATCCTAAATATGTACCTACAAGCAAAACTATCACTAACAAAATAATTCCAATAGCAACTAAGAATTTCTTCAATTTATGCTTCACACAACTCACTCCTTATTAGTAGATCCCAATCCACCACTTCTTACTATATTTAAACAGACATCATCTTTAGTAATATAAAAAGGCATAAACAATCCTTGAACCATTTTGGACTTATTTTCTTTTTCTACTCCAATAGTTTTATTAATCCATTCTTTACTACCATGATTTGTAAAAGAAACAAACATATGACCTTCATTTTTACTATTACCATAATAATCAGCGTCGATAATACCAATTTGATTAGACAACCTAACATTAAATTTAAATCCTGTACCACTTCTTATAAACAAATTAAAAGTTTCATCGTTATTCATATGTACCCTAAATCCTGTAGGAACAACTATAGTTTCACCTGGCTTTAAAATAAAATCATAGGGTGCATAAAAATCATATCCTCCTGCATGAATTGTACTCCTACAAGGAAAAGGTAAATCTTCATATAATTTTTGTATTTCTTCATCATTAAATTTGTCTGTATTTGCTTTAACGCCTTTACTAAATTCCGCTAAACTAATTTTCTCAAAAAAACGATTTTTTCTTTTTTCAGTTTCGATTTCCTCTAACAATTTAATAATTTCTTCTTTATTCATAAAAGCCACCCTTAATATAATACTACAAATTAACCAAACAACCAATCATCTCATTTAAATATGCAACATTTATTTTTTTATAATCATTCTCAACAAATACAAAACTAGTAGTTTATACTTTCAAATAAAATTACCTATACTTAATTAAATTTTAAATAACTTTCATAAACATATATAAAAAAGGCAAGTACTTGATACCTGCACATTAAATATAAATTATTTTAAATTTTTTCCTCTACAAAGTTCAACCAAATTTAAAGACGTCATAATCTTAATCTTTATTGAACCAATCATCAAAGCGCTCTTTTGGATCTATACTGGAATTTATTTTCGAAGCCTTAAATCTATTATCATTACATTCCTTTTCTTTTTCAACTGATTTTAGCAACCACTCAAATGCCTTTTCATAAGATTGTTCAACACCTTCGCCCTTACTATAACAAAGCGCCACAATATACATAGATTTAGAATCACCTTGCTGAGCTGCTTTCATAAACCATTCAAATGCTTTTTCATAAGATTGTTCAGTTCCTCTTCCATCACGATAACAAATAGCTAAAAAATATTGAGCTATTGCATTACCTTGTCCAGCTGATTTTTCATACCACTCAAAAGCTTTTTCATAAGACTGTTCAACACCTTCACCATTACTATAACACACTGATACCATATTCATAGCAGTATCAAGTCCTTGTTGAGCTGCTTTCATAAACCATTCAAATGCTTTTTCGCAAGATTGTTCAGTTCCTCTTCCATCACGATAACAAGTAGCTAATATATATTGAGCTATTACATTACCTTGTTCTGCTGATTTTTCATACCACTCAAATGCTTTTTCATAAGATTTTTCCACTCCAAATATTCCAAAATCATAATCAATTGCCTGCAAATATTGAGCATCTTTAGATTTTAAATTTAAAGCTTTCTCAAAATAAAAAGACTTTTTATCATTATCGACTTCCACAGAGCCTAAGCCTTCTTTATAATACAAAAAAACTATATATGCTGCATCGCCATCATTTTCAGCCAAGCATTTTATTTCATCAAAATATTCATTAAAAATTTTAATTGCCTCTTCTTCGTTTTTTTCTACATATTTACCTTCTTTTAACATTCGTGCCTTTATAAATTGACACTTAACATCTCCTTCTTCAATTCCTTTCAAACAAGAATTCCATGCTTCCTCATAATTTACACAAAGATAATAATTTTTTGACAAACTGTACATATTAATACACTCCTTTTTTTTAATATACCATTTTAAATAAAAATTTTCAATTTTTTAAAAAATTTAATTTCCTCCCTAAATAAAAATCAAAATTTTATTTTACCAAAAACATGGCTACTCAAACTATTTAAAGTAGCCTAAATTCACAATTAACAATGAAAAAAATCGTTTAATAAAAACACCTAATATTCATATTTACGAATTAATAATATTATAAATTTCACTTTTAAAACTATTACATACAAACCTTATCTTTTTATCTAATATAGCAGTATTAATATATAAATTTAATTTTCCTATATTTATTTTTATACTACCCCTGCCACCGCCTTCACCATACATATCATCAGAATAAGAATAGCTTTCTTTTACAGAACACTCCGTAAGTCTAAACAAATGTCTCATTATTATTTTTTCTATCATATTTATTTTATTTTTTGATATTTTTTTGTGTTTTCCATCTATAACAATGTCTTGTTTGTATTTACAATTATAATATTCATCATAATATTTTTCAATATGAATTTCAGTCACGCTAGATTTATATCCTGGATGAGATGGGTGAATCATCGCGCTGGAATCAATCTTTAAAACAAACTCTTTTAATTCATCTAAATCTTTTTCCTGATTACTGTCTATAATATTTTGCAAATGCTTTTCAAAAAGAACAATAAACGGATAAATTGCATTTAATTCAGTTTCATAAATATTAGCATCCACATTATAACAATCACAAAAAAAATCATGAATATTCCAATAAATATCACACAACAATGATTTATCCTTTCTTTTGTCTAATTCAACATCATAAAAATACCCCTCTTTAAATATTTCTTTAAGTCTTTTTATGATATCTCTTTGTCTTTCACTCAAATTATATTCTTCTCTAACCACATTTATCTTAGAAAAATTTAACATCTCTTCTAAAAGGCTTAGCCCTTCGCTAGCTAATTTTATTTGATTTATTTTATTAGAAGAAATAAATTCTCTACCAAAATCTTTTAAAACTTCGCAAATTTCTTCTCTTGCCACTATGATCACTTCTTTCCAAATTTTTTAGTCTAGGTATAATTTTCAAATTTACAAAAAAACAATTGGATTTAAACATTCAAATCATTGTTATAACAACATACAATATATCAATAATTAATAAAATTTAAACAAACATCTTAAGATTAACAAAAAAGTATAAAAATATATTACATTTTTTTAATTATCTATATATTTCCAATTTTTTATAACTCCAACTAAAACATCTTCATTTTCATCATGATTTTCTGAAACTTTTGTTGTCAAACATCCATACAAATATCCATTTATAGTTTTTCCTGTTAAGCGCATAAAATATGAAGCTTGTAAAATGCCATTAGGTAAACGAGATAACAATTTATAAGCTTCAATTGTTTGATTATCCCAAGAGTTTACCGATACAAATTTTTCTTCATCCACTATCACAAAATTGTTTCTAATCATCATGTTTTTACATAGATCAAAAAAAGCGCCTAAATCATCTTTGCTATCATAATAACTATCTGAATTAACAAAAAATTCCTTTCTTTTTGTATAGTTAACTAAATAATTAAGTATCGATGGATTAATATTAAATTTTCTCTTTTCTTCTTCAGTAAGTTCTATCCACGTATCATCTAAATAAAATTCATATCCCCCTAAACCGGTAATTGTTTTCATACCCAAACCCCTCTCGCAAGGATAGTATATCACTTCACCTAAAAAACTAGAATAAAAAAAGGAATAAAACCTAACCAACACAGATATTATTCCTTTCACTATTTTTAAATTACTTTATTTATTAAATCAACAATAGAACCTAACAATTTACAATTAGAACATTCTTTATCATTGATATTTTCAATTACTTTATTCAAATACTCTTTATGATTAGTCCATTTTTTCAAGAAAACATCATTCTTTTCTTTAAGTAATACAGGACCAAAATATAATTCTTCTTTACTATAATTAGCCTTACCCTTAACAGCTTTAATGATTTCATAATAACGATTATCTTCTTCGATTAATTTTTCTTCATATATTTCAAATCCATTATTCATTAACCATATACGAACTGTTTCTTCATTATTATTAGGTTGTAATATTAGTGTAGAAACATGCTCTAATTTTTCAATGTCCTTATCTAAAATATCAACAATCAAACTTCCTCCCATACCACAAATAGATATAGTGTTAACATCTTTTTCAAGTTCACTTATTCCATCAGATAAAACCGCACTAACGTAATTACTTACACCATGCTTTTCAATGTTTTTTACTGTTGCTTCATATGGCCCCTCATTAACTTCACTTGCGTATGCTCTAGTAACTTTACCATTTAAAACTAAGGCTATTGGTAAAAATGCATGATCACTACCAATATCAGCTAACACATTACTTTGAGGAACTAAATCATAAATTGCTTGTAATCTTTTAGATAATTTTATATTATGCTGCATCACGGAAATCACCAAACCTTTTTGATCTTGTAGGATGTCTTAATTTACGAAGCGCTTTAGCTTCTATTTGTCTAATTCTCTCTCTTGTAACACCAAATTCTCTACCAACTTCTTCAAGAGTACAAGGTCTTCCATCATCCAATCCATATCTTAAACGAAGAACTCTTTCCTCTCTATCAGTTAAATCCTTCATTACATTATAAAGTTCATCTTTTAACAACTCATTACTAGCATACTCATTAGGAGAAAGTGTTTCTTTATCTTCAACAAAATCACCAACATGAGAGTCATCTTCCTCGCCAATAGGTTTCTCTAAAGATAATGGTTCCAAAGATAACTTTTGAATTTCTCTAACTCTATCGCCAGTCATTCCTCCACCCATTTCCTTAGCAATTTCTTCACCACTAGGATCTCTTCCTAATTTTTGAACTAATTGTCTTTGAACTCGAGTCATTTTATTTATAGTTTCTACCATATGCACAGGAATTCTTATTGTTCTTGCTTGATCTGCTATAGCACGTGTAATAGCTTGTCTAATCCACCAAGTAGCATAAGTAGAAAATTTAAATCCCTTCTCTGGATCAAATTTTTCACTAGCTTTGATAAGGCCTAAATTTCCTTCTTGGATAAGATCCAAAAACAACATTCCTCTACCTAAATATTTTTTAGCAATCGCAACAACAAGTCTTAAGTTAGCTTGAACTATTTCATCTTTTGCTCTTTGATCACCTTGAGAAATTCTATTAGCTAAAAATATTTCTCTCTCTTTTGATAACAAAGGAACTTTACCAATTTCCTTTAAATACATTTTCACAGGATCATTTACTTTGACATCTCCACTGATAATAATATTATCATTTTGAATATACTTTAATGCATCAGCTTCACTTCTAAGTAAATCTTCATCTAAAAATATATCATCTTCATCTTCTACAACTTCATCTAAATTCTCTAAATTTTTTAAATCTAGGTCACTTGCATCAATGTCTTCTAACTCCCCATTAGAATCATCTTCTACAACAACTTCTATCTTTTTACTTTTAAAATATTCAACTAAATTTTCCACATCAGCATCACTTAAATCAAGATGAGATACAGCCTCATCAATTTCTTCAAATGTCAAATACTTACCATTTGCTTTTGCTGTTTTCTCTAATCTTTTCTTAATGGCATCTATCGACTCAAATTCTTCTAACTCATCATCTTTTTCAACTATTTTAGCCACTAAACTAATCCCCCTTTTCCACTATATATGTGGATTTACTCTCGCTCAATTGCTTCTTCTTAATTCCTATCTCCATAACAATCCTGGCTTTTTCTCTGGGGTCAGTACTCTTTTTCATTTCTTCGAGCAATTGTTCGATCTCGACCTCTAAGGATTTCTGACCAGTAATAACATCGAATACACCACGATTGAATTTTGATGGAATATCTCTCTCATAAATTTTAATAAGCCCATCTGCTAACTTAAAATCAACTTCTTTTACATATTCTATAATCTTAAGCGGATCTACACTATTAAACTTCTCATAGTATTCAACAATGTAAGCAGCCATTTTACGATTATCACTATTAAACATGAAACCAACCTTTTGCATATAATAAACAATTGCATTTGAATCAAACAACATTTGCTTTAAAGCTTCAATTTCGGCTCTTTCATATCTATCAACACTATTAACTTTCTCTTTAAAAAGACTCTTACTTGCAGATTTTATCACTTTGCCTTGCAGTTTGTCAATACTTTGAGCAATTACATCTTCGCTACAACCTATTTCATTACTAGCCAAAGTTTTAAAATAAGATTTCTCGCTTATACTATCAATACCATTAATTAGTTTTGCCACATAATCAATTAATTTACATTTATCACTATAATTATCTAAATTAGTTTTTCTTAAATTATAATAAAATTTAAATTCATTAACACTATAAGTATTATTTAAGAAACTCTTAATTCCTTTTTCTCCTGCCAAATTGTATATTTCATCCAAATCTTTTCCAGCTTCACTAACACCAGTTGTTAAAACTCTTAATGAACTATTTTTTTCAATTTCTTCAATTGTTTTATACATTGATGTCTGTCCTGCATTATCACCATCAAAAGAGAATATCATTTGAGCATTCATCTTTTCTATAGATTTAATGTGTTCTTTGCTTAATGCAACCCCCATTGTAGCAATTGCATTTTTAACTCCCGCTTTATAAAGAGCAATAACATCCATAAACCCTTCAACCACATAAACCTTTTTCTCTTTTAATATTTCACTTTTAGCCTCAAAAAAATTATACAAACATGAGCTTTTATTAAACAAAGCATTTTCATTGCTATTAACATATTTACTAGCATCACTATTATCAATTTTTCTACCACTAAAACCTACTACGTCTCCTTTTACATTAGTTAAAGTAAAAATAACTCTCCCTTTAAATCTATCTATAAAAGAGCCATTACCTTCAATTCCAATACCAGCCTCTACTATCTCACTAGTTGTATAACCTTTTTTAGTTAAATAACGTAATATCTTACTGGAATCATTATCTGCATAACCAAGTTTAAATACTTCTATTATTTCTTTATTTATACCTCTTTTTTCAAAATACTTAAGACCTTCATTAGAAGAATTAAGTAAATTATATGTATAAAATTCACTTGCTTCTTTTGCTAGTGACAATAATTTTTCTTGCTTAGGATCAATATTTTTTTGAGGCAACGCAACCTCATACTGACTCAAATCATATCCTATAAAATCCGCAACAATTTTTACAGACTCAATAAAAGAAACTTTTTCAAACTCTTCAACAAAAGTAAAAACATTTCCTCCTGCTCCACAAGAAAAGCATTTATATATTTGCTTTTCTTCACTTATCTGCATACTCGGATTAGTGTCGTTGTGAAAAGGACAAACACATACATGATTCTTACCCTTTTTACTAACTGGTATATATTTTGAAATAACGTCAACTATATTAGTTCTACTTTTTATCTCTTCAATAATTTGCTCATCTATTCTCACAACCTCACCCCCTTAAAATGTCTTAACTATATTATAAAGTTACTTTTTCTTCAATATATTTTTCTAAATCTTCGATTTTAATTCTAACTTGTTCCATTGTATCTCTGTCTCTAACAGTTACACAATTATCATTTGCTGTATCAAAATCAATTGTAATACACATAGGAGTACCAATAGCATCTTGTCTACGATATCTTTTACCAATACTACCAGCCTCATCATACTCAATCATAAATTTCTTACTAAGATTAGAATAAATCTCTAACGCTTGTTCATTTAATTGTTTACTTAAAGGCATAATACAAGCTTTATATGGAGCAATAGAAGGATGTAATCTCATAACAATACGAGTATCATCTTCTTTTACAACTTCTTCATCATATGCTTCACATAAAGTAACTAAAGTAAGACGCTCAACACCACAACTTGGTTCAACACAATTTGGAATATAACGACTGTTATCACTTGGATCGATATATTCAAAATTAGTACCACTATGTTTAGCGTGTTGACTTAAATCATAATCGGTTCTATCTGCAATACCCCATAATTCACCCCAACCGAATGGGAATTTATATTCAATATCACTAGTTCCTTTAGAATAGAAACACAATTCTTCTTTTGCATGTTCTCTAAGTCTTAAATTTTCTTCCTTTATTCCCAAATTTCTAACAAAGTTCATGCAATATTCTTTCCAATATTCATACCACTTTAAATCTTCTCCAGGTTTGCAGAAGAATTCAAGTTCCATTTGTTCAAACTCTCTTGTTCTAAAAATAAAGTTACCTGGCGTAATTTCATTTCTAAAAGATTTACCAATTTGAGCAATACCAAAAGGCACTTTCTTTCTAGTTGTTCTTTGAACATTTTTAAAGTTTACAAATATACCTTGAGCAGTCTCTGGTCTTAAATAAATAGTACTTTTACTATCCTCAAGAACACCTTGGAATGTTTTAAACATCATATTAAATTTTCTGATTCCACTAAAATTATGACTACCGCATTCAGGACATGCAATATTATGCTCTTTAATAAATGCTTCTAACTCTTCATCACTCATTGCCCCTCCGTTTATTGAAGGATCAAATTCTTCAACAAGTTTATCTGCACGATGTCTAGTTTTACATTGTTTACAATCCATCAAAGGATCTGCAAATGTAGCTAAATGTCCACTTGCTACCCATACTTCAGGATTCATCAAAATCGCACTATCAAGTCCTACATTATAAGGATTCTCTTGAACGAACTTCTTCCACCATAATCTTTTAATATTATTTTTAAGTTCAACACCAAGTGGCCCATAATCCCATGCATTAGCTAAACCATTATAGATTTCACTTCCCTGATAAACAAACCCACTAGTCCTTACATGACTTACTATTTTTTCAAAACTAAATTCACTCATTTTATATTTCCTCCCTTTTTAAAACCTTTAATAAAAATGATTTACTTTTAAAATAAATTCCAAGTTTAGATTCAATAACATTAATAACTTCTTTTATATATTTATAAGAATATATATTATCAATATCAACTTTATCTAAATTGCTATATTTAACTTTACTAAGAACTCGCATATTTTTCAAATAATTTAAATCATCACTCGCTAAATTCCAACACTTTTTACATAAAAAGCCGCCATTTTCAAAACTAAACTTAACAATTCCTTCTTTACAAGAGCAATTAACACACTCATCTGCGTTAAGCATAGACCCCTGCTTTTGCAAGAAATAATTTAAAAACGCTATCAAGATTAATTCACTTTCCTTTTTACTTTTCATTGAATCTAAGCACTCAACAAAACAAGCAAAACTATCTTTTTTATCATCAACAAGTTCAATTCCTTCACTAACAAGATTAATAATTGATATGTATTCTAAATTATCACTTATAAATGAAGGATAGTTAATAAGTTTACCTTCATTCAATGTTAAATATCCGCTTTTACTACTTCTATTAACTTCAAACTCACTATATGCAAAGTTCATTACGCTACTGGCATTTTTTGAATTAATTTTTTTAACTCCTCTAGCTCTAAGACAAATTAACCCATCTTGACATAATACATTAACCAAACTATCATTATCTTTATAATCAATAGTATTTAAAACGTACCCCGTATACCTTTCCTTCATCTTAATCACTATCCTTGTAGCCGTACTCTTTTAAAAGATACATTGAATCACGCCAGTCCTTTTCTACTTTAACAAAAAGTTCCAACATCACTCTAATTCCCAGTAATTCTTCAATATCTTTTCTAGCATCAACACCAATTTGTTTCAACATTTTGCCACCCTTACCAATAATAATTCCTTTTTTAGAATCCTTATCAACAATAATAGTTGCATGTATATGAAACAAATTATCTCTTTTTCTTTTCATCGACTCAATAACAACCGCTACACTATGAGGAACTTCCTCTTGAGTCAAATAAAGAATTTTTTCCCTTATTAACTCACTAACAATAAATCTCTCCGGATAAGAACTTATGCTCTCTTTAGAGTAATACATAGGTCCAAAAGGCAATATTTCTTTTACAACCTTTAAAAGATTCTCTAAATTCTCACTATTAAGAGCACTTACTGGAACTATTGCCTTAAATTCATGTTGCTTACTCCAAAAGTCAACCACTTCAATAAGTTTACTTTTGCTAATCAAATCAATTTTATTTAAAACAAGTATAACAGGATTATCTAACCCTTTAACTTCTTCTAAAACAAATTTATCTCCATCTAAGAAATCCTTACTAGCATCAACAATTAAAATTGTTCCCTCTACATCTTTAGTTGAAGAATACGCCATTTTATTAAGTTCAACTCCAAGTTTATTGTTTGGTTTATGAATACCTGGTGTATCAATAAATATAATTTGACAATCATCATCACTATATATGCCTTGAATCTTATTTCTAGTAGTTTGAGCCTTTGGACTAACAATAGCAACTTTATGCTTAACTAAACTATTTAATAAAGTAGATTTTCCTGCATTAGGTCTACCAATTATTGATATAAACCCCGACTTAAAATTATCCATTCAAATCATCCCCCGAAAATGCAAAAGGCATCAATCTTTTTACTTTTACCTCTTTAACTTCTTCTTTATTATTAATTAAGAAAACAGAAACAGTTTCATTTAAAAGTTCAATCATAACTTGCCTGCAAGCACCACAAGGATAAACAAAGTCATCTGTATCACTACTAATAGCAAATCCAACAATATCATCTTTAGTATATCCTTGAGAGTAAGCACTAAACAAGCACGATCTCTCGGCACAATTGCTCAACCCATAACTAGCATTTTCTATATTTGTACCTTTTATAACAGTTCCATCTTTAAGAAGTGCTGCAGCTCCTACTCTAAAATTAGAATAAGGAGAATAAGAATTAACTTTTGCTAAAATTGCTTCCCTTATTAATAATTTTTGATTCTTCATAGTTCCCCCCCTATCTATTTATCTTCAATTGTTCAAGTATTTTCTTTTGAAGAGAAAACATTTCTTCTTCATCACTTTTATTAATATGATCATAACCTAAAAGATGCAAGACGCCATGTGTAAACAAAAAACACATTTCTCTATTTAAACTATGGCCATAATCTTTTGCTTGTTCCTGAGCTCTCTCATAACTTATAACGATATCTCCTAATTCTCTAATAGAAGAAACTTTTTTCATTTGAGCCAACAACTCTTCACTTTCATCATCTTCTATAGCAAAAGATAAAACATCCGTAGCCATGTCTTTATTACGATAAGTTTTATTAAGTTCTTTAATATAAGCATTATCACACAATGTAATACTCATGCCAACCTTACCTTTTACACCTATCTCCTTTTTTACTCTTTTTAAAATCTTTTTAAAAGTCTTTTCATAATCTTTTAAAATTTCATTATTCATTAAATCTATGAATTCAATATTATTCCTCACACAAATCACCATTAAACATTATAACACATTTACTTTATAAGTAAATGCTATAAAGTTAACAAATTAACCTATCTTTTTATATAACAAACAAATACCTGTCCATTTCTTTAAAAAAGAAGAAATTTTAACTTTTCTTAAGTTAACAAACAAAGGGTCATAATAACAAACTCTGTCATTAATAACCTCTTTAATAATAATATAATGAAAACTATTATCTCTATTTTTTAAAACACTTAAGCACTCATACTTTATAGCAGTTATATCCCTTACCCTAATGCAATAACACGAATAGGACATATCATTTAAAATCTTTTTTATATTATCTAATGAAATATATCTCTGACACTTAATCCTTTTTTTTGTAATCTTCCTTAAACAAAAAAAGCCACAACTACCAACACTAAAAATAAACCTTAAATTAAACAACTTATTCACCCCTATAATTCAATACGGATAAAAACATAATTTTAGAAAATTTAAAATATAATTTATTGGTGAAAAACATGACTATAACATTACTACTAGGAGGAATAATCCTCTTTATTAATTCAATAAACACTTTAAGCAATAACCTAATCTCATTATCTTTATCCAAAGTAAAACAAAAACTCCTATCCTTAACTTCTTCAACCCCAAAAAGTTTAACAATCGGCTTCCTTTCAACCGCTTTAATACAATCCAGTTCTGCTGTAATAACGCTAACAATAAGTTTAATAAACGCAAAACTATTAACCTTTAATAACAGCATAGGAATAATGCTAGGAAGCAATGTTGCCACAACCATAACATCTTTTATCGTAGGATTAAACATAGAAGAACTCTCATCTTACATAATGCTACTTGGATTAATTCTTATGGTTTGGAAAACTAAATTTTATAAAATTGGAAAACTAATATTTACAATAGGTCTTTTATTTTTTAGCATGTTTCTAATATCCATCGCAGCAAACAACTTTAAAGATTCAAAAATTTTTTTATCATACATACAAAGTGTTTCTTCATCCTTTATTTTAAGCATAATAGTAGGAGCTCTCATAACTTTAATTCTCCAATCATCAAGTGTTTTTGTTGCTATTTTGCAAATATTAGCAATGTCTGGATTTATATCCTTATATCAAGCAATTCCGTTCATTTTTGGAGCAAATATAGGAACAACATTTGACTCTTTTTATGGAATATTTAATTCTACTAAAGATTCAAAAAAACTTGCACATTTCAACCTATTTTTCAATATAGCAACTGTCTTAATCTTTTCTATATTCATTAATCCATTTAACTGCTTAGTAACATTCATAACAAATTTATTTAACTTAAACGTTGCCATTAACATCGCTATAGCAAACATCACTTTCAATCTACTTGGTGTTCTAATAACTCTTCCTTTTTTAACAAAAATAAAAAGATATTACTCTAAATGGTAATATCCTCTAAAAGCATATAGTAAACTTTCATCTCTCCTTTTTTTTCATCAACAAAATACTTTAACACCCTCTCAATTTCTATTTTTTCTCCTCTTGACAAATAAGTTGATATCTTAACTTTAGCTTTATCCAACATTTTAGAAAAAACAGTTGCTTCATCTTGACAATCGTGATCCAAACTAACATCAATAACATAAAAAGTATTCGCATATACACTTCCTAAAGTCCCTACATTAATCAAATCCCCACCACTTGTCTCTACAACCTCACTAATAAGCAAATCCCCTTTTCTAACATAATCATTTTCCTTAACCTGTTTAACCCCACTTGCAACATCAAAATATTTTACCAAACCATCTTTTGTCGCATACAAATTAGATTTCTTCTCTGGAAGTGGAGGGGAAATTCTCCTCTTTTGATATCTAAGAAAAATAATTGCCCCCTTCCTCCTAATTTCTATAAACTCTATATCTTTTGATAAATACAAAGAAATATCATTTTCAATTTTTTTTAGCTTATTATCACTAGGATAATACTTACTAACAACTAAATTATGATTTCTTAATTCATCTAACAAAACACTCTCAATTTGCTTATAATCACCATTTATTTCAATACGCCAAATCCTTTTTGAAACATTATGCATAAACAAAAAAGCAACTACTACACAAATAAAAGTAACCTTACTTAACATAACCTCTAAATAATTAAAAAGTCCTTTTCTAGAAACAATCTTGCAATCTTTAAAATTACTTTTTATAGTTTTTCTATATTTCCTATCGGCTTCAAAACTATATTTATAATCACCTATTTTTTTAAAATTAAATACATTAACACAATAAAAATTAAGTTTATTAAGCAAAGTTATCCCATCATAAAAAACAATATTCCAATAGTCTAAATTCCTACTAAACATTATCTTTCACCATCTTATACTTAATATTAATACTTTTTATAATCCCCTTGATTCCAACCTCGCCATCCTCTAAATAAGGCATTACAAGTTTATCTCCGCTTACTGTAAGAATATATCTTTTAAAATCAAAAGAAATCTCTTCTTCGCTAAGCAAAAGTATTTTCACAAAATTACCAACTTTTAATAATTTATCATTAAAACAAAACATAAAATCACCCAATATAAATGTATGTAACTTCATATATATTAATGATTCCATGGCATTAAAAAAGTTCAATCTTTCAATTGAACCTTTTTACAAGTTAAGAGACGTTTGACTATCCTCAGTTAAATAGTTTCCTTAGATTTCACATCTATAATTAGGATCCTAAGACTAGTTAGTATTCAACACATATAGATGTTACATCACTTTACGTGAATGTCTTGCGATAAGTGTTCCTCCTTAACTTGATTATATAGTACTAAATTTATAAAAATTATTAAATATATTTATTAAAAATTTTTTAAATTATGTAGAAAACTACTTTTCAATATTAATATGTAATTCTTTTAATTGACGTTCTCCTACAACATTTGGCGCTTCGCTCATTGGACAAACAGCACTTGCATTTTTAGGGAAGGCAATAACATCTCTAATGTTATCTGTATTAGTTAAAAGCATTACAAGTCTATCTAACCCAAACGCTAACCCACCGTGAGGAGGAGTACCATACTTAAGAGCTTCAACAAAGAAACCAAATTTATTATTAATATCTTCTTCACTTAATTCTAAAGCTTTAAATACTGTTTCTTGAATTTTTTGATCGTGAATTCTAATAGAACCACCACCAGCTTCATATCCATTAATAACAATATCATAAGCCTTAGAGTAACAATTAGCTTGATCATTCAACAATTTTTCTTCATCACCATCTTTAGGACTAGTAAATGGATGATGGCAAGAAACATATCTCTTTTCTTCTTCACTATACTCAAATGTAGGGAAATCTGTTACCCAAAGCATCTTATAATCATTTTCTTTGATTAAGCCTAAATCTCTAGCCAGTTTACATCTTAATGCACCTAAACTAGTTTTAACAACATTTTTCTTATCTGCTACAAATAAAACCAAATCTTCATTTTCTAAACCTAACTTAGCTTTTAAAGCATTAACCTCTTCTTCACTCAAAACTTTAGAAATACTACCACTTAACTCTTCGCCAATCTTAAGAGTTGCTAACCCACTCGCTCTATATGTTTTAACATACTCAGTTAACTTATCTAAATCTTTTCTAGAATATTTACTAGCAACACCCTTAACTACTAAACAGTTTATTAAACCACCATTATTTAAAACATTGCTAAACACAGTAAATGTAGTGTTTTTAAATATATCGCTAACTTCATTAATCTTCATTTCAAATCTTAAATCCGGTTTATCACTACCATAATCGTTAATAGCATCATCATATTTCATACGCATTAAAGGTAATTTAACCTCTACATTTTTAATATTTTTAAATATTCTCGCTACTAATGATTCTGCTAAAGACATTACATCATTTTCTTCTACAAAGCTCATCTCAATATCAATTTGAGTAAACTCAGGTTGACGATCTGCTCTTAAATCTTCATCTCTAAAACATTTAGCAATTTGGAAATACTTATCCATCCCTCCAACCATAAGTAGTTGTTTAAATAATTGAGGAGATTGAGGTAAAGCATAAAATTTACCTTTATTAACTCTACTAGGAACTAGATAGTCTCTAGCGCCCTCTGGCGTAGACTTACATAAAATTGGTGTTTCAACTTCAACAAAACCAACTTCATCTAAAAATTTTCTAGTTTCCATACATACTTTATGTCTAATCATTAATTCATTTTGAATAACAGGTCTTCTTAAATCCAAATAACGATATTTAAGTCTAGTATCCTCTAATGCATCTGTTTCATCTGCAATTATAAAAGGAGGTAGTTTTGCTTCACTAACAACCTTAACTTCACTAACTTCAATTTCGATATCTCCAGTAGCTAAATTTGGGTTCTTAGATTCTCTTTCTACTACTTTTCCCTTAACTTGAATTACATACTCATTACGAATATTACTCAAAGTTTCTCCAAATTCATTACTAAAAACTAATTGAGTAATACCATATCTATCTCTTAAATCAATAAATACTAAATTACCAAAATTTCTTTTTTTAGCAACCCAACCTGCAAGTGTTACTAATTCTCCTACATTACTAATTCTTAATTCACCATTTGTTTTACTTCTATACATACTTATTTCCCCCTTCTAATGATGATGCTCATCTAAATCTTGTAAATCTTTTATAAAATCTTTTAATAAAACACTGCTCTGTTCTTTAGTTAATGAATTCCTAACCTTAATAGTTTTTTTCTTTACATCTTCCTTTTCAATTACAAGAGAATAGGTAACATTAACCCTATCTAAAAGATCATCTAATCTTTTCAAATCATATTCTTTATAATGTATTTCTACTACTGCCCCTAAATCTCTAAGCGCCTCACTAATATACAAAGCATATTCAAAACACTTATCATCCACTGGTATAATATAAAAATCCACGTCTTCTTTAAAATCCGGAAACATTTCATATTTTTCTAGTAACTTAACAAGTTTTTCAAAATTAATCTGACTACCAATACACCCAACAGATACATTTCCTATATCATCAATTAAATTATCATACCTGCCACCAATAATAAGAGAATCATACTCATCCACATCTATATTATAAGCAATACCAGTACAATATTTTTTAACACCAATAGTGTCATCTTCATCATAATCAATTCCTAAACCATCTAAAGTCTTTTTAACTATTGAATAGTATTCTTCATCTTCACTAACATTACCAATTTTTAACGTATAAGAACCAAACCCTAAAAAGCTAACAACCTTTAAGTTCAAAAGAATATGCTCAACATCTAAATATGGAGATTTCTCACCAATACACTCAAATCCAAACTCATATTCACTAGCCTTAGATGCATCTTTTTTGTTATATCTATAAATTTCTTTTAAATACATTAACTTTAAAGGTACACTTTTATCTACATAAAGTTTATTTTCAACCACACTTCTTAATACCGATATTGAACTATCATAATTCAAAGAAACATTATTTGTAAACCTATTTTCTATTTCAAATAATTTACTAGCTAAATCATCCTTATAGCAAGACTCAAATAAACCACTCTCTTCTATACAAGAAGTTTGAACCATCTTATAACCATATACATTACTTACTTCTTCAATAGTATTTTTTAAAAACATGTATTTCTTATAATCAGCAGGCATCAAATCCTTAAATCCTCTACACAACTTATATTTGCTCATATTCTTCTCCTTTCAATAAAAAAAGTCCCTATTAAAAATAATAGGAACTTGAATAATCTTAATAAAGTTCAAGCGGTACCATCCTAATTCATAGAATAACCTATGCACTCAATTACTATTAACGCAAGTTAACGAAGATAGATACTTAATTTCCCCATCCCTCTTCCAGATTGTCCCGAGTTAGTTCAGTAATAAGCGCTTTCACCTAATCGCTCTCTCTAATAAAACCTACCTAATCTTCTTTCCTTCACTAGATTTACCCTTATATTTTATCATTTATTTTTAATTTGTCTACTATAAAACAAAATATGTTTTCTAATATTATGCATTATTATCTACAACAATAACTTTCCTTGCAATTTGTGTTTTATTATATGAACTATCAACAGCAATATAAAATACTTCATATTCACCAACTTCATTTTTTAATTCACTAGCATCAATAGTTACACCTATTACTCCATCATATCCATCAACTGCTATTGCACCTAACTCTACATATTGGTCACCTACATTAATGGTTATTTCACTATCTCCATTTAATGTAACCACTGGGCCTATTGTATCAACTACATTAACATATCTAGTTAAGAGAACCGCACTATTTAAAGCAGTATCTTTAACATCATATTCAATTCTATATAAACCGATTTTAGTGTTATCTACTTTTCCTGTTATAACAACACTTCTTTGTATCTCTTCTAAACCTGGAGTATAGTTATCCATAACTAAAAAACCATAGCCGTGAGTATCACACCTTGCATCATACTCTTCACTCATAACTTCAATTGTTATATATTGAGGACACTCACCAGTAAAATAAATAATTGGAGCCTCTACATCTGCAACAATAACTTTTCTTATAACAGTAGTAGAATTACCACTAATATCTCTAGCAGTATAATATATTTCATAGCTTCCAATCCCTTCACCTAAATTAGTAGCATCAATTTCTACTTCAACTTGCCCATCATAAAGATCCATAGCCAAAGCACCTTGCTCAACATACTCTTCACCATAACGCAATAAAATTTCATCACCGCCAATTAACATAATTGCTGGTGGAGTTGTATCTCTTACAATTATAGTTCTAATTTTTCTTATCGCCTCATTACCACAACTATCTTGCGCATCATAATAAATATAATATGTTCCAACTTCATTTATATTAAAATTAGCTGTCATACGTAATTTATTAGAAATATCACCCTCTTCGCTATCTATAACTTTAGCTCCCATTTCTATATACGTTGAACTTTTTACTTCCAAATAAATAACTTCATCACCAATCAACACAATCTCTGGCAAATTCATATCTACAACATGAACAACTCTAGTAGCTACTCCTATATTTCCTGCAGAATCAACCGCAAAATAAGTAATCTCATAAGTTCCTATTTTTGACGTATTAATTAATCCATCAATAAATGTTTGAACTTCCCCATCATATGCATCTACTGCCTTAGCGCCTAATTCCTCATATTCTTCACCTACACCAAGAATTATTTCTTTATTTCCATTCAAAGTAATTTGAGGAACAATTGTATCAATAACACTAACATACCTATACATAGTTACTGCTTTATTACCAGACATATCTGTAACATCATACGCAATCACATAAGTACCAAGTTTAGTATTATCTACTTCTCCTGTTACAACTATTCTTTTTAACAGAGTTTCTAAATCAAATATATAATCATCATCTACAACAACACCATACCCTGCTTCATTACATCTTAAATCATATTCTTCATCCATAACTTCTATTGTTATATATTGAGGACATTCATTAGTAAAATAAATAATTGGATTTTCAAAATCTAGTATAATAACTTCTCTTATAACACTTTCTGCTACATTACCATGTGAATCAACGGCATCATAATATAAATAATATGTTCCTAATTCATCACCTATTTCACCAGTAATTGTCACTTCAACCTCATTATCATAATTATCACTAACTACATACCCATATTCAACATACTCTTCTCCATAACGCAATACAACTTGACTTTGGCCAAGTAAAGTTATTTTAGGAGAAATAGAATCCCTTACAATTACTCTTCTTATTTGACTTATTGCCTCATTACCAGTACTGTCTCGATAATCATAATATGCATAATATGTCCCTAATTTACTAGTATCTACTTTATCCACCAAAACATACTCATCATTTTCATTTAAATAATAGAAATTTGTCGCTTTCATCATAAATGTTCCATCAACATTATCTACTACTAAAGCTCCCTCATCCACAAAAAATCCATTAAATTCGACATACATTATTTCATCACCAATAAGTGTAATAACAGGTATTGAAGCATCAATTACAGTTACATTTCTAATTGCTACTCCTCTATTTCCAGAAGAATCAATAGCAATATAAGTTACAACATAATTTCCAACTTTTGATGTATCAACAGGATTATTTATAAAAACTTCTACTTCTCCATCATATCCATCTATTGCAACTGCTCCATACTCAATATATTCACCACCACAATTTAATGTTATATCACTACTACCATTTAGCATAATTGTTGGCACAAATGTATCCCTTACAATTACTTGCCTATAAACACTAGAAGACATATTGCCACGAGAATCTACCACATCATATTTAATATAATATGTCCCTAACTTATTTATATCAACATTTCCTGTAACTACTATTTCATCAGAAATATCTCCCTCTTTGTCATCAATTGCAGTAGCACCCATTTCTACATACTGAGTCTGACCAACTTCTAAATAAATAACATAATCACCCACTAAAGTAATAATTGGAGAAACTGTATCTATAATCTCATTAGGTTCGCCAGTAAACCTAGCTTCCAAAACAACATTATCACCTATAAAATCAAAATTATTAACTTGTTTATCCGTATTTTTAATAAACCATCCCAAAAAGACATCATTATACTCCTCTTTAACTTGAGGTAAATCCTTTATCCATTGAGTAGACTTTACAGTTGTATATTCACTAACTTCATCAAATATTAACTTAAATCCTTTATAATCAAAAACTACACTATACTCTTCATATGATGCATTTTCCCCATTATTACCTGTAGCCTTAACTCAGGTTGAACTCCAAGTTACACCATTATCTGTAGAAACTTCCCATTCATTTGTTATTTCATTTATCCTAACTTGAGGTGCAATTGCCGAATCACCTTTTTCTCCTTGTGCATTAACATTTGTATCCACACCATCAACAAACCAATTACCATTATTCCCTATTGTAATTACAGGAGTATGACCTGATTGCCCTGTAGCTTTAACCTCAGTTGATGTCCATGTCAAACCATTATCAATAGATATTTCCCAATAATTAGTAGTACTGTTTATCCTAACTTTTGGAGAAACACCATCTTTACCAGGTTCACCTTTTTCCCCTTTAACAGTAACTAACCATTGTTCATACGTTAAAGGAGTCTCTCCTCTTGCTGCCATATATTGCACATATAAACTATATATTTCTTCTTGTTCACTTTTCTTTACCTCATCTTTAGTATTACATGCCGAAAAAACTAACATAGACACACTAAGCATAACAAAACAAATAAAATATTTAGCACATTTTTTAAACATATAAAGCACCTCTCTTAATTATTTATCATTATAACACAAACACAACATTTTAACTAATAAACAAAATAAATAAAATCTATTTCTTTACCTCCTTATAACAATCATAATTACCATTATAAGAAGTAGTTTTTCCGTTTTTAAACTCAATTATTTTATCAGCAAATTTATTAATAAAATATCTATCATGAGAAACAAAAATAAACGTTCCTTTAAATTTTTCAATTGCTTCTTCTAATACTTCTTTTGTAGAAATATCAATATGATTAGTAGGTTCATCAAATATAAGACAATTCACCTTACTTTGAAGCAAAATAGCAAGTTTTAATCTAACCCTTTCTCCACCAGATAAATTTTTAACAAATTTATTTACATCATCCTTATAAAAGTGAAAACTAGCTAATATCGCTCTACTATTTTGCTCATCCAAATAAGCAGTATTTTTAAAATAATCAAGAACCTTTAATTTATCATCCTTAAAATCAATAACTTGAGGAAGATATCCAATATTAACACTAGGACCTAGATAAATTAATCCCTCTTTACTTAAATCACTTTCACCTAATACACTTTTAATAAAAGTTGACTTCCCACTACCATTATCACCGATAAACGCCACTTTTTCTCTAGACAATAATTTTAAAGACACATTATTCAAAATTTTATCACCATTATCTTTAAATACTGTTAATCCTTCAACATTTAAAACTACCTCACTACTCTTTTTTGTAGCATTGAAATCTACAATTAGTTTTTTATCTTCTTTTGGTCTTTCAATTCTTTTTTCTAAAATTCTATTTAGATTTGTTTGTAAAGCCTTCGCCCTATCACAAAGAGTAGAGCTATTCGTAGCCATTCCTCTTTCTGAAAAATATTTAATTTGTTCCTGAAGCCTTTTTATAATAATCTGTTGATTTTTATAATCTGCCATTTGCTTCTCAAACTCTTTTTCTCTTTCTATTAAATAACCACTATAATTTGTATTATAAACCTTTGCTTCTACACTACTTAAATCCAAAATCTTACTAGACATCATATCCAAAAAATATCTATCATGAGAAACAATAACACATGCACCTTTAAAACTTTTTATATAACTTTCAAGCCATTCAACTCTAGTAATATCTAAGTGATTAGTAGGTTCATCTAAAAGAAGTAAATCAGGTTTTAAAAGTAAAACTTTAGCTAGTTGAACAAGCGTTTTCTCTCCCCCACTTAGATTGTCATATTTTTGAAATAAAAGCTCTTCTTTAATGCCAAGACCACTACAAACAGTATTAATTTTAACATCTATATCGTATCCTCCCAAAGATGAATATTCCTCTAAAAGATTACAATATGTAGTTAAATATTTTTCACTATCCTCCTGCATAAGAAATTCATACTTTTGTATCTTTTTATACAATTCATTTAATTCTTCAAAAGTTTCTAATAAAATATCTTTTACAATTCTCTCATCACTCTTATCAGATAAAACTTGATCAAGATAGGCTACTGTAGCTCCCTTTTTTACACTGATGCTACCACTATCAATTCTTTCAATTTTATAAATCATCTTTAACAAGGTGGATTTACCACATCCATTATGACCAACAATTGAAATGCACTCTCCCTCATTTAAAGAAAAAGTCACATTTTCAAATAAACTACCATATCCAAAATTCTTGCTAACTTTATTAACATCTAATATTAACATTTAAAATCACCATCCAAACTATTTTACTTTACTAGCCCTCATTGAATTGATGATAGATAAAATACACAACCCAACATCAGAAAATATAGCTATCCACATATTGACATATCCAAATAGACTTAAAATCATAAAAAATACTTTTAAACTCATAATTGCTATAAGGTTTTCCAAAATTATTTTTCTAACTTTCTTAGCGAATTTAAAAGCAACATCAATATTTTCTAAATTATCATTTTCAATAACAATATCGCTATATTCAATAGAAGCATCACTTCCTCTTATCCCCATAGCAACAGAAACATCTGCTAAAGAAATAGATAATGTATCATTTACACCATCACCAACAAACATCGTTTGCCCTTTTTTTATAATTTCTTCTAATTTTTTCATCTTCTCTTCAGGTAATAAATTAGAATAATATTCATCAATACCAAGTTCTTCACTAACCTTTTTACAAACAATATCATTATCGCCACTTAACATTATTTTCTTATATTTTTTTAATGATTTCATCGCACTATATGAAGTAACTTTTATTTTATCTTCCAAAAATATGTAACCCAAATACATATTATCCCTTGCTAAATGTACAACACTTCCTTCTACCTCATCACAAATTACATTATAATCATTCATTAAACTTCTATTCCCTGCAATAATAGTGTGATTTTTCAAACTAACAACCACACCTTTTCCCGACACTTCATTACAGTTACTAATTTTCTTTTCCTTAAATTTATAATCTTTATAAAACTCACATATACTTTTAGAAATAGGATGATTAGAATTCACTTGTGTTAATAGCATCAATTCTATAAATTCATTTTCACTTACCCCTTCTTTTATAAACACCTTGCTAACCCTAAACTTACCCTCACTTAAAGTTCCTGTTTTATCAAACGCAATATTTTTAACTCTGCACAATACATCTAAAAAATTAGCTCCTTTTATTAAAACACCTTTTTTACTTGCACCTCCAATTGCAGCAAAATATGTAATAGGAACGGAAATTATTATTGCACAAGGACAAGAAATAAGTAAAAAAGTAAGTGAAGTATAAATACTATCCCTTAATTCACCAATTTGAAATATCCAAGAACCCAATACAATCATAATTGCTATAAAAATAACTATAGGTGTATAAACCTTAGCTATTTTTCTAATAATCTTATCGCTTTTACTTTTCCTATCACTAGCATCCTCTACTAAAGATAAAACCTTATTTATTTTACTATCTTTATACTCCCTTACAACTTCAATCTCTAAAACTTCACCAACATTTATTACTCCAGACAATATTTCTCCATTAACATTAACCTCTTTATATATAGATTCACCTGTCAAATTACTAGCATCAACATATCCAATACCACTTCTAACCACTCCATCAACAAGTAGCATATCTCCCTTTTTTAAAATTATTATATCTCCTTTTTTTACTTCTTTATAATCAACCTCTTTAATACCATCATAATATTTTAAACTAACACTGTTTTTATTAACACCTACAAGTTTAACAATAGATTCTCGAGATTTCTCTACAGCTTTTCCTTGCAAAAGTTCCCCAACAATAAATAAAAGCATAACCATTATAGATTCATGATACTCACCAATAAAAAAAGCACCTATAGTTGCAATAATCATTAACAAAAATTCGCTAAATATCTCACCTTGCCTAATTTCTTTAAAAGCCTCAACGAATATATCATAAGAAACAAACACATAAGCAACAATAGTAATTATCAAAGATAAAACTTTATTATTTTCAAAAAAATGCCCCAAAACCAAAGCAATAATTGCTACAACTATTTTAAAGCCCAATAACCAATAATTATTTTTCTCAATTTCATCATGGTGACAATGACCATCGCAACATTTACAAGCCACAATAACTCCTCCAATCTCTTAAATTATACTACCGATATCACTTTTTTCTTTATATATATAGCAGTTTTTATTAATATTTAATAAAAGCATGTAATAAAATTAACTTTAATAATGAAAATTAATTTATATTTTGTTATAATTGTTAAGCGAAAGAAGGTATTATATGAACAATTTTAATGATTTAGCAGATTTAATATTCCCAAACATTAACGAAACTATCGAAGATTTAGAAAAAAAATATCCAGCAAGAAATCTAAAAGAAGGAGCATATGTAACTAGATTTGCACCATCTCCTACAGGATTCTTGCATTCAGGTTCTTTATTTACAACACTAGTAGACTACTTTTTTGCTAAACAAAGTGGTGGAATTTTCTACATTAGACTAGAAGATACAGATCAAAAAAGAGAGATAGAAGGAAGTGGAAATACTTTATTAAACGAACTTGCTAAGTTCAACATCATTCCAGATGAAGGCTATATGGGAGATCACGAAAAAGGAGACTATGGACCTTATACTCAATCCAAACGTTCTTACATCTATGATATAGTTATAAAAGATTTAATTAGAAAAGGTCTTGCTTATCCTTGCTTCTGCTCAAGCGAAGAACTAGAAGAATTAAGAAGAATGCAAGAAAAGAAAAAAATCAGACCTGGATATTATGGTAAATATGCAAAATTCCATTCAATTACTCCAGATGAAGCTATTGAAAGAATTAAAAACAATGAACCATACATCATAAGATTTAAATCTAGTGGAAATGAAAATAATAAAATAACTGTATACGATGAAATAAGAGGAAAACTAGAACTAACTGAAAATGATCTTGATATTGTTATTAGAAAAAGCGACGGACTACCTACTTATCATTTCGCTCACCTAGTAGATGATCACTTCATGCATACTAATTTAGTAATAAGAGGAGAAGAATGGTTGCCTTCCCTTCCTATTCACTATGAATTATTCAAAACTATGAATTGGGAGTTCCCAAAATACGCCCACTTGCCTGTAGTAATGAAAATTGGTGAAAATGGCTCAAGAAGAAAATTATCTAAAAGACTAGATGCAGAAGCTGCAGTTTCTTACTTCTTAGATAATGGTTATCCAAAAACCGGTTTAATTGAATATTTACTAACTATCATAAATTCAAACTTTGAAGAATGGAGAATGGAAAATCCTAAAGCAGATTTAAGTAACTTTAAATTAACATTTGAAAAATTCTCATTTGATGGTGCATTATTCGACTTAGATAAAATCAAAAATATCTGTAAAGAAAATCTGTCTAAAATGAATAAAAAAGAAATAACAGATGAAACTTACTTATGGGCTTCTAGTTATGATAAAGAATTAAAAGATTTAATTGATAGCGACAGAAATTATTTCCAAGATATAATGAATATCGAAAGAGAAATAGAAAAACCTCGTAAAGACTACGAAAAATATAGTGACATAAAAGAAAGTATATTATTCTTCTACGACAACTATTATAATGAAATGTTAAAAGAAGAATTACCTTTTAGTGAAACAATCTCTAAAGAAGATACAATAAATGTTTTAAATACTTTTATAAAAGAAAATGATACTTCTTTAAATGAATCAGATTGGTTCAATAATTTAAAAAGAATTGCTATACTATGTGGATTCTGCGACAATGTAAAAGAATATAAGAAAAATAAAGAAGCATACAAAGGACATATTGGAGATGTTGCATCAATCATAAGAATTGCAATGTGTACTAAAACTAAATCTCCTAACTTATATAACATTCTTCAAATATTAGGTAAAGATAGATACGAAGAAAGAATCCATAAAATAATTAACAAAATAAAATAGAAGTTGACATCCTCAACTTCTTTTTTTATCTCTTAACACTTATAAAATAAGGATTAACGCAATTAGCCAACTCTGTATTAAAGTTAACTAAACGATCATATATAAGTTTTTTTACCTTATCATCTGCCTTAACAAATTCTTCAATAAAACAATTTACTACATCACTAGACATGCTTTCTAAATAAAATATAGCCTTTAAATTTCTTCGGATTGCAACCTGTTTTGCTTCATCTGTAGGTTTTTTTATCTTCTTTAATAATCTAAAATCAGAAGAAACTGCCAAACATTGAACTTTATTAGTAGGATTTTCTATAAATTTAATAGAATCTTTTACTTGACTAACTGCTGCTAATTGAACTTTTTCAACAGGACTATCAATACATTGAATAACATACCCATTCTTTCCTACAGCTTTTAATTGGGCATTAATTGTAGGATCAACAATATACTGAATAGAAAAAGCAGCCTTTTCAATAGCTTCTAGCTGCAAATCCTCACTTGGATTATACATATATCTAATCATACTAGGATTTTTCCTTATAGTAACTAGTTTAGTTTCCTTTGTAGGCTTCTTTATATAACTATAATATAGCTCGCTTTTTTCAATAATTTTTAGTTGAGCACTTTGACATAAATTTGGTAATAATTTTGCTACCATAGGATCTTTACTAACTGCAATTATTTGTAACTCTTCACTTGGATTATCTATATATTTAATATTATACGCATTATATGATACTGCTATTTTCATTGCTTCATAAGGAGGATTATCCATAATAGCAAAACACGAATAATTGTTTTTTACTAATTCAATTTTTAAATCATCATCTAACCCATTCATATATTGAAGAGATTTATAATTTCTTTTTATAGCTTTAATTGCTATTTGTGAATCAATTTTTTTAATATATTTCAAATATTCAATCTTCTTAGATAACAAATATTCTTGTGCTTTATAACAAAGAGAAGGAAGATAAATTGCCATCCTAGCATCCCTTTTTACCACTGCCAATTGAATATTATCACTAACCTTTTTCATTTCTAAAAATATACTAGGTTTCTTTTTTATAGCAAAAGCTACCACATCATCACTAGGATTTTTAATTCTAAAAAAACAATTTACATCTTCGTTTATTGCAGCCTTATTTACCTCATCACTATTATTATCTAATTCATAAAACAAACTAACGTTTTCTTTAATAGCCTTTATTTTTACTTTATCTGTAGGATTATCTATATATAAAATAGCTTTAGCTCCCCATTTTTCTATATAAGCTAACTGAATTTCTTCATCTTGATTATCAATATCTGCAATAGAGTATATACTACTATTTATCTTTTCTAAAATTTCTTTATCCATAACTACACCACCTAAAATAAAGCACTATTATTATAACAAAGGAAATATTAAAAATAAACATGTTTTTTTAAGCAAAAAAAAAGTAGAAAGAAGTAATTTATAATTACCACTTTCTACTAGTTTATTATTTTAAAATATATAAAATTCCTATAGTTCCTTTACCACAATGAGAACTAATTACACAACCTGCAGTAGTTTCTTCAATATGAGCATCACTAACATCATTTGCTAAACACTCTTTTAAATAAGCAGCATCTTCATCTGCATATGTATGAGTAACCATAACACAATCATTATGTATACTGTCCTTATTAGCAACAATATCATCTAACATAACTTTTAAACCTTTTCTTTTTCCTATAGGCTTTGCTATAACATCTAACTTACCATCTTCTACCGCAATTACAGGCTTTAGTCTAGCCATTGTTCCAAAAAATCTAGCTACACCACTACATCTTCCACCTTTATGCAAATACTCTAATGACTCAACAACAAATTTAGAACGGACTTTAGGAATTAACTTTTCTATTTCTTCTTTAACTTCTATAGCATTTTTCCCTTCTCTAGCAAATTTACATGCCTTTAAAACAAGTAATCCAATACCACTAGATAAATTACCACTATCACAAACTTGAACTTTATCAGTATTTAACTCTTCTTTAGCTAACAAAGCATTAGCATACGTAGAAGACAGCTTACTCCCTATACCTGTATAAAAAACTTCATAGCCTTCTTTTAACCAGCTCTCGAACACAGTTATAAAATCGCCAACAGAACAAGCAGATGTTTTTGGTAATTTTTTTGTTTCCTTAACCATTTCATATAATTTTTCTGAAGTCATTTCAACACCATCTTTATAAATATCTGTATCAAAATTAACATAAAGAGGTACTATCTTAATATTATTTTCATCAATCAATTTTTGTGATAAATCACATGTACTATCTGATATAACAATTACCTTACTCATTTAAACACTCCCCTCAAGCACATATTTTATATAAATTTGATATACTTTAACATAATTTAATATCATTTTTTAAAAATCTTCACCTAACAAATCTAATATCGATACTTTTTCATAACCTTCTTCTTTCACTTCTTCATTCTTTTCCTCTTTTTTTTCTAAAGTAAAATGTTCTTCTTCAACATGGAAGGTAGGCGTATCTTTATCTATGCAAGAAACACTTAAAGTAGAAGTAACAACTACTAATTCTTTTTCTTTAAGGTCAAGTTCTGCTCTCATATTTTTATCAAAAGGTTGGCCTCTCTCACTAACATCTACTTCAATAACCTCATTTTTATTAGTTAATGCATAGGCTTTTTTACTTTCATCAACCATACCAAAACCAACAGTTTTATGTGGATCTGATTTAAAACATTTATAGACTGAAGTAGCTTTATTCGTTCTAAGAGTTAAATTAACATTTCTTGGATTGATAACTTTATGTCCACCCTTATCAGTAACAAGATAAGTAAGTTTTGCAGTCTCGTCAGTTAAAACAACAAATCCAACAATCAATCCAGTCTTACCGACATCACTAACAGCTTTAACTCCACTTGATTTAAGACCTGAAAGAGGAACACCAGATTCATGATATCTCAACACATTACCAGTTTCACTAATGACAACAACCTCACTATCACCATTACTATAATTTGCACCGACCATACAATCATCAGATTTTAAACTCATACATTTAACAGGCTTTGTATATCTTTGTACCTTAAATTCTTCTAAACTAGATTTCTTTATAATACCATTCTTAGATACCATAACTATATTAATGTCTTTTTTGAAATCTTTAACTAAAAGAGCATTAATAATATATTCTTCACTTGTTAAAGTTACTACATTATTAATATGAACACCTTCATCTTTCCATTTGCCTTCAGCTAGTTCAAATACAGGAATATACAAATAATTTCCTTTATTAGTAAATAACAGTAATGTATCTACCGTATTTGCTTGAGTAACTGCAACTAAAATATCATTTTCTTTAGTTGATGGAAAAGCACCTTCGCTAGCACTATATGATTTCATAGATGATCTCTTGCAATATCCTTTTCTAGATACACTAATCATAACTTCTTCTTTAGAAACCATAGCCATTTTATCAATAACCAAATCATCTACTTGATCTTGAATTACACTTTTCCTATCTTGAGCATACATTTTCTTTACATCTGTTAGTTCACTTATAATAAGTTTTTTCATTTTCTTATCATCTTCAAGTAAAGAATTTAATTCAATGCACAATTCTTCTAACTCGCTTCTTTCATTTTTAAGCATCGTGATATCGGTTGAAGATAAACGATATAATTGCATAGTAACTACTGCTTCAGATTGTTTCTCGCTAAGCTTAAATCTATCTTGTAACTTAGTCTTACATTCTGCTTTATCCTTACTTGCTCTAATTAAACTAATTACCTCATCTAAATTATTAATAGCAATTATAAGACCTTCTATAATATGTAAACGAGCCTTTGCTTTATTAAGTTCAAATACAGTTCTTCTTGTATCTACATCAACTTGATGATTAATATAAGCATCTAATATTTGAGTTAATCCCATTAACATTGGACGTTTATTAGATATAGCAATAACATTATAGTTATAATTAATTTGAAGAGATGTTTGCTTCATTAAAAAATTCAAAATAATATTAGCATCTACATCTTTCTTTAAATCAATAGCAATTCTTATTCCTACTTCCTTATCTGACTCATCTCTAACCTCTACAATACCATCAACTTTTTTATCAAAAGCAAGTTGATCTATACTTCTAACCAAATCACTTTTAACTACTTCAAAAGGAATTTCAGTAATAATAATTTGTTTGCCACTTTTACTTTCTACAATCTCAGTTTTAGATTTAATAACACATTTACCTCTACCAGTTTTAAAAGCTTCTAATATACCTTCTTTTCCCTGAACTATACCGCCTGTTGGAAAATCAGGTCCTTTTATATACTCCATCAACTCTTCTGTTGTACAATTTTTATTTTTAATTCTATAAATCGTAGCATCAATGACTTCACCTAAATTATGTGGAGGTATTTCAGTTGCATATCCAGCAGCTATACCCTTTGATCCATTTACAAGTAAATTAGGAAATCTACAAGGTAAAACTGTAGGTTCTAATGAAGTATCATCAAATGTATATGCCATTGAAACAGTATCTTTTTCTATATCCCTTAAAAGTTGACTAGATATATTACTAAGTCTTGCCTCAGTATAACGCATTGCAGCAGCAGGATCATTATCAATAGACCCATTATTACCTTGCATATCTATTAAAGGTTCATTTTGCTTCCACCATTGAGACATTCTAACCATTGCATCATAAACACTAGTATCACCATGAGGGTGATAGTTACCAATAACAACACCTACTGTTTTAGCACTTTTTCTAGTAGGTTTATTATATGTATTTCCTTCTACATGCATAGCATACAATATTCTTCTTTGAACTGGCTTTAATCCATCCCTAACATCAGGAAGGGCTCTATCTTGAATAATATATTTAGAATATCTTCCAAACCTATCACCAAATATATCTTCTAGTGGGAATACTATATTTCTATCACTCATTAATTAGCACTCCCTTCTACAAATGTATCTTCTAATGTGAATTTAACATTATCTTCTATCCATTTTCTTCTAATATCTGGTTTATCACCCATTAAAACACTAATTCTTCTCTCCGCTGCAATTGCATCATCAATTGTAACTTGAATTAAACTTCTAGTTTCAGGATTCATAGTAGTCTCCCATAATTGATGATAATTCATTTCACCAAGTCCTTTATATCTTTGAACATCATATCCACTACCAAACTCTTTTTTATATTCTTTTAATTCCTCATCATCCCAAGCATACTTGAATTTTTCACCCTTATTAGTTTTTTTACTAATTTTATATAAAGGAGGACAAGCGATAAAGACTCTTCCATGTTCAATTAAAGGTCTCATAAATCTATAAACAAACGTCAATATAAGAACTTGAATATGAGCTCCATCAGTATCAGCATCGGTCATAATAATTAATTTTCCATAGTTAGCATCCTTAATATTAAATTCACTACCTACTCCAGCACCCATTATATTTATTATTGTAGCTATTTCTTCATTCTTCATTAATTCAGCTAACTTAGTTTTTTCACTGTTAATAACCTTACCTCTTAAAGGGAGAATAGCTTGATGATGTCTATCTCTACCCTGCTTTGCACTTCCTCCAGCAGAATCGCCCTCTACTAAAAATAATTCATTTTTCATCTTATCTTTAGATTGAGCTGGAGTTAATTTGCCACTAACAATTCTCTCAACTTTAGCCTTCTTTATTCCTCTAGCTTCATCTCTAGCCTTTCTTGCAGCTTCTCTAACTTGAAAAGCTTTCAAGGCTTTTTTAATTAAATTTTGAGCAACTTCCTTATTTTCATCTAAATAAATACTAAGTTTTTCATACATCATATTTTCTACTGAACCTTTTGCTTCACTAGTACCCAATTTAGACTTTGTCTGACCTTCAAATTGAAGCAATTTTTCTGGAACTTTAATAGAAACAATAGATGTAAGTCCTTCTCTTATATCATTTCCTTCCAAATTCTTATCCTTTTCTTTTAATAAACCTGTTTTTCTTGCATAATCATTAAAAGCTTTAGTAAACGCTGTTTTTAAACCAACTTCATGAGTACCCCCATCCTTAGTTCTAACATTATTAACAAAAGATAAAGTATTTTCATCATATTCCTCACAAAATTGAAAAGAAACATCCATAACTATACCATTGCTCTCACTACCATTAAAATAAACAGGTGAATGTAAAGGCGTTCTTGATTCATTTATAAATTCAACAAAAGCAATCATCCCATTTTCATAATGATATGTTTCTTGTTTATCATTTCTTAAATCTATTAAATTAATCTCTAATCCTTTAAGCAAAAAAGCACTTTCTTTTAATCGCTCACTTATAGTATTAAAATTAAATTCTGTTGTAGAAAAGATTTTAGCATCTGGTTTAAAATGAACCATTGTTCCATGTCTATAAGTGTTGCCAATAATTTCAAGAGGAGTAACACACTTACCACCATCTTCAAAACGAATATGATGAACCTTGCCATCTCTATATATCGTAACATCCATAAAAGTAGATAAAGCATTAACAACAGATCCACCTACACCATGCAGACCACTAGAGGTCTTATACCCGCCTTCTTGGCCAAACTTGCCCCCAGCATGTAAAACAGTATAAACAACCTCAGGAGTAGATTTACCAGAAGCATGCATTCCAGTAGGAACACCTCTTCCTTCATCTAATATAGATATAGAATTATCTTTGTAAATAGTAACAGTAATTTTATTACCATAACCTGCCATTACTTCATCGATTGCATTATCAACAATTTCCCATACAAGATGATGTAACCCACGATAATCAGTAGATCCAATATACATACCTGGACGCTTTCTAACTGCCTCCAAACCTTCTAATATTTGAATACTACTCTCATTATAACCATTTTTTGACGCCACAAAAAAAACTCCCTTCATGATTAACGAATTAATTATACTAAATTTACTTTTAAAATGCACTACATTAATATATAATTTAAGTATTGAGGTGAAAGTATGTATATATTTTTGACTATTTTAATGAGTTATATTATTGGTTCAATTCCTTTTGCTTTAGTTATTGGAAAACTGTTTTTCAAAAAAGATATTAGACAATACGGAAGTGGAAATCTAGGAGGAAGCAACACTGGTAGAGTACTAGGAAAAAA